>DYRS01000057.1 GCA_020718585.1 Chthoniobacter flavus
GGGCGGTCTTGCATGGCGGCCCAAACCGATCAGAATACGGCACACGCATGTCGGATCTGCTGCGACATTTTTTTACTGCGATGGGACTGCAGGGACGACGCGATGAGTTCGCGCCGCCCGCGGCTCCAGGCCGCCGGGCTCATCGGTCGACCATTGCCACCAACCGCAGCACCACCGTCTTTTCCGGAGAGGTAGACGAGTGGGTGCGCCACCTTCGAACCCCTTGGAAATCGCGCGCCGACGGGGTTTTCGCCTTCGAAATCGGCATCAACTCGTCGGCGCGCACGATCGAATTTCTGCCGCGCAACGAGCGCTCCCGCCCGTGGGCCGACGCCCTCACGCGCACGTTCCGCCAGACGGCCGCCCGCCTCGAGAAAATCCCCGCCGCCGCAGCCGTCTTCAACCGGATGGTCTTTGACAATCCATCGAATTTGGGCGAACCCCTGACGATGGTTTCCTGCGCAGACCTGCCGGCGGCGGCGGCGCGGGAGATGCGCGTCAACGACGACCTCACGCCGGGCGGGACCCGGATTCTCGTCCGCACCGGGCTGCTCGAAGAATTCGAGGCCCGCGGGGCCGAAGACGGAAAGCCGATGGAGCGCGCCGGAGAAATCTGGGAGGTCATCCGCCAGATCCTGCTCCAGATCGGACACGAGCGGTATCCGCGCGACCGGTTCACCGAGCGGATCGAGCTCACCGCGAAGTGGGCGCTCGTCAACCTCCACATGCTCTACGACGGGAAAAAAGACGGCCGTCCGGACGCGAACCCCGCCGGAGAGGCATTCGAGAAGATCAGCGCGAAGCGGTGGAAAATCGACCGCCGCGACCTCTTCGCTCGCGATCCGTTTTTTCGCCTGCTCGGCGACCTTTCGTTTCTCCTCCGCGACCGCGCGATCGAAAGCCTTTGGGACACCGCCGCAGTCATCGTGCGCGATTACCTCGACTCCCGCTACCTCCGGCTCAGCATCGCCGGCCTCATGCCCGACAAACCCGAGTGGCTGGAGGCGATGCCGGTCGAATGGAAAAGCCCGAAAAAAATCAGGACACCGGCCCCGGAGGTCGGTCGCTACGGGCTGATTGACGATGAGGACGAGGACGCATGGAAGCAGGTGCGCGGTCCGCTCGAGGATGCCGGGTATCTGATCGTCGGGCAGCTCGGGATGGGCCAGTTCGGGCGGGTCTATGAGGCGCTCAACGTCGGCAACGGCAGCATCCCCGCCCGCGTCGCCGTCAAGGTGGACCGCATCCGGAAGGGCCACAAAAAAGAGGCGATCGAGGCGGCGGACACGATCATGGAAATCGCGCGCGGACTCGCAAAATCGCCGCATGTGATCCGGGTCTTCGATGCTGGCTACCTGAAAAAAATCCGTTCGAACTACCACATCCTGCAGATCGTCGAGGGCGACACGCTCGACCACCTGATTGGGGTCGCCGGCAGCGAGCACGCAAGCATCCTGCGCCCGCAATCCGGCCGCTCGTCACAGGCCGACGCGAGCCGCGAATTTTTGAAATCCCTGAGCGGGAGCGCGGGCGAGGCCTGGCGGCGGAACCGGAAGTCCCCCCCGTTTGTCGCGCCGCCCGGCCTCGGCCATATCCTCGACCTCCTCACCAGCAAGGTGCTCTGGATCGAGGAGGTCCACAGCCTCGGGTTTGCCGTCAACGACCTGAAAAATGGAAATGTCATGATGAGCCGCCGCGGGCAGTTCAAGGCGATCGACCTCGATTCCTACAGCCGGGTGTTTTCCCACCTCGACAAGCTTCCCGACTTTTTTTTCCTCGCGATCTCGACGCTTCAGCTCGTCACCCGCGGCTGCGCATGGGAACAGTCCGCCACGACGTCGGAGATCAAGGGGCTCCTGTCGAATCCAGGCGCGATCGCCGAACGCCTCAGGCAGGCCTGGCCCTACGGGGATCTCGCCGCCGCCAGCGGCGGGAGGCTCACGACCGAGGAGATGATCGGGTTCTTCGCGCGGTTTATTGACGACGCGCGCGGCGGAAGTTTCGCCAACGATCAGGACCGGTTCACCAAGGCGATCGACGCGCTGATTTTTCTCAAGCGGCGGCTCTCGACCGAGGAGATGGTGCTGCAGTGAATGCGGCCGCTACGGCGCGGTCCAGGCCGAGGGCTCGCCGGGGATCGAATCGAGCACGGACGCCCCTGTGAACCCGATCTCGGGGGCACCGGCTTCGTGGACCGCGAGGTCAGCCCCCGCACGCGCAAATGCGAACTCTGCGATCACCTGCTCCCCGGCGGGAGATTCCGGCGTGTTTTCCGAAACCACCGAGTAAAAGCCAACGGTGAGCACCGGGTGGACGAGATCGCTTTTTTCGAGCGCGGAGTCGGTCGCCGCCTCATGGCGGACCGTTTTCGCATCGGCCAGCGCGGCAAGCATGCGATCGACCGACGACTCGGTGACAGCCCGGCCACCGATCTTCCAAGATCCATCGGCGCGTGCGATTTCAAAGGAATTCCCGGGCGAGGCGATCCGGATCTTGTCCACCATGTCCGGGTTGATCCGGGCGATTGCCGGATCGCGGAACGTCGCGGGATCGACCGCGAGGAGGTCCATGATCGAGGCGGGCAGGCGCGCGCCGACGTTGCGGGGCGAGAGCCATGCGTGGCGTGCTCCGGCTGTCTCCTCCCCGAGGCGCACGACTTCTGGCTCGAGCTCACCCTCGCCGTAGGCCAGAACCTCGGCAACCGGCTCGGCAAGGCCGGTGGCCGACGGTTCGTCGGCCGGGTCAAACCCCTCGACGTGCATTCCAAGCAGCTTTTTGAGAAACTCCGCCACCGCCGGCCCGCCGGCGCGCGCGGAAAGCGGCTTCACAATTTTCCAGCCCCCGCCGTCGCGCCGCAGCTCGATTTCTCCCGACGGACGCCGGATCACGAGCCGCTCGACGCGGTCCGGACGGAGGCGAAACATCATCCGGTCGCGGTAATTCTGCGCCGGGGCCATGATCAGGCGCACGAGGTCGTCGGGGATCAGATAGACCTCGCGCGAATCCTCGAACCGCACGTAAACCAGCTTCTCGCTCGCGGCGTCCTTTCCGATGAGCAGCGGGTGGTCCCGGTCGCCCTTGAAATCGAATTGCACGGCACTTTTGCGCAGCCCGTATTCCGAGAGCCGGTCGCGGTCGGAAATTTCGCCTGCCGCAATCCGGTCCACAATCGGCGTGCCTTTGGCCGCCGCAATCAGTCGGCCGATCGCCTCGACCGACGCCCGGTCAACCGGCTCCGGACCGATCATCCAGCCGTTCTCGGACTTTTTCAGATCGAACACCTTGTCCCCGTTTGTGATCTTTATGCTCCGGACCGCGTCGGGGTCGAAGTCGAAAAGCGGCGACCCGACCGGACGGTCCGCGCCGTGCCGGAGCGGAATGAAAATCGCGGCGAACACCGCGGCGGCGACGGCGGCCGCAACAAGGAATATTGTCGCCGCCCGGCTCATGACCTGCGCGCCCACCAGACGACGATCCCTGCCAGCGCGGAGAGCCCGGGCAGCAGGACCATCGAAAACAGCGCGATCCGGCCGAGCTGGGCATCGGTCAGGTTGAGTGCAAAATGAGCGACCGATTTCGCGGCGACCCCGGTGAGACGGCCGCGGTCAATCAGCGAGTTGACGGCGGCGACCAGGAAATCAATCCCCTGCGGGGTCGCCGAGGCGTCGTAGGCAAACTGCGCGCTGCCCACGACGATGAGCTTCGATGTCTGGACCTCGACACGGTCGTCCTCGACTCCCCCGCGGTCGGATTGAGCGGCGATCGGAAGCGGCTGCCCGGCATCCTTCCCGTCATCGTAGCGGACCCCGCCGGGCCGGTTGGGCGCATAGTCCCGCTCGCCCCAGAATTCCTCCGCCGCCTCGATCAACGGGCGGAGCTGCAGGGTTTCTTTCTTGGCCAGCGCCGTGTCGAGAGCAAGCGATTGGGTCGCGCCCGGGAACAAAACCGTCGTTCCCGCAAGACGCCTGGTGAATTCGGTCGTCGGCAAAATCCCCCCGGTCACATCGCGCAGGATTCCGGTCGCAAGCGGCAGCCGCACGGTGCGCAGCACCCGATCGTCGCGCGGAACAATTCCGCTTGCAGCGAGGACCTCGGACAGCCGGGGAGTCTTCGCATCGGGATCGAGCAAAACAAGGAGTCGCCCGCGCTGGCGCAACCACGCGCCGATGACCGCAGCCTCGCGGACCTCGATGTCGAATTTTGGCGAGACCACGACCAGCGCAGCCGCATCGGCGGGAATCGCGTCGGACGACGCGAGCGAAAGCCCTTCGACCCGGGCGTTCTGCATCCGCAGGGAGTCGGCGAAGAGCGCGATCCCCTCGGTCGGCTCACCGTGGCCCTGTAAAAAATAGACTGCGCGCGCGTCGGGATTCACGAGCGCGATCATCTCGCCGACAAGCGCCTGCTCGCCCCGGAACGCGAGCAGCCGGGGAGGCTCGCCCTGCGCGACCGGCCCCATGTCGAAGTCGGCCATCCGCGCGATGTTCAGGGTCCTCGAGCACCCGCCATATTCGAGCACGATCAGGTTGTCGGCGTTCGCAAGCTTGAATTTCCCCTGGAGCTCGCGCATGCGGGTCAGGTTGCGGGTCGGATCCACCGACTCGATGACCACCCGCTCGCGTCCCGAAAACTGGATCTCTGCGAGCAGCCCCTGCACGTCGCCGAGGATCTGCGCGGCAGGCCCGAACATCGTGGGAGATGAGATTATCGTGATGTTTAGCGGCTTCGCCTCGCTGAATTCGCGCAGGATCCGGCGGGTTTGAGCGGACAGCGCAAACTTCTGGGAGCGCGAAAAGTCGCCGCGCCAGTAGTTCTCGAAGCTCAGAACGTTCGCAGCCACGAACAGGACGAGCATCGCAACCGACTGGAGCGCGATCCCAAGGCGGATCCCGCCGCGCGGGATCTGGATCATGATTTCCACCTCCGGTATTGGAAAACATGGAACGTCGCGAAGACCGCGAGCGCGGTCGAGCTGACGTAAAACACGACCGGCCGGGAGTCGAAAATTCCCCGCGAAAAATCCATCATGTGCTGGACCGGCGAGAAATAATACGTGATCTCGCGTACGAGCGGACCGGCCGACGGCATGACCAGCGCAAGCATCCCGAGGAAGAAGAGCCCGAGGATCGCCGCAAATGCCATCACCGCCGCCACAATCTGGTTGTCGGTCAGCGCCGACGCGAGGCATCCGAGCGCTGTGTAGAGCATCCCGAGGAGCACGATCATCGCGTAGGCGCCGAGATACGACCCCACCGCCCCGGCCGCGCTCCGGTCGGTGACCAGTTGGAACACCACAAAATAAAGAAGGCTCGGAAGCCAGAGGATCAGATAAAAAACAAGCGCGCCAAAATACTTCGCGAAGACGACCTGACCGTCGCGCACCGGCGCGGTCATCAGCGTTTCGATCGTCCCGAGCTTCGCCTCCTCGGCGAACACGCGCATCGTGATCAGCGGGAAAACCAGCAGAAACGGAAACCAGAAATACACGGTGTTGAAAAATGCCTCGACCATCGTCGTCCCGCCGGCCGCACGGTTCAGGAGCGAGACGCCGGCGTGAAAGTTGAACCCGGTGATCAGAAGGAAAAAGAAAAGGACGACATACGCGAGCGGCTGGTGGAACGCCGCTCCCAGCTCGCGGCCGAGCAATGTGCGAAACCGCCTCATCTCAATGCTCCTCCGCGTGCGTCACCGATGCAAACACCTGCTCGAGCGACACCGCCGGACGGCTCAACTCGCGCACCGGCCACTTTTCCTGCGCCGCGTGCCGGAAGATGTCCTCTCGGGGATCCGCACCCGCCGCAGCATGGATCGTGAAAACCGTCCGCCCGCCATCGGTGCGCGCGGTGACCGTCGCGACCCCGGCGAGGGCGCGCAGCCCGGCGGCGGCGGCCTTCGCACCGGGCACTTTCGCATCGAGCACGATGTGCCCGGCCGCCCCGATCCGCTCGCGCAGGTTTTGCGGCGTGTCCATCGCCTCGATCCGGCCCCGGTTGATGATGATGACGCGCGAGCAAAGCATCTCGACCTCGGGGAGGATGTGGGTCGAGAGCAGGATCGTGTGGTGGCGCCGCAGGTTCCTGATCAGGTCGCGGACCTGGCGGATCTGGTTTGGATCGAGCCCGATCGTCGGCTCGTCGAGGATCAGGATGTCCGGCTCGTGGATCATCGCGTCTGCCAGCCCGACCCGCTGGCGGTAGCCTTTCGAGAGGTGCCCGATGATCGTCCGCCCGACGTCGCCCAGCCCGCAGAGCTCGAGCACATCCTGCATCCGCTCCCTCATCCGGCGGCCCGGCACACCCTTCAGCGCCGCGCGGTAGCGGAGGTATTCGCAAACCCGCATGTCCGGGTAAAGCGGGACATTTTCCGGCATGTAGCCGACGTGCTCGCGCGCCCGCAGCGATTCCCGAAACACATCTCGCCCGGCAACCTCGGCCGACCCCGACGTCGGCGGCAGGAACCCTGCCAGCATCTTCATCGTCGTGCTTTTCCCCGCCCCGTTCGGCCCCAAAAACCCGACGATCTCGCCCTTCGCAACCGAAAAGCCAATCCCGTCCACCGCGGTCACGGATCCGTAGCGCTTGGTGAGTTGTTCGACTTTGATCATCGGGCGAGCCGCTTCCTATACCCCATCGCCCAACCCGCTGCAAGCATCGCAAACCGGCCGGACCGCACGGGCGCATCCGCATAACCTGCCCTGCGAGTTTTAGGAGCCGTCAAGAAATAAGGTTTTACATGAAAAGTCCGACATCTGTCCCTCCTGCTTCTTTCGGAAAAGCCCTGCCACAGAAATCTCGCCGGGAGTTTTCCCTCGCATTTCGTCCGCTCTCTCTGTGTTCTCTTCAGCAAACACCAACCGATGATCGAACGCTACAGCCGCCACGAAATGAGGTCCGTCTGGACCGAGCAACGCAAACTGGAAATCTGGCTCGAGATCGAGACGCTTGCCTGCGAGGCGATGGCCGGTCTGGGCGCGATCCCGGCCGGGGACGCCGCCGAAATCCGCGCGAAGGGAGCCTTCGACATCGAGAGCGTCAGGGAGATCGAGCGGCGAACGAACCACGACGTCATCGCGTTCCTCGAGGACGTCGCCGCGCGGGTCGGCCCGGCCGCGCGCTGGATCCACCAGGGGCTCACATCGTCCGACCTCCTCGATACCACGCTGGCCGTCCAGATGGTCGAGTCGTGCGACCTGCTCGAGCGCGACATCATCGCGCTGCGCGAGGCGGTCGCCACGCGGGCGGTCGAGCACAAGTTCACGCCGATGATCGGCCGCAGCCACGGGATCCACGCCGAGCCGATCACATTCGGGCTCAAGCTTGCGCTGATGTATGACGAGTTTTCGCGCGCGCTCGAACGCCTCTCGCAGACGCGCGAGAGGATCCGGGTCGGCAAGATCAGCGGGGCGGTCGGCACGCACGCCCACCTCGATCCGCGCGTGGAAAATGAGGTCTGCGAAAAGCTCGGACTGAAGCCTGCCTCGCTTTCGACCCAAATCCTCCAGCGCGACCGCCACGCGGAATTCATAACGACGCTGGCACTGATCGCGTCGAGCATTGACCGGTGGGCAACCGAGTTCCGCCACCTCCAGCGCACCGAGGTTCTCGAGGTCGAGGAGTATTTCAGTGCCGGGCAGAAAGGGAGCTCGGCGATGCCGCACAAGCGGAACCCGATCACCGGAGAGCGGCTCAGCGGGCTGGCACGGGTGATCCGCGGCAACGCGATGGCCGCGCTGGAAAATGTCGCGCTCTGGCACGAGCGCGATATCAGCCACAGCTCAGCCGAACGGATCATCCTCCCCGACACCTGCACGCTTCTCGACTACATGCTCACCACTCTCACCAGGCTCGTCGCAAACCTGCTCGTCTATCCTGAAAACATGAAGCGCAACATGGAGATCACCGGCGGTCTCTACGCCAGCCAGTCGGCACTCCTCATGCTCACCGAACGCGGGATGGACCGGAAGGACGCCTACGAGGCGGTCCAGCGGGCGGCTATGAAAACCTGGAAGGACGGCGGCGGGCTCGCAGCAAACCTCGCCAGCGAACCGACCGTTGCGAAGCACCTTTCCGCCGACGATATCGAACACGCCTGCGCGCCGGAACGCCACTTCCGGTTCGTCGAAGAAAAATTCCGCAGCGTCGGAATCGTCGGCTGATCCCCCCGAGCGGGTGCCCGCCAACGCGCCAACCGACCGCCAGCGTGCCGAAGCCAAAAAAAAAGTCAGCCCGCCAGCGTGCCCGGCCCGCCATGCCACCCCGTCGGCCGAGGCGCCTGCGCCGCCTGCTGAAGCCGCTTCTCAAGATCGGGCTGGTGACCGCCGTCCTGTGGATGCTTGTCGCCCTCGGGTATTACGTCTGGGCGCTGCGGTTTGATCTGGGCGCGATCCACGACATGGACGAACGCTCGGTCGTGTATGATTTCCGGGGAGAACCCTACAGCCGGCTGGCCGGCGAGAACCGGGTCGTGCTGCCGTTCGACCGGGTGTCGAACCACTTCGTCAACGCGATCATCAGCCGCGAGGACACAAGATTTTACCAGCACCACGGGGTGGACCCGATCGGGGTCGCGCGTGCGGTTGTGCGGAACCTTTTTCTCGGAGGGTTCCGCGAGGGCGCAAGCACGATCACCCAGCAGCTCGCCCGGAACAGCTTTCCCCTCGGCGGGAAAAATCTCCACCGCAAACTCATCGAGGCCGCGCTCGCATTCCGCATCGAAACCGAGCTCACGAAGGAGGATATCCTCGAGGCCTACATGAACCGAATCTACTTCGGATCCGGCACCTACGGGGTCGAGGCCGCAAGCCAGATCTACTTCGGACATCCTGCCTCAAGGCTCTCGCTGCCCGAAGCTGCAACCCTCGCCGGGCTGGTTCGCAGCCCAAACCGGTTCTCCCCGCTCAACAACCCGCGGGGGGCTGCGCGAGAGCGCGACACCGTGCTCGGCAGGATGCGAGCGATCGGCCTCATCACCCTCGACCAGATGAATGCCGCGCTCGCCGAACCGCTCTCCACCGCAGAAAAATCCAAAACATCCCATGAGGAAAACTGGGCGATGGACGCGATTCTGCGCGACTTGGAAATGGTCCTCGACCCGGGCCAGCTCGACGGGGGCGGGTTGAAAATTTACACGACGATTGATGGTGCGCTCCAGCGGGCTGCCGAGGAATCCGTCGCCCGGCGGCTCCGGGAGATCGAGGCCCAGCCTGGCTACCCGCACAAGCCGGCCGGCGCGTTCGACGCACAGGTGCTCGACGGCGAAAAGAGTGCCCCCTACCTCCAGGGTGCCGCCGTTGCGATGGATAACGCGACCGGCGGCATCCGCGCAATCGTCGGCGGACGCGACCACGCGCGCAGCAAGTTCCACCGCGCGCTCCTTGGCCGCCGCCAGATCGGGTCCACCGTCAAGCCGTTCGTCTATGCCGAGGCGTTCCAGCGCGGGCTCCGCCCGGACGAACCGGTGGACGACCGTCGGATCGGCCCCGGCGACATCCCGGTAAAATTCGGAACCTACAATCCGGCGAATTCCGACGGCACCTACCGGGGGATGCTCGCGGCCGGCGAGGGGCTCGTCGAATCGAGGAACACGATGACCGTGCGCGTCGGCCTCCGGGCCGGCCTCGACAATGTCGCCGACGCGATCATCCGCGCCGGTCTTGCGTCCGACCCGCCGCGCTACCCGGCACTCTGCCTCGGCGCGTTCGAAACCAACCTCAAAGATCTCACCGCCGCCTACACCGTCTTCGCCACCGGCGGCACCAGGCTCCAGCCCTACCTCATCGAGCGCGTCACCGACTCCGCCGGCCACATCCTCTACAAGGCAACACACGGACGCCTGCCCGTCTTCCGCGCACCCGCCGTGCGCCAGACGGTCGCCCTCCTCGAGGATGTCGTGGAGCGCGGCACCGGTGCCCGCGCCCGCGACCTCGGACTCCGCGGACGAGCTGCCGGAAAAACCGGAACCACAAACAACTTTGTGGACGCCTGGTTCCTCGGGTTCGACCCCCGCCTCACCTGCGGGGTGTGGGTCGGGTTCGACCAGCCCCGGACCATCCGCCCGGCCGGCTACGGCGCAACACTCGCCCTCCCGATCTGGGTGGATATCATTCAGGCCGGAAAGTCAAAATGAGGGAATTCACACATCCTGAGGTGGAAGGAAATGGGTTGAGCCGACAATTCATCGGAGGTGCGACATTCCTGTCGCACGCTGCATGGTGGACAGGAATGTCCACCCTCCGGGAAGCAGCTTTCGGTCTCACGCGAATTCCATTCGATGGCTGATTGATCGGAAGGCTTCAGGATGTCTGAAATTCTGTAGGCTGCGTAGGCCTCCATATAAGGCCCGCGCGGCGCGGGCGGTGTGGTTCAAACAAGGGCAGGAATGCCCTTGCCCCTTATGGCCTCCCTTTGCAAACGCTGCCATAAGGAGCAGTGTCCTGGCCCTGACCGAGTGCTCGCAGCGAAGCCGCCACTCCTGTTTGCGTGATTTGGCGAAAGTCCCGAATGGCGTCGGGGCTGGCCTACCAATTTTTTATCCAGGCGTTGGTGTTGGTTGGCGATCCGGCGGTGGACCAGAGGTCGAAGAAGTTAGAGCCGTTGTTGGTCGCTGCCGATCCTGTGCGATACTGGTAGGCGGACCCAAACGGATCCACGATCCCAGACGAACTCGTCATGCCTTTGTTGAATTCGAAATAGACCTTATTCGATAGACAAAGAGCACCGTAAAGAGAAGTTGTCGCCACGTTTGCGTTGGGGTAATCGGTCGAAGATGGATAATCTCCGTTGTCCGCCTTATAGCTCTCCAGCGCGGCCGAGAGGGCTGCGATTTCGGCCTCCGCGCGGGAGGTGGCGCCCTTTTTCTGGACGTAGCCGGCGGTGCTGAGGATCAGCCCGGCGAGGATCGCGATGATCGCGATGACGACGAGGAGCTCGATCAGGGTGAAGGCCTGAGGAAAGGATGAAGGATGAAGGATGAAGGATGAAGTGCCGCACGATGGCGCGCGACCATTCCGCATTCCCCATTTCGCATTTCGCATTTTCCCAATCATGTCTGCGCCTGCATGCCGGTGATGATGCTGATGAGCGGGAGGAAGAGGGCGATGACGATCGTGCCGACGACGACGGCGAGAAACACGATCATGATCGGCTCCATGAGCGAGGTGAGTCCGGCGACCGCGTTGTCCACCTCGTCGTCATAAACCTCCGCCACCTTGAGCAGCATCTCGGGCAGTTGGCCGGTCTCCTCACCGACGTCGATCATGCTGATCACCATCGGCGGAAAGACCCCGCTGGCCTCAAGCGGCTGGACGATGGATTCGCCCTCCTTGACGCTGTCGTGAACTTTGGAAATCGCGTCCGCGATGACGCTGTTGCCAGCGGTTTCGCGGGTGATGTTGAGCGCCTGGAGGATCGGGACACCGCTGGTGACGAGGGTTCCGAGCGTGCGGGTGAACCGGGAGATCGAGCTTTTCCGGGTGAGGTCGCCAAAGAGCGGCGCCTTCAGCTTGATGTTGTCAATGATCTGGATGCCCTTCTTCGTGCGGCCGAGGAATTTGTAGATGAAGACGAACGCTATGATCGCGCCGACGATTTCGAGCGCATGGTTTTTCACCGCATTGCTCACGCCGATGACAAACATCGTGAGCCCGGGGAGCGGCTTGCCGCCGAGCATGTCCGCGAAGATCGCCTCGAATTTCGGGACGATGAAGACAAGCAGGAACGCGAGGATCACGATCGCAATCACGAGCACGATGATCGGATAGAACATCGCGGCGACGACCTTGTTTTTGATCTTCTGCGCCTTCTCCTGAAACTCGGCGAGGCGGATGAGCACTAGCTCGAGCACGCCGCCGAGTTCTCCGGCCTTGACCATGTTGACGTAGAGTTTGTTGAAGATCCTCGGGTGCCCGCCGAGGCTTTCGGAGAATGTTCCGCCGCCCTGCACGGATTCCGCGAGGTTGTTGATGACCCCCTTGAGCACCGGGTCCGGCTCCTGCTTGCACAGCACGGTGAGCCCGCGCAGGAGCGGCAGCCCGGCGTCAATCAGCGTCGCAAGCTGCCGGGTGAAAATCATCAGCGTCTTCGGCTTGATGGTTTTCTTCTGAAGGAACGGGATGTTGATCTTGATTTCCTTCTTCGGAGCCTTCGTCTTGACCGGCGCCTTGGTCTTGATTTTCGGCCCCTTGCCATCCTCCGAGATGGTCTTAGGGAAATAGCCCGACTGCCGGAGCTGTCCGAGGGCGTCGTTTTGGGATTCCGCTTCGATGACCCCGGAAGATTCCTGACCTCGGGCGTCAAGTGCTATGTAGGAGAAACGCGGCATATTGATCAGGCTGTTGGCTTGGCTGGATTTTCTGTCGGTTGGTCTGTTTTTGCAATCCCGTTCTGCGTGCCGGTTATTTGCCGATCTTGCGGAGCGGAAGCCCGGACATGAGGTTTCTCTCGATGTGTTCGAGCGAGACCCCCTTCGTTTCTGGAACGAAAAACAGGAAGAAGAAGATGAAGATGACGTTCATGCCGCCGTAGAGGAGGAAGGTCTCGCCGCCCCCGAGCGAGTTGAGCATGGTGAGGAACGTCATCCCGACAATCGCATTGGCAATCCAGTTCGTGCCCGTGCTGAAAGTGACCCCGAGGTCGCGTCCGGCGAGCGGGTAGATTTCCGAGCAGATCACCCAGATGATCGGCCCCGCGCTCATGGCGAATCCGATGATGAAGACCAGCAGCGCGGCGATGGCGGGGTATCCATACTGTGGGTTTTGGTCAATGCCGGCCCGGAAGAGGAGACCGACGGTGAGCAGTGAGAGGCCCATGACAACAAAGCCGACATACATGATCGGCTTGCGCCCGAGGCGGTCCACAAATGCGATGGCGATAAACGTGGCGAGCACGTTTGTGATCCCGACAGCAACCGTCCCCCACATCTGCTCGGTGACATCCTCAAACCCGGCGAGCGCGAAAATCTTCGGCGCGTAATACATGATGACATTGATGCCGGTGAGCTGCTGAACGATTTGGAGCCCGACGCCGAGGAAGATCGCGCGGCGGAAGTTGGCATTTTGGACGAGCAACTGGAAGCCGTTCTGCTTGACCTTCAGGCTGTCCTCGATCTCGCGGACCTCGGCCGCAATCTCCGCATCATCAAGGTGCATCTGCTTGAAGACCGCGACGGCATGTTCCTTCAGGCCTTTGAGGAAAAGCCAGCGAGGGCTCTCGGGCAGGAAGAGCACGCCCACAAACATGATCGCGGCGGGGATCGCGATGATCCCGAGCATGAGCCGCCAATGGCCGCCGGTGACGCCGCCAAAAGTGGCATAGGAAGCGAGCCATGTGTTGCTCAGGAACGCAAGCAGGATCCCGAGCGTGATCATGAGTTGGTACATCGAAATCATCGATCCGCGGACCGACTGCGGAGAGATCTCCGAAAGGTAGAGCGGAGCGGTGAACGAGGCGACGCCGACGGCGATGCCGAGGAGGAGGCGCGCGCCAATGAGAAGGTTTTCGTTCGGTGCAAACGCACAGCAGATCGAGCCGACAACAAAAATCACGGCGCTGACAAGAATCGTGCGGCGTCTTCCGAAATGGCTGGAGATAAACCCACTGATCAGAGTCCCGAAGACCGCACCCCACAGGAGCGCGCTCACGATGAACTCGATTTCCCGGTCACCGATTTTGAACTCCTTTTCGATAAAGCCTTGTGCGCCGGAGATCACTCCGACATCGAGCCCGAACAGGAGTCCGGCCAGGGCGGCGGTGAAGCCAATGAAATAGACGACAAAACCGATTTTCTTGCGAACGGGAGGAGTGTTCATAATGACTGCACGAAGTGTTTCTGAAAATGCGTAAAAAGACAACACGAATTCGCGGCAGGGCCAATTCACGAACGAGAGGAAAAAGAGGGGTGGGCGGCAGAAACGGAGCG
>DYRS01000219.1 GCA_020718585.1 Chthoniobacter flavus
CCTACGGCGTCAAACTGCGGTTGGCTTCCTTTATCTCACTGATGGAACGCAGGTTGTGACAGCAGGCTGGCGGTATCGTGAGTCGTAATCCTGCCAGCGGCCCGGTACACGAACAAGACGGGGCCAGGACCCACGGCGTATCGCGAGCCGCGTGTGAGCGGCTCTGAACGCAGAGTGACGGGAGGACGCCCGAAGGGAATCTTGTTGGACGGGGACGTGCGCGTGGCCCATGAGATGGCATTATTACGACTACGATGTATCATTAGTCGTAATGCTGACACGCCTTGCTCCACGTGCGACCGGATCGGACCTCGACCTGGAGAGGCTGCTCCGCCGCCAGAAGGTGGCGATCCTGGACGAGATGCGGCAGTTGCTGCGTGTCTCCGGGCGGACGGTGTTCCGCGCGCTGGATCGGCTGGGCCATTACACCAGCTACAGCCACGCGGGGCGCTTCTACACATTGCGCGAGATCCCCACGTTCGACGTCAACGGGCTGTGGTTCTGCCGCGACGTTCGCTTCTCGGTCCATGGGACGCTGCGGGCCACCGTCGTCGTCCTGGTCTGCAGGGCGCCGGCGGGGCACACGCATCAGGAGCTCGGCGCCATTCTTGGTCTTCGAGTCCACGACACGCTGCTGAGCCTGGTCGAGGGCGGTCTGATCTCGCGCGAGCCCTTCGAGTCGCTGTACGTCTACCTCGATCCCGACCCTGAGCGCGCGGCGGCTCAGCTTCGAGAGCGTCGGCGTGGGGCGGCGGGGGAAGGGGCGAAAGGGCCAAGGCCCCCTCTGGACGAGGCCCGGGTCATCGCCGTGTTGGTGGCGGTGATCAGATCGCCGCGGGACAGCTCCCTCTCGATCTCCAGCCGTCTTCGAGCCACAGGCGTGGCCGTCGACGAGGAGCAGGTCGAGGCCGTGTTCCGCCAGTACGGGGTAAAAAAAACGGCGCATTCCCGCTCGCCGCGCTCGCGGCGCTGAGACAGGCGGCCACCGCCGTCGAAGAGCAACACGCAGGGCAGCTGCGCAGCGTCGCCGGCGCCCTCGTCGCGGCCGATGCCGAGCCGGTCCCGACCTGCCCGGGGTGTGGTGACCCGATGGATGTACAGAAGACCCTCTGCCGCAGGGGACGGACGCTGGCGCACGGCACCTTCGAGGTGCGAGAGACGGTGAGAGTCTGCGGCAACGGCTGTCGCAAGCAGGAGCTGGCACCCGCCAACGAGCCGGACAGGCCGGTCACCTCCCGCTCGGCCACGCTGGCGAGACTGCTGCTGCCACACCGCAGCTTCGGCTACGACGTGATGACCTTCGTCGGCATGGCCCGTTTCGTCGACCACCGCCAGCGCGAGGAGATCCGCACCGCGCTGCAGGCCAACTACGGCATCCAAGCTTCCTCCGGTGAGGTCAGCATCCTGGCCCGGGACTTCGTCGTCTACCTCGAGGCCCTTCACCACGAGCGCGCCCAGAGCCTGCGCGCGGTCATGGACAAGGACGGTGGCTGGCCTATGCACATCGACGCCACCGGCGAGGATGGCCGGGGGACCCTCTTCGTCGTCTACGCCGGCTGGCGGGGCTGGGTCCTGGGAAGCTGGAAGATCCCGACAGAGCGCGCCGACGCGATCCTGCCCAGGCTCGGCCAGGTCGCTGACCTCTTCGGCGCTCCCTGCGCGATCATGCGGGACCTGGGACGCGCGATGATCGACGCCAGTCTCGACTTCGTGGCCGCTCGTGAGGCTTCGATCCCGATCCTGGGGTGTCACTTCCACTTCCTCAAGGACGTGGGCAAGGACCTGCTCACCAAGGCCCACGACGAGCTGCGTGAGCTCTTTCGCCGCTTCAAGGTGCGTAGCCGCCTGCGGGCGATCTCCCGTGACCTCGGCCGGCAGTTCGGCTCCGAGAGCGCCACGGTGCTCTCAGACCTGGGACGCTGGCTCACCGAGGCCGCGGAAGGCCACGTGCTGCCACAAGGGCAGACCGGGCTGGCCGCCGTGCGGGCCACCGCGCAGTGGGTCCTCGACTATCCCTCCGACGGTGACGACGAAGGGTTCCCCTTCGACGTGCCGTACCTGGACCTGTGGCGTCGCTGTCAGGCCGCCCTGCGCGCCACGGAGGCGTTCCTGCGGACACCGCACGGCGATGAGAAGGTCGGGCGGATGCTCGAGCGGCTTCACCGCATCCTTGCGCCGGTGCGCAGCCAGGTGCCGTTTCAGCGTCACGCCGCTGTGCTGGAAGCCCGGACCGCCCTGTTCACGGAGCTGCGCCAGGCTCTTCGCCTCGAGGTCAAGCCCCGGACGGCGGCATCGGAGTCCTCCCCACGCGCCGAGCCCAGGGCACTCGACGGGCTACGCGATATCCAACAAGCCGTCGAGAAGCTCACCGCCTCTCTCCAGGCCCGCCGACCCGAGCGTGGACCCGCCGAGCAGACCCGAAAGGCGATCGACATCATCCTGCAGCACCTCGACAAGCACGGTCCCTCGCTCTGGGGCCATGCCATCCGTCTGCCCGAGGCCAACGGCGGCGGGGTCCGTCTCGTCGACCGCACCAACCTCCCGCTCGAAGGGTTCTTCCACGGCGTCAAGCACGGCGAACGGCGTCGGTCCGGACGAAAGATCCTCACCCAGGACCTCGAGAACTTCCCAGCCGCCGCAATCCTGGCGACCAATCTCGCCAAGCCCGATTACGTGGCAGCACTCTGCGGCACCCTTGACGACCTCCCGGCGGCGTTCGCCTCCCTCGACGCAGGCCACCGAAGCCGCTCGCTCTCGATCCGCCAGCAGAGCGCTACCGATCTGCCCGCCGATCTCGTCAGCGCCTCCCTCCCCGCTTCCGACCGCGCCCTCGTCCGGTCCCAAGGCCTGGCGGCAAGGGTTCTGGCCGCGGCGAGAAGCCGTGCCCCCCGCCGCACAGCCGCCGGAATACCACTCGCGGCAACCGTAGGTTGACGCGGTAGGAACATCCAGTTGATGACGAGGTTCCTGATCGTCGTCCCGCCCGCTGGCTGCTGG
>DYRS01000220.1:0-1619 GCA_020718585.1 Chthoniobacter flavus
AGATGGTCCCACCCCATCGGCCACTCCGAGGGGATTGTGTTCGGAACATCGAGTTCGCCGATTCGGGTAAGCAAGGTGCCGGGAAAGGGCCATTCGGTCGGTAGCCGGTCTGCCCGGCGGGGCGACACGGCAAAGAGGAGTTCGTAGTCCTCACCGTCGGTGAGCGGAGAACCTCCTCCGGGACGCGCGGGCAGCTTGGGGCTGTCCACCTGAAATCCGCATCCGGAGGCCCGCGCGAGCCTCGGCAGGTCGGTTCCCAGGCCATCGCTCAGATCCATCATCGCACGCGGGCGGACATGGTGCGCAAGCCAGCGGCCTTCGGCTAGCCTCGGAACAAAATCCAGATGATGCCCGCGGATCGAGCCGCCGAGCCGACCGGTCACGAAAAGCGCGTCGCCCGGCTGCCCGCCGCTGCGGAGGACCGGACGCACGCCGTCCATCCCGCCGGTCACTGCGATCGACACAGCGATCCCGCGCGGCTGGCGGGAGATCTCGCCTCCGGCAACAACAACACCGAACCGGGCGGCTGCCCGCCCGAGCCCTCGGTAGAACTTTTTCCAATAGCCGGGCGGAATGTCGGGCGGCGAGAGGATTGTGACGAGCGCAAATTCGGGAACTCCCCCCATCGCCGCGATATCGCTGAGCGGTCGGCAGAGTGCCTTCCAGCCGACGCGCGCGGGATCGTGCGAACGCAGGAAATGCACATCCTCGACCACGCAGTCGGTCTTCAAAAGGACGTTCCTGCGTCCGGCTCTCACGACCGCGCAGTCGTCGCCCGGGCCAACCCGCAGATCTGCGCGCCCCGGCAGTCCGCGCAGGATTTCCCGCAGCAGCGCGTCTTCTCCGATCATTTCGCGAAGTTCGGCCACAGGATTGCGGCCGCGATGTTGAGCGCGTTGAACGCGGCGTGCATGGCCACCGGTGCCCACAGCGACCCGCACCGCTCATAGACGAGCACCAGCGCGAGTCCGATGAGCGTGAGTCCGGGCAGCGACGGGGAATGCCAGTGGATGAGCGCAAAAAGGATTGACGTCAAAAACATCGCAGGCACCCGCCCGAGCCAGGTTCTGGCGACCCCGTAGAGGCATCCGCGAAAGATCAGTTCCTCGGTCATGGGGGCTGCAACGACCGCAACGACGATCACAGCCAGCCGTTCGCGCCATCCGGCACTGTTCATGAGGAATTCGACGATCGGCTGAAGCCCCTGCTCCGGCCCGACCCACGCAAAGATCAGCGCCTGGACGAGGAAGATCGGAGGCAGCGCCATTATCAGCCAGCCGAAGACGATGCGAGGTCCCCAGCCCCTGGTGCGAAGACCGAATGCCGATACGATGTCGAAGCTCCGAAAGACGAGAAACCCGAGAACGAAACAGACCAGCCCGGCATAGACTGCGCCCAACTTCACGAGTGCCTCGATGCCGATGGCGGGTGACGGATGAGCGGACGATCCCGCTGCCATGAGCAGGAAGAGCGCGACCAGTCCGCATGAGAGCATCCCCTCGGGCCATCCCCAGCGCGCCGAAGGAAATCCGCAGGGGTTCGCAAGCGCCTTCGGCAGCTCGCGGCGCAGCGCGAAGGCCGACACGGCAGTCGCGGCACCAAGGAATGCAAGCTGTCCG
>DYRS01000220.1:1719-2946 GCA_020718585.1 Chthoniobacter flavus
TTTGTGATTCCTCCGCCGATTTCATTGGAATCCCTTGTGTTCGCGCCAGCGGGTTTACGGGCGAGGTGTTGAGCGAACGGACCCGCTCGAGGATGCCGGGGGCGATCTCCGGCTGGCGGGCGTAGGCCATCGCAAACATTTCGAGCTTTGCATCAATGTTGTCCACAAAATGCAGTGCGATCGCCTCGGAAGTCTTCGGCTCGACAGGCGATCCGAACTGCAGCTCGCCATGATGCGCCGCCACAAGGTGCAGGAGGTGCAGGCGCACGTCCTCCGACGTCGGAAGCAGAGCTTTCCACTCATCGGTCGGAAGCTTCCGCCAGAGCGTGTTCACGAGCTCGATCCCGATGCTGATGTGGCCGAGGAGCTCACCGCGAAGCCCGCGCGGGATGTCAAACCCGCGCTCGGGCGGACACATCTCCCACAGCTTCCCTCCGTCGTGAAAAAGGACCCCCGCCAGGAGTAGATCACGGTTCAGCTCGTCATAGACCCCGCAGAGCGCGTCCGCAGAGCGCATCATTCGGGCGGTGTGCCGGAGCAGTCCGCCGCGGTGCGCGTGGTGGTTCATGCGGGCTGCCGCCGCGCGCCGGAATCGCCCGCCGTGCTCGTCGAGAAATGAGAGTCCAAGCGCACGCAGCCGGGGGTCGAAAATCCCATCAACAAGCCCGCGCACAGACGCAAAATCCCGCTCCGCCGACCCGTCGCCAGCATCCGAAAAAAGCGCGTCTGCCTCGTCGCCGGACAGCGTCCGCAGCCGCCACCTCCGCCCGTCGAGCCCGAAGGTTCCGTTGATGAGAAATTCTCCCTCGACCTCGACGCATGCACCCCGCGCAAGCGCGGCGCAGGAATCGAATGCTGCCGTATCGGTCCACGCCCGGAGGGTCAGCGCATCGGCGGCATCCCGCAGCCTCAGCTCCCAATACGGCTTCCCGTTCGCCGAATCTTTTTTTGTCACCTGCTCGGCCTGCCCGCGCACCCGGCATGCGACCGGCCCCGCAAGGCACTCTTCCCGAAGTTGTGAAATCGTCAGCAGCGCGGCTTCTCCCATGCCCTCCACCATGCCCACGGCGGAGCGGCTTTGTCGAGCCCGTCAAGAAGCCCCAAATCCGCGCGTAGCGCGGGACTTTGCCTGGAATGGGCCGCAAGTGGAACTGGGGCGGGTGCTTTCCATGCCTTTTCCTCCACGGCTTGGACGGCGGCGGCCAGAGTGGATTCCATGACCGCGCT
>DYRS01000221.1 GCA_020718585.1 Chthoniobacter flavus
CTCGGAGGGCTGAAAATAGCTGATTTTCGCCTCCAGTCCGCGAAGAGGGGTTAGCAGTTTCTTTCACCACCGTTGGGAGAGGAAGAAGCAAAAAAGGCTAAACAAATTGGGCTGCGACGATAGCGTCGTGGTGAGATGAAGAAAAAAATCGCAGTTTATCCGGCGAGCCGGGTGAGCGCGGCGGTGCCGGTGCGGAACGAGAGGTGGTCGTGCGCTGCGGCGTCTGTGCGGTGGACCGATGCGTGCCAGGCCGCGTCATTTTCCAGCAGGTCGCGGGCGCGGGAGGCGAGCTCACCTCGGTCGGCCGGAAAAAATTCCCCGAACGCGATTCGTTCGACCGCTCCGTTGCCGCCGAGGCAGGGCATCCGGCAGAGCAGCGAGTCGCCGGCGACCTGTCCGGGGACCGCGCTGGAATCGAGCTGCCAGACGATCCGGTGGCGTGCCATGAGCCGGAGGTAGTCGGGGTAGGGGAGGGGAGCCTCGATGATGTGGAGGAGCGGATTTTTCCGCCGCAGGCTTTTCAGGATTATCCCGCCGGACCGACCTTCGGAATTGACGACAGCCAGCGGGCACGACAGGCCGCGCGAGATTTCGTCGGCGAGCGCGACCGCAGCGAGGTGGTTGCGCGACGGGGTGAGGAATTCGCGCGTTCCGACAAAGATCCCCCGGCGGGTTTCGAGCGGACGCGAAAAATCCCACGTTGGGAAGTCGAGCGGATACGGGGTCGGCATGAAGTCCGCGCGGGGCGCGCCGGCCGCAAGGTAGAGCGGGACAAGCTCGGGCGTGCTAGAAATCGCCCCGTCCGCCGCCGAACAAATCTCCCGAAACAGTTCCCAGCGGGTCACATCGCCGAGCAAGTTGGCGATCTGGTGGCTTCCGGATTCCTTGCACGACACAAAGACCCGTTCGCCGCGCGCGCGCAGGGCCGCGACCGCCGCAAGCGCCCGCCGAAGGGTTCGTTTTCGCAGGAGGACCAGCACCGGCCCCTTGGGCACGGATTTTTCCTCGCGATAAAACCCGCCGCGCATGCAGGCGGCGTAGGCATGGTAGTTGACCGGCGGATGCCCGGTGTCGCCGGGGTGTCCGGGTCCATCGGGGAAAACGCGCATCGGATCGCGTCCGCCGGGGTTGAGGACATGGAAGCTCATGTGCGGGCGGGCTTCCTCAGATCCTCCAGCGCGAGCTATTCCCGGTGCCGAATTCGCTGACCTCCTCGCTTGATGTGCGGGCGACCCAGATCGTGAGTGCTGTAATTGCGATGATTGTTCCGAAATACACGAAGCACGCGAGCCATGACGGCAGCTCATGCACGGCGAGCGCGTTATAAAATGCTCCAAACGAGTGGATCGGCTCCTTTGCGTGGATCATGATCTTCATCGTCCATGCGATCATGATGATCCCGAAGATGAACGCGTAGTTCCGCTTGATCCGCCGCCCGACCGCCTCGATCTTGCTGATTTTGAACGACGGCAGGATCAGGTCCTCGCAGACGAGTTTCCGCCACTCGCCATCGAGGATTTTCTGGTTCCGCATGACCATTGGGACGAGGAAGTGGGATTCGAGCATCCGCACCCGGCCGCGGAATGCGTCGTAGAACCGGTATCTCCGGGCCTCGATCCAGAGCATGACCCAGACGAGCGAGAGGTTGAAAAAGAAGATGATGTGCGGGAGGTCGCGGAACGTGAACGCGGCACCGATGATCGTCGTCGTCGTCGTGATCGCCCATGTCGTCGTCACGTCGAGCCGCTGCCGCCAGATCATGATCCGCCCGAGCTCGCCCCGGTAGAAGTGGACCATCGTGTTGACGTAGCACGGGTCGTGGAGGCTCGCCTCCGGGAGTTGCGTGGGCTCGGGCAGGTTGGTGTTTTCCGACATGTTATTGGGCTCGGTCTTTTTCGAGCAGATTCTCCCGCGCTCGGTCGAGCCGGCCGCGCTCGGCCGACGTGAGGCTTCGCATTCCGCTCCGCGAGATTTTCTCGAGAATCGCGTCAATGGACGCCTCCGGCGGATCTTTCACCACCCGCAGGCGCGGGGTATTCCGGACCGGCAGCATCGCCCGGAAATCGGGAAGAAATTCTCCTGCGCGCAGCCGCCGGACAAGAACGAACGCCGCGCCGCAGTCGAGCGTCAGCACCGCGAGCCCTACCGGGTCGCGGGCAGCCAGTGCCTGGAGCGCGCCAACCGCCACCAGGCAGATCGCAATCCATTTCGCGCGGATGCTGAAAAATATTTCCGCCGACGGGTAGAGGGTGGCGAACGCGATGAAGACTCCGAAGTGGAGGGCGGCTGAGCCGGATAAAATCGCCGATGAGAGCCCGGCAAGCGAGGTCACCGTCAGCGCGACCGGCGGGAGCAGCAGGAGGGTCGCGTAGATCGCCAGAAACTCCCGGCGACCAAGGAACTTTTCAATCTCCTGCCCGAAGACGACCAGCATGTAGAGCTCGATCAGAAAAAACAGGCCCGGCGGATGCACGAACGCATACGTCACAAACTGCCAGATTTCAAATTGCCCGAGCACCGCCCCACTCGAAAATTGCAGCGACTGGAGCAGGCGCTCGGCGCCGGCAGCCATTGCGACCGCCGTGAGGATCATCGCCAGCGCATGCGCCGCCGCCAGCGCCCCGCTCACATACACCGGTACCCGTCCGATCCATGCGAGCGGTGACGTGTTCCAAAAGTTTCGGACCGCAATCATCGCCAGCGATATTATTCCTCCCAAAAAATTCTCGCAATATGGAACTCGTTTCCCGAAACTTGTTTTCGGGTGGCAACTATTCAGGTCATTTGACCTGACCCTGGAAGGGTGGGCATGAAGGGCTGGCCGAGGGCGGCTTGGAAGCAGGCGTCCCAGAGGTTGATGC
>DYRS01000222.1 GCA_020718585.1 Chthoniobacter flavus
GATCGTCCCTGAAGAGCGCAGGTTCCAACAACGGTCCAGAGCCGTTCGCAGGTTTCCCGTCCCTTGGGACCGCGTGTACCTTGCGTGATGTGTCGATCAATCACCACAAAACGTACCGCTTGCTCGGCAAAATTGTTGGGAATTCCTATTCTCGTGGCCGGTTGACAAGCTCGGCGACGGGCCTTTGTCGGCAAAGGAGAAATTCGTTTCCCTCATCTTTGAGGATGTGACCCAGGCCGTCACGCGTCAGCACCTGGTCGTGTAGCGCGCTAGGAAGTTTTCCGAAAATTCCCGGAACGTTCCGGCAAGGATGTGGCAACGCGCGCTTCGGCCGAGACCGATGTAGAAGTGGAGGTTGTGGATGCTGACCAGCCGGAGCCCGAGGATTTCCTCGGCCTTGATGAGGTGGCGGAGGTAGGCGCGGGAAAAATTTCGGCATGCGTGGCATGCGCATCCTTCCTCGATCGGGCGCGGGTCCTCGGCGAACGGGGCATTCTTGAGGTTGATCGTGCCGTTCGGGGTGAAGGCGGTCCCGTTTCTTGCGAGGCGGGTTGGCAGGACGCAGTCGAACATGTCCACCCCCTCGGCGATCATGCGCACGATCTGGGGCGGCGTGCCGAGGCCCATCGCGTAGCGGGCGCGGTCAGCCGACAGGAACGGGACCGCGCTCCGGATCGCATGGAACATCTCGTCCTCCGGCTCGCCGACGCTCACCCCGCCGATCGCATACCCGTCGAACCCGATCTCGACCAGCCCGCGCGCGGATTTTTCGCGGAGGTCGGCAAACCCGGATCCCTGTGTGATTCCAAAAACCAGCGGCCGTCCGGCCTCCGGCTGCGCGCTCCACCAGTCCGAGCACCTCCTAGCCCAGCGCAGCGTGAGGTCGAGGCTTGCCGACGCCTGCTCGTGCGGGCAGGGATGCGGCGGGCATTCGTCGAATGCCATAACGATGTCGGACCCGAGATCCCGCTGGATTTCCATGGATTCCTCCGGGCCGATGAAGGTCGGCGTGCCGTCGAGGTGGTTTTGAAAATGCACACCCTGCTCGGTGATCTTGCGCAGGCGCGCGAGCGAGAAGACCTGAAACCCGCCGCTGTCGGTGAGGATCGGACGGTCCCAGCCCATGAACCGGTGGAGCCCGCCCATCCGGGAGATCAGCTTTTCGCCGGGCCGCACATGGAGGTGGTAGGTATTGCCGAGAACGACCTGCGCGCCGAGGGATTTCAGCTCGTCGGGCGACATCGCCTTGACCGTCGCCTGCGTGCCAACCGGCATAAACACCGGGGTCTCAATCACGCCCCGTCTGGTTTCCAAAATGCCGGCACGGCCACCGGAATCTTCCGCGATAAGCGAAAATGGATTCATTTCGAGATGGTCGAAACGGCACTTCGGCTCAAAAAAATGCGCACCGGGTGCTATTTCCGGCCGGCCCGGATATCGGCCAGCCTGGACTGCAAGTCCTGAACCATCGCCTCGAGCTTCGTGATCGTCTCCTGCGCGAGCGCGAGCTGCCGGGTCTTTTCCTCGACCGCGAGGTCGAGGTCGCGAATCCGCTTCTGCAGGTTGGCCCGGATCCCGGCCTTCGGCGGAGTGGGAACATTTCCCCCGGGAGCGTGGGCGGCATCCTCTGTAAAAAACGACGTGCCGCCGAGTGGCATCGTCTCACCGGTCCGGCAGTTGACGACCATCGTGTCGCGGGTGATCTCTCCCACCCGCACGAACTCGAGGAGTGCCCCCTCGGTCGTCGGACCGTAGAGCAGCCGGTCGGTCACCTCAATGAGCCAGTCCATCGCGAGATCGGGAATCATCGGCACCTTTGTCCAGACCTCCCGATCCGTCGAAACCATGTCCTGCGAATTCACCTGCGCGGCCATCGCCCAGGCCTTGATCCGGTCGAATCTCACCGGCCCGAAAACCTCCGCAGAGTCGTGTTTCCTGAGATACCAGACTTCCAAATTGTCGAAGGCCATGATCATACCGTTCGCAGGTTTCCGTTTGTTTGACAAGCGGGTTTGCGGGTTAACCTTTTTTCATGGGAAATTTCTCAAAGCGGGCAGCGATGGGGCCGGAGGCTCTTGAGATGTTTGCCGGGAGGTTTCGGGTGCTTGGGAAGGCGAGCCGGCTCAAGCTGATCATTGCGCTGGAGGGCGGAAAGAAGAACGTGTCGGCGCTGGTGCTCAGCACGGGGCTGACGCAGGCGAACGTGTCGCGACAACTGCAGACCCTCACAGACTCGGGCATCCTGGGCCGGCGCAAGGAGGGACTGAACGTGATCTACCATGTTGCGGACACGACGATCTTCGACATGTGCGACCATGTATGCGGGTGCCTGCAGAAGCGGATTGTCGGGCAGGCGGGGATCTTTGCGGCGGGAGAGAAAGCGGGCGGGTAGCCGCGCGGGCTATTTCCGGCCGAGCTCCTCGCGCAGGCGCCGCAGGCCGTCGAGCACCTCGACGTCCTCGCGGCCGAGCCTCGACGCGGGGAGGTTGAACTCGAGCTGGCAGCACACCTGCCGGGCCGGACGGCGTGCGTTCCAGATGATCTTGCGGAGCGATTTCATGTTCATGATGCGGGACATCCTGCCACACGCATCGGGACAAATACTGTCCTACCCCAAATTTTTCTTTCTCTCAATTGCTGGGACGGATCGGGCGATGTGAAACTCTCCGGCGGTCATGAAAAGGAATGACGCGGACGCGGATTCTGATTCAGAGGCCGCCACTTTATGGGAGTTGCGGGGTTGCTTTTTTCGTTCGTTCATAGAACCTCCTTTTCTTCCGGGCGTGGCGAAATGGCAGACGCATTGGACTTAAAA
>DYRS01000223.1 GCA_020718585.1 Chthoniobacter flavus
GTCCTCATAGCTCAAGTGGATAGAGCAGGGCTCTCCTAAAGCTCAGATGGTGGTTCGACTCCACCTGGGGACACGGTTCCGCATGGGTGCTGTCCGGCGGGTGAACAGATTTCAGGGGACTGCGCGCACGACGACCCGGAAGCCATCGCGCAGGATGACTTCGATTTTTTGTCCGGGTTCGATCAGGCCGCTTTCGGCGACGACGTCCACCCGGCTACCGGCGATAAGGGCGGTGCCGGCGGGGCGAAGCGGAGTGAGGGCTTCTCCGGTTGTTCCGGGCGGGGCGTCGGGCGCGGGAGTAGGGCCGGTGGACGGAGGAGTTTTCAGGAGGATGATTTTTCCGATCGGCGTGTCGGGGAAAAATTTCAGCCAGAGGAGGAATCCGGCGATGACTACGACGGCGAGGATTGCAAATGCGGCGGTGCCGAGGAGCGGGCCATGAGCTGTGTAGCAGAGCGCGACGGCGACGGTGAGGCAGAGGCCGCCGAGAACGCCGAGAACCATGCCAGGAATAAAGACCTCAGCGGCAATCATGAGGAATCCGACAACCACGAGTGCGACGGCGGCCTGGTCCATTATTCGTCTTCCTTCGGTCCGATCGTGCGTTCGCCGACGAGGGTTTCCTGGACGGTGCCGACGACGCGGAGGGTCGAGTTGGCTGTGATTTTTGCGGCGCGTTCGACCGATGAGACGACGGTTCCGACGACCCCGCCGAGCGGGCGGGATAGGCGGGATGGTGGGGCGGATTCCCGGCGGGCGGAGGTGCGGAGGGGGCGCGTGATCGCGCCGGTGGACGCCGAGATCCGGATGGTTCCGATCGAGGCGCCCATGTGGTCAAAGAGCCCGACCGTCCACACAGGTTCGGCGGAGGCGGGGTCGTTGCGCAGCGAGTAGTCAAGCCAGTGGAACCCGATCTGCCGCTTGGTCGCCTCGTCCTGCGCGATGCGGAACGCCTTGTCCGAGTCGAAAGTGAGCTTTGTGGTATCGAGCGGGACGAGTCCTGAGATATCGGGAAGCCCGCGCAGGGGGGCGCGCTCGGCGACGATCTGGCCGTCGGCAACCGTCACCTCGCGGGCACCGCCGCGCGCCTTCGGATCGGCGAGCAGGATCGTCCACTCGCGCGGTTGCGGTGCGCCGCGCTCACCCAGAATTTCGACCGCGCGAGCGGATTCCCCGTAGGGTTGCGAGCGGATGGCTTCGATGCCGGAAAATGCGGGGCCGGCGAGTGCCGGGGCGGCTGCGGCGGCAAGGATGGCGACGGTGCGAAACATGGCGGTCAGCATCGGCCAGAACCCCGCGTGGTTCCAATGGAAATTTGGGAAGGCCATAAATGTTCAGACCGCCTTTCCGTCGCCGACCTCCGCAAGGATCTCGCGGTAGGCCTCCACCTCTTTGGCGAGAAATTCCTCGAGGAACCCCTGGATGTCATCAGGCATCCGGGCGTCGGACGTCGGGTTGAGCTTGATCGTGAGGTGGCGGTTGAAGAAGAGAGCGCGGGTGGTGACCCCGAGAAACGTCTCGACGTCCTCGAGGAACGGACGCGGGTCGCGGGCGATCCTGTCGTAGCGTCCGAGGTAGAGGTTGCCGGGGGCGAGGTGCTTTTTCCATCCGGCGATCATCGTCGGGTAGTCGGCGCGCTGCCGCTGGCTTGCGCTCTCAAAGTAGTTCCGGAACCTGTCGAATCCGACCGGGCCGTCGTGCCCACGGACCAATGTTTTTTTTGCATGCGACCACGCGCGTTCGATCGGATCGCGCAGCATGATGATCCCGCGGATCCTTGGCTTCATCGCGACGATCCCGGCGATAACGTCGTCCGGGAGCACCGCATACGAGGCGGTCGCCTCGCCGATGATTTTCGGCGCGTAAAATGCGAGCGACTTGCGCAGGCAGGTGTAATGCTTTTTTATCCGCTCGGAAATCGGCTCGTCAAATGACGCTAGGTAATCTTCGAGGAAAGGATACCGAAAATTCGCGTGTTCCGGACGTCCGAGCGTGCTGAAAAAATACGTCTCCTTCATCCGGTGGAGGAGAACCTCCGGATGGAGGTGGAGGTTGAAGAACAGCCATGTCGTGCCGGTCCGCTGCGGGCCGAGGATGAGGAAATCGGGAAAATTCCGCAGGTCCGGCCGGTCGGTTTTTGTCGGGATCCGGGTCATCCGGGGAGACGGGCCGGGGTCACAGTTCCCGGAGCGCGGCCTCGATTTTAGCGAAGTCGGGCAGGTCCTTCGGGGTCGGGGTCTGCTCGCTGTAAACAATCATCCCGGCCTGGTCCACGACGAATGCGGCGCGCGCCGACGTGTCGCCGATCCCGGCAAGGTTTGGAAACACGACGTCATACGCCTTGGTCACCATCTTGTTGAGATCGCTGAGCAGGCGGATCGTGATCCCTTCCTTTTTCGCCCAAGCGTCCTGCGCGAACGGGCTGTCCACACTGATGCCGAGGACGTCGGCCTTGAGGTCGGCGAATTTTTGGAGGCCCGACGACACGTCGCACATCTCGCGCGTGCAGACGCCAGTGAAGGCGAGCGGAAAAAACAGGATGACCGTCGCCTGCTTCCCGAAATTTTCCGAGAGCGAGACATCCACCGGACCGTCGGCGGACAGGGATTTTAGGGTGAATTCGGGTGCTTTTGTTCCAATTTCGAGTGCCATAATGGTTTGAAGATTTCTCGCAGTGATCGTCGTGGGAAATCCCCCCGCTGTCAATCTTCGGGAGAATTTCTACCGCCAGGGTGCATGACAAAAAAGAGGGTTTGGGGATTTTTCTCTTTTTTTCCCGTGAAAATGTAGTAATCTATACTACAT
>DYRS01000224.1 GCA_020718585.1 Chthoniobacter flavus
GCACGTGATGATGCGGCTCGCTTGCCTGAAATTTTATCATGACATCGATCACTCTTGCTGAAACCCCGCTGCGGCTGTTGGAGGTGATGGCGGGAGACATTGCCGGGTGCTGCGATCCGTGGGCGCGGCATTGGCTTGTGCTTCCTGGCAAGGGGCGCAGCGAGTGGGTGCAACGGCGCTGGGCGGACGCGGCAGGCATCGCCTCACACAGCCAGATTGTTGACATCAGGAGCCTGGTCGAGCAGGCGGGGGCGGCGGGGCAGCGGCCATTTTCGATCAACCGTCTGACACTGGCGGTCGCGGGGGCGATTCCGGGGCTCGCTGCGAAGCTACCGCTGCCCGAGGGGTCGGACTGCACGGTCGTTTCGGCGAAGGTTCTCGCATGGTCGCGCCAGTTGGCCGAGGTGCTGGATCTCGGGCTCCTGTGCCGGGCGGGTGTCGCGCACGAGGTGGCCTTCCTTCGCGAACTGGCCGGGGCACCCGGGGTGAGGGAGGAACTTGCAAGCCATCTCGGGATGATGAGCGACCCAGAGTTCGACAAGGCGTCACGTGCGTGGCTGGACGAGTGGAAAAACAAATGTGGGATTCCCAAGCTGTGGATCCATCTCGATGCCGGGCTGCCATTTCTCCTGATGCACCGGCTCAAGTCACTCCTTGCCCTTCTGCCGGACGGGCAGGCCAAGGTCTATCTGCTGGCGCCGAGCAATACGTATTGGGGAGATCAAAAAACCGGGCGTCGGAGAAGCGTGCCGGGGAACTGGGAGGAGGATGCCGGGCCAGTGCTCCGACCGCTCGGCCGCATGGCGCAGGACCTCCATATCGAGACGGTCGAAACCTTTCTTGCCGAAGGTGAGGGTGGGGACTTTCTCGATGCGGAACCGCCGCCGGAGAGCCTGCTCGGACGCCTTCAGGAATCCTGCCGCCTCGCCGCCCCGCCGGAGTCGCGGGTGGCGATCCGCGCGGAAGACGCGAGCCTGACCGTGCATGATTGCCGGAGCGCGCTTCGGGAATTGGAGGTCTGCCGCGACCGCGTGATCCAG
The DNA here is from genome assembly GCA_020718585.1 of Chthoniobacter flavus. Taxonomy (GTDB): domain Bacteria; phylum Verrucomicrobiota; class Verrucomicrobiia; order Chthoniobacterales; family Terrimicrobiaceae; genus QYQL01. Next base: position 1,041 of record DYRS01000224.1, read on the forward strand.
GCGATGCACGAGGACAGATCTCTGGCGCCGCAGGATATCCTGCTGCTTCTTGCGAATACGGAGGAGCTGGCGCCGCTTGTCACGGCCGCATTCCAACCGCAGGGAGCGCTCGAGAACCGGCTGCCGCTGCGCATGCCCGGCCTCGGCGGCGCGGGGATCTCCCAGGTCTCGGAATCGCTTTCCCTCCTGCTCGGCGCAATGGGCGGGAGGTTCGGGCTCCCGGAAATCCAGGCGCTCGTCGAGGATCCGCTCATCGCGGAAAAATTCGGATTCGACCAGGCTGCCGATGACCGGATGGATCCGCTTGCATGGCTGAAGGACGCGCAGTTCCGATGGGGGTTCGACGGGGAGGAGCGTGCAAAGGAACAGGGATGCGAACACCGCTGGAGCCTTGCCTTTGCGTTGCGGCGGCTCGCCCTCGGCGCGGTCGTCGCCGGCGACCAGCGGGACGGAGTGGTTGACGGCACCGCACCGCTCGACCGCGCGCGCGGGCTTTCCACATCGGCCCTCGCCAGCCTCGCCCACTTTGCCGAGCGTCTCCGCGCGGCGCGCAACGACTGGTCGTCATCCGGTCCATGCGGGATCAAAGATTGGTGCGGGCGGACGCGCAGTCTCTGCGAGGAATTTATTGGGCGAGGTGACAAGGAGGCGCAGGCACATCGCGCGGAAATCCTCTCATCAATCCTGCCCGGGCTCGAAGACCTCTCCTCCCTGAAAATCACGTCCGACGCCTGGCTGCGGCTCTTGAAAGAAAAGCTCGACGGCCTCGCGGAGGGTTGGGCGACTGGCGGTGGAGGGATCACGGTGGCCGATCTCCGGCATTATGCGGGAACCCCGGCGCGGATGATCCTAGTGGCCGGGCTCGGCTCGGAATCATTTCCCCGGCGCGAGGAGCGTCCGACATGGCATCCGCTTGCCGGCTCGCGCAATCCGGGCGATCCGGACCGGCGGGACGCCGACCGCCACTCCCTCCTCCTCGCCCTCCTCGCCTGCAAGGATCGCCTCGTGCTGACGTATCGCGGCGGGTCGGACACGGATGACAAGCTGCGCCCGCCGTCCACCCCGCTCGCGGACCTTCTCACCGCAGTTGATCTGATTTCCGAGTCGAACGGAAAGCCCGGCCACGAGGCGATCCATTTCCACCACGGGCTCAACGGATGCAGTCCGCAAGCCTTCGCAGCCGATGTACCGGTTCACGGACGCTCCCAACTGCCCGCCGAATATGCCGGTGCGGTGAGCCTGAATAATCCGCACGATGAGCCGTATCCCGGCCTGTGGGCGGGAAATCTGCTGCCGGACATCCCGGAGCGAACCCTCCGGTTGAAAGATCTCACGACGCTGTTCGAAGAGCCCTGCCGCCTGTTCCTGCAAAGGCTGTGGCTGCGTCTGCCGGAGGAGGAGGAAGAGATGGAGCGCGGAGATTTGTTGGTTCCGAGCTCGCTCGATACGTGGAGCCTGCGAAACCAACTGCTCACCGCGCGGCTCGAAAATCCCGGCAGGATCGCCGCTCTGAAAGCCCGCCTGAATGCCGCAGGAGATATCCCGCGCGGAAAATACGGGGAAACAGTGTGGACGGACGTTGAGGAGAAAACTCCTGCCACAGAATCTCGCACCCCGTTCCGCCGCACGTTTGAAATCGAGATCACCGACTCGCAGGGGAAGAAGTGGCTTCTGAAGGATACCTTGCCGTCGGGTTGGTATCTCGGCAGGACAGAG
>DYRS01000225.1 GCA_020718585.1 Chthoniobacter flavus
ATCTGTATGGATTCGCGATGCGGCGGCCTGTCTTTTTTCTAACCCGCCTTGTAGCCGCCGAGATTGGCCAGGGCGACGCTGCCGGGGCTGATGACCGTCTGATCGACCCGGACGTTGATGCAGGCGGTTTTCCCGGAGGCGAAGGCGCGCTCAAGAGCGGGCTTTATCTCTTCCGGTCTTTCAACCATCTCCCCGAAGCCTCCGAGCGCCTCGACCATTTTGTGGTAATCCACCCAGCCGAGTTCGGTTCCATTCGGCAGATAGTGTCCCATCCGCAACTGCTGGCTGTGCATGATCATCCCCCAGGCCTGATCGTTCGCGATGACGACGACGATGGGCAGATTTTTGCGGATCGCGGTGTTGAACTCCATGAAGTTGAAGCCGACCGAACCGTCGCCCGTGACGAGGAGGACGCGCTTGCCGGGATTGAGAAGCTTCGCGGCGTTTGCATAGGGAATGCCGACCGCGAGGCAGCCATAGAGTCCGTAATCGAGGTAATGGCCGCCCCGGCGGATCGTTCGGGTCATCCCCATCCAGGTGGATGTATCGCCTCCGTCGGCGACGACGATATCGTCTTCCCGGTTCATGAAATCATCAATCTCGCGGGCCAGACGCATCGGATGGATCGGCAGGGCGTCGGAATTCCAGTCGGGCGCCGCCTGCTTTTTCCCCGCAACCTCATAGGCCCGGACGGTCTCCACCCAGGGGGAAAACTGCTCCCGCAGCGAAGCGCCCAGGTTATTTTCGTCGATGATGGCGTTAGCCTCTGCCAGGAAGGACTTGAGGTCGCTGACAATGCCGAGATCGACGGTGCGGTTTCGGCCGATCTCTTCGGGGAGGATGTCAACCTGGATGAATTTCGCGGTGGAGGGGAAGATATCGCCGAAGATGTAGAAGAGGCTGAGGCGGTTTCCGAGGAAAACGACCAGATCGGTGGTCATCAGCGTCATCATGCCCGCGCCCGGTCGGATGGCGAGCGACGATTCAAAGCACAGCGGATGGGTGTCGGGAATGACCCCCCTTCCGGCGCCGCCGGTGAAGGCGGGCATTCCCGTCTTTTCAACAAACGCGATCAGCTCCTTCTCCGCGTCCGCATACCAGGCGCCGCTGCCGGCGATTACCACCGGGTTTTTTGCTTCCCGGATCATTTCGATGGCTTTCTTCGCGTTTTCACGGTCAACCGGCTTCGATGCAACGACGGTATGGATTCTCTTCACTTTGGTCATATCCACGGTCGCGTTCAGGATGTCGCAGGGAAGTTCGAGATAGACCGGCCCGGGACGCCCTCCTCCGGCAATCCGGAAGGCCATGTCGATATATTCGGGGATCCTCTCCGCAATCGAACAGACCAGCGCCTTTTTGACCATCGGTTCGATGACGGGAAGCTGACTCATGTCCTGCAGGTCGAGCTTTTCCCTGCTTTCGAGGCCGACGCAGCCGGCAATCAGGACAAGCGGCGCGTTGGAAAGCCGGGCGCTGGCAATGCCGGTCAGCGCGTTGGTGAATCCCGGCCCGGCCGTCACCATCGCCACGGCCGGCTTTCGGGTCATCCTTCCCCACGCCTCGGCCATGAAGAGAGCCGCCTGCTCGTGGCGCGTATCGAAGATCGTGATATCCGTTCCTTCGAGGTACTGATAAATGGGCGTAATATGCCCGCCGCTTAAAGAAAAGATGAAATCGACGTTCCTCTCCTTCAGCGCCTCCACGGCAAGCTGCGCACCGATTATTTTCTCCATCCGATCCTCCTTTTTTGCATAAAAATAGAATTTTCCAGGTCAATATCAATATGTTGTGTAACCATGTTTTCGCATGGGCACGGCATGCCGTGCCCATGCCCGGCGACCCCGTATCTACAGATTTTCATCATTCGTTGCGCCCGCGCCGGGCAAAGGAGGCGGCTACAGTTCCATGCACTGCCCGCCGTCGAGGTTGATCGCCTGACCGGTTATGTAGCGGGATGCATCCGACGCGAGAAAGGCAACGAGACTGCCTGCATCAGAGGGAAGGCCGATGTATCCGAGCGGAATGGTTTTGCACATTTCCGCTTCGCGTTCCTCGATGGTCGATTGCATGAAGGAGGCCTCAAGTCCGAAACGCCATTTTTCAAGGTCGGTATTGATCTGGCCGGGGCAGATCGCGTTGACCCTGATCCCGGCCCCGCCGAGTTCCTTCGCCATCGTTTTTGTCAGCATGATGACGCCGGCCTTGGCGACGGCATAGGCGCTGTTGAAAAGGGGGGGAACCTTCCCGGCTCGCGAGGCGGTGTTGACAATCGCCCCCGGCCCTCCTGCCATCAGCGGGATCACCGCCCTCGAGACGCGAAAGACCGAAAAGAGGTTGACGTCAACCGTCCGGATCCAGTCCGCCTCGCCGTAGCCGAGGACCGTATTCGGAACCCCGAAAACCGCTCCGGCATTGTTGCAGAGGATATCGACGCGTGCGAATGTGTCCCGGATCGCCGCGGCCATCCGTTCTATCGAAGACGCATCCGTGACATCCACCAGAACGGCAAGCGTCTTGATGTTGAATCTGCCTGCAAGATCAGATGCGATGTCTTCCATCTCGTCACTCGTTGCAGTTTTTATCGCCGTTTCCGCGGAAGCGGGTTTCCCCAGATCGGCAATGACGACGTTGCAGCCGGATGAGGCGAGCTTCTCAGCGATGCCGTAACCAATGCCGCTTCTCTTGCCGGATCCGGTAACGACTGCTGTCTTCCCGTTCAGGTCATCGTACATGG
>DYRS01000226.1 GCA_020718585.1 Chthoniobacter flavus
TCGGTCGGTGAGTTCGCGAAGTTTTCCTTGGCGGCGGCGAGTGCGTTCGCTGAATTGGCAAGTCTTTTTCCGACATCGGAGAAGCTGGCTCGCATCGCGTTGCACTGGTCAAAGAGCGCACGCGTTTTCTTTCCGGCCTGAGCTGGCGCCGCGATGGGCGGCGGGCAGTATGTCGAGCGTTCGCGGATTTCGCTGACGAGGTCTCCGACGTCGTTCGGGCGGTAGTTTTCTTCGAAGGTGTCGTTCATAAAATTAGTGTTCCAGCGGCGAGGGCGGCGGCCTGCGCGGTGAGGCGGACGAGTGCTTTTTCCGGGTTGACGAGAAGGATTTCCCCCTCGGATTTTGAGAGTCTTCCCAGCCCGACATCGAGCTGAACATTCAAGCGTGCCATGAGTTGCAAGGCGGCGGCGGGGTCAACCTCTGCGGTCGCGCGGCAGGCGGCGAGAGCGGCGGTAAGTTCGCTTTTTTTCATCGGAGGCTTGCGAGGGTGTCGCGTGCGAAAGTTTCGAGGGATTCCCACCCCATGACGATCTCGGCAGGGCTCATTCGTGCGGCGGTCGCGAGCATTTCGGCGGCGACGATTGCTCTCAAAAAGATGACGGCGGGCAGGTTTTCGATCTTCGCGAATGCGAGAAGCCGCAGGTCGTCCGCGCTCAAGTAGAGATTGCATCGAAGCGTGTTCACGCGGGCGGCGCGGGATGCGGCGGCGGCTCCGGGCGCGGGCTTCGCGGCGGCGGGCCGTGGCTTGCGGGCGGGCTTGGTTTTTTGTTTTGCGGGCATACAAATGGGGGCGGCGGAACTTTCAGAGCGTGCTACCCCGCGCGAGTGGCGGAACTTTCGGGAATGCCTTGCGAAGTGCGCGGGCGCTCGTGCCGCTCAAGCGGAGGGCTTGGGCGCTCGTGATGCGGCCATGCTTGCGGGCGAGTGCGGTAAATCTGGTGACTATCGCGCCGGCGGACAGTCTGCCGGAAAGCAGACGGTCAATTACGGCCAGTTCGGCGGCCGCTTCCCCTTCGCAAAATCCGCGGAGCCGTTGCAGGCGCAAGGCTTCAGTGAGCAGCTCGCGCTGGGCGCTGTCGAGGTAGGAGGGGGTGGCCTCTGGCTCTTCGGGATAGGCGAAATCGACCGTCTCGACCGGTTCCCCTGCGTCGTCAAAGTTCATAGACCGTCCTCCTGCAAAACGTCGTGAAGCTCCTCGATCTGCGCCCGGAGCGGGCCGAAATACGGGTGCCGGGCCAGTCCCTCGGGGATCGAAAATTGCCGCATCGTCTGCGCGAGGTCGTCGGCGAGAAGCCGCGAGGCGGTGCCGGAATCCAACCCGCAGACCTGCGCCGAAATTCTGTGCTTGGTCTGCCGGAGCTGCCGGAGCATCGCGCCCCATGCATCGCCGACGACACGCTTGGCGTCGTCCATGCGGACGAGCTCACCGCGGGCGACCCGGTTTTGGATCGCGACGGCCACGGTTTCGAGCGCGATTTTTTCGCTTTGCAACCGCATTTTTTCGTTCTTGAGTGCCTGCAACCTTGGGTCGCGGTCGGCTGATGAGGTCCGGGTGCCGAGTCCGTTTTCAGAAATCCACTTCTGCCAGCGGGAGATGTTGAATCCGCCGGTTGCCGTCCTGCCGGGGCTGTCCGGGCGTTTTAGCCATGCGGAGATCGTGCGCCGGGTGCATCCCAGTTCGGCGGCGAGGGCTTTCGTGGAGGAGGCGAGTTTCATCGCGCCTCCTCAACTGCTTCGCGGCATTGTGCGAGCAGTTTTATTGCCTCTTTCGCGTGGGGCAAACTGCCTTCGCGGGCGAGGTTCAAGAGTGCCTCCCGGATCGAACATTCCGCGAGTAGGCGGCCACGGTTCCAAGCAAGTCCCGCGGGGGTGGTCCCTACGGCCAGTTCGGAGGCGTGGCGCTCGATGTCCGGCCTGCCCATGACGCGGGCGGTTTCGTTCGGGGTCATAAGCAAAGAGCCGAGCCGTTCGTATTGGGCAAGGTCCGCTTCCGATGGTGTCTGTCGTGTCTTCATAAGGTGTTCAGTTCGCTGACCCATGAGGCATGCCATTCGAGTAGTTGCCTGTCGTTTTCGATGGTCAAATTTTCCAGATTAGCGGAGCTGCGGAGATTCGCGGAGCCGTGGAGCACGTAGGCGTCGTCGGCGGTCGGAATGAGGGCGATTTTGACGTGCGAGCGACATTTGATCCACCGCGTCGAGGGTGCGGGAAGGATCTGAAAACACTCCTCGACCGCATCGCGGGAAGTCCTGAAAAAAAAGTCGCTGAGCACCAGCGTGATCCCGCCAATAAGCTCCTCGTCGCGGAGCTTCGCCAGTTCGCGTGCGTTCTCGGGGTTCATTGAGAGCGTGCCGAGGGTCAACCGGGGGCATTGTCCGGACTGCCGGGCGATCTGCGTGATGAGGTCCGTAAGGATGAAATCGCCCTTGACGACGGTGTGCAGGACGTGGCCGGGCTGCGGAAGGTTCGCAAGAATCTCGGTGGCGTTCTCCGGTCGGATCATGTGCTTCCCGAGGCGCTGGGTGGGGAGGTGTCGCGAGCGGCTGAGAGCGAATGACTGACCGGTCGGGGCGGTCGCCGGGGCGGTTTCTGTGAGTGTGAACAAGGGTTTCATTGGATATTTGCCGGAATTTATCTGTGTGAACGTAATTTCAGGGGATTTCCCACACTTTTGTCACTCACCTCTGAAAAACCTGTCTCAGGCTGCGCGTCAAAGAGAGTCCTCTTTACG
>DYRS01000227.1 GCA_020718585.1 Chthoniobacter flavus
ATGACTGATTGCAATTTTGACTTCTGCTTCTACACCCCGTGAACGGCTACAATTCCGGGAGCGGGGTCCATTCCGGGAACGCCTCGCTCGAGCAGAGGTCGCTGTCGAAGAAATGTCCGGAGTCCATGAGTGCGGCGAGTTGTTCCGGCGGATACTGGCCGATGACTTTCCCATTGCGGGCGATATGGACCGAGCGGATGATCATTGGGAAGATTCCTTCATCAGCATTTCCCTGTTTGCGGCCACCCAGTCAAGCGCATCCTCCCGCGACGCGAGCGTTCCCTCGAGCTGGCGGACCTGCACCTCGTCGAGAACTTTTTTGAAAAATGGTCCGGGGTGCCAGCCGAGAGCGATGAGATCGCGTCCGGTGACGAGCGGGGGAGGGATCAGCGGCTGGCGGGAAAATTCCCCGCGCTTTGCGATGAGGAACTCGTGGTTGTCGAGGAGCCCGTGCGACCCGAGGCAGTCCACCCGGTGGAGCTCGAGTTCGTCGTTAATCGTCGGCCGTGCGAGGAATCGCTTGAGTGTGGCGATCCGCATGTTGCGCACATCTTTGAATGCCATGTGGTTTTTTACCCCGGCCAGAGTCGCCTCGGACTCGGCGTTTGAGAACCGCAGCCGCTCCATGATCCGCTCGGCCATCGCGGCGCCGACCGACTCGTGGCCGTTGAACCGGATCCTGCCGGTCTCGTCGCGGAACAGGACGGGCGGTTTTCCGATGTCGTGGAAAAGCACCGAGAAAACGAGCGGCACGGAAACCGAGGCGGGCAGCAGCGAGAGCATCAGCCGAGTGTGGACGAAGACGTCGCCCTCGGGATGGAATTCCGGCGGCTGCTCGCACCCGCGCAGGTCGGCGACCTCGGGCAGAAGGATCGCGAGCATCCCGGATTCGTCGAGCAGGTCGAATCCGCGGACCCGCGACGGGTGCAGAAAAATTTTCACCAACTCGTCGCGGATCCGCTCCGCGCTCACGGTCGTGATCCCGTCGGCCTGCGAGCGGATGGCATCCCACGTCGTCGGCTCGATCTGGAACCCGAGGGTTGCGGCAAACCGGACCCCCCTCAGGAGCCGCAGCTTGTCCTCGCGAAGCCGGTCGACAGGGACCCCGATGGACCGGACAATCCCCGCCGCCAAATCCTCCTGCCCGCCGACAAAATCCAGAACTTGGTTTTCCAGGGGATCAAAAAACATCCCGTTGACCGTAAAATCCCGGCGCCGGGCGTCGCCCTCGGCGCTCGTGAACGTCACCGATTCCGGACGGCGTCCGTCAATATAGACCCCGTCCGCACGGAATGTCGCCACCTGGAATTCCTTCGCGCCATCCATCACGACCACGACCCCGAACTGTGCGCCGACGGCCACGGTCCTCGGGAAAAGTTTTTGAACATCCTCCGGCCGGGCGGAGGTTGCGATGTCTACGTCGTGCGCCGGGCGTCCGAGCAGGCGGTCCCGCACGCAGCCCCCCGCGAAGAGCGCCTGGTGTCCGGCCTCGCGGAGGCGGCGGACGATCCGCATGGCGGAGTCCATTTACTTGAGCGCGCCCCCGCGCCCCGCCTTCAACCTCCGACATCCGATCATTCGTCGAGCCTAGCCGCGCATGCGAACGCGCGCAAATTCAAATTCCCGTTGCTCCATCGGCAGGGAAGAGCCTCGTTCCCAAGAAATTCATGCCCGTTGCCACCCGTCCGGGAGGCTTGCCCTCGGCAACGAAATCGAGTGGGTTCCGCCCATGAGCATGACAGGCGTCCATTCGCTTTATTCGCGGGAAAAGTCCGGTTTCGGGTTTTATGCGTTTACCCCAGCCCCTGGCTCACAAGGAAATCTCTCGGGGTGAGAACCTTCATCCCGTAAACCTCCTTGCCGAGGAGCATTCCGAAGTCGCCCTTGTCGAGGGTCAGCAACAGATCGCACCGCTCCGCCAGTGCCGAGATGAGAACCGGTTTGTCCTTGGAAGCAGTCAGGAGGAGCGGTCTGCGGGTCGTGAGCGCGTTGGGTGCCCACGCGACCTTCCGCTGGAGCGACTTCCAGTGATCGCTGGCGGCGGCACCGAACTTCCCGAGGTTCTTTGCGGTTTCCGCCCGGCAATAGGCGACGGAGACCAATTCCCATTTCCGTTCTCCGGCGATTTCGGTGATGAGCCGGGACAACGAGCGCTCCGACCCGCAGGCGGAAAGCAGGACGCTGCTGTCGAGAAATACCTTCACGTCATCCCCGCCCGTTTCCAAAATCCTTCCGCATCCCGCTCGTCTTCCTCCACCCACTCGCGCAGCGTCGCCTCCGGGATGTCCCGCACCGGCAGAGCCTCCGCTGGTTGCAAAAAGACCCCTCCGTCCCGCAGCTCCACCAGCATCATCGGATGCGTGGTCATTTCCAGCCCCAGCCCGCGCCGGATTTCGGGCGGCAGGGTGATCGTTCCACGCTTGCTCACAGAGATTGCTGTCATGCTGCAATGCTGCATTGCGGCAAGTCTTTCGTCAAGTCCTTTCGTCAAGTCCTGAATTCCAAAAAGCGGGTCTCCACTTAACGCAAGCGCCCCCTGCATGTTGTGTTTTCGATCCACAATTTGTCGGTAGGTCAACGGGGCGGTTTTCACCGCCTGTTCTACAAGACGATAAAACAGCATACCTCGGGATTGAGAGGAGCGACGGTTGAAACGAAAGGTATATTCGTCAGAATTCGGGAACCTTTTTCGGCAACGTCACAAATGAATGGCACCAGGCTG
>DYRS01000058.1 GCA_020718585.1 Chthoniobacter flavus
TCCGCGCCATCCTCGCCGATTGAACCCTCACGGGGTTCACCGAATATTTACGCGCGGTCGTGCGGAACTTGATGGCTGACAGGTGGGTCTCTTGGCAAAAGATTCAGACAACCCGTCCTCGTCCCGAACCTTCAGTCCACGGCCATCTCCATCCCGTGGAGCTCTCCCCGCCGGGCTTTGAGCTCGAGGCGATCTCGTGGCATCGCCTGTCGTCGAGCGGGTAGAAGTGGATGATTGAGGCGACGATGCGCGAGATGTGCGTCACGTTTGACATCGCGCGGGACCGAAGGAAAATGGAAATCCTCCGCATGCCCGTCCGGAATGCTCGCGCTCACCTCCGCTGAGGGTCCGGGCAGGGCCCGGCTCCCGCTGCACGTCCTCCCGCCCGGCAGGCCGTGCAAATCCGCCAATCGCGGCGACCTGACCTACGGATCGCCTGATTGCCGGAGAAAACTGGAATGATATAGACAATCTCACGGCTGCGGTTCAGAGTGCCGACCCGATGACAAATCCCCTTGCGTCCGGCTCATGCCTTCCATGAAACAGAGCTCGAATCCCGCAGGGGATCGGGTCTGAGCACCGGCGATGAGAGGAGCCCGGCTGAATCCCTGTCGCGATGAGGCGGCTATGCAGGAGGCGGCAGACGCTGTCCGAAAAATCTATGCGGAGCTCGAGGAGCGGTCGGTCGAGCGGGACTGCCTGCTCCGATCCGAATGCTGCCAATTCCGACTCACCGGAAAAATCCCGCACCTCACGACCGGCGAGGCACTCGTCGCCGCCCACGCGTTCAAAGCCACCGGAAGAAAATCCCTCCCTCAGCGCGAGAACGGAGCGTGTCCGCTGATCCATCCGCAAACATCGCGCTGCCTGATTTACGCATCACGCCCGTTCGGGTGCCGGACACATTTTTGCGCGGCCGCAGGAGGTCCGCGCGCCCGCCGGGATGTCGCCGATCTCATCCGCAGGCTCGAGGCGGTCGGCGAATCCCTCGGTGCCAGCGAAGCCCGTCCGATCACCCCTGCGATCAGAGGATTTCTCTGAAGGCCGAGCGGTCGGACTGCGAGGTCACAAGCGGATGTTTGAGCATGTTGACCGGATTCTCAAGGGACTGCCGGCAGATCCGTCCGGGGCAGCAAGCAAGCGATTTCGGCGAAACCGCCCTATCCAATTGATTGTCTTAGCCCTTTTCCTCGGGTTCTCGAGCACTGAAGCTACCTGCGGCCACCACCGCCAAACGAGCGCATTCCACCGACCGATCGGGAGAACCGCTGGGAGTCGAGGTCGGAGCAGGTGTCGCGGTCGAACGACTCCGGACGCTGCCAGTTTTGTCCGTCGTGCCGCTCCCAGTTCCCATCGTTTGCGGGGCGGTAGGCATTGCCATCTTTTCCGGCAAAAACATTGTTGTCGCCGAGGCGGGAGGAATCATCTTGCAGCGACCGGCGGTCGGCGGTGTCGCCATCCGCCCGCGCGGTATTGATCCGGTTGTCGGCGTCATTTTTCCAGTTCTGGGCATTTGGATTCGAGCGGACCAGGTCGGCGTCGGCCTTGAGATTCGGATCGTTGCCGGTGCGGATATTGTTGGCGTCGTTGCGGACCGAGTTGTCGAGGTTTGCGCGGTTGAGCGAGTTGTTAGAATTTCTGACAACGTTGTTCGACCAGTTGTTGTAGACGTTGTGGGTGTTGATGTTTACGTTGTTCCAGTTCCGATTGACATTGTTCCCCCACCCGCCCCATCCGCCGTGCCAGGGTCCCCACCACGGCGAGCAGCCCCAACCGTGGTCGGCGGCGAGGCCGAATGCGAATCCGGTGGCGAGCCCGCAGGCGAACCCTGCGCCGAACCCGTAGGTGAGCGGCGGTCCGATCCACACATCGGGCCCGATGAACGGCGGATACCAGAAGCCGGTTCCAAAGACGACGACGCCATCGGGTGAGAGGCACGGGCCGAAGTAGCCGGGAGTGTAGCCGGTATAGACAACGTCCGGGGTCGAGCCATACACATAGACGTTTGTCGCATAATAGACCGGGCTGCTCGGCGGGATCGTGTAGATCGCAGGCGGCACGGAATCGGCCACAGACCAGGGCCCGGACGGTGCGCCTGCGGAAAACCAGACCCCGTTGACGACAGCGTAGTAGGCGTCGTCGGGGGTCCTGATGACCGGAGTGGGGGTATTGGCGGCATACGAGAGCTGGGTGCCGGTGATCGGCTGGAACTGCGGGTCGCCGGCGTAGGCAACCGTGGTGGTCGCAGTGCGCGCGATGGTTGCCGTCTGCGGGATCGTCGAGGAGATCGCGGCCTCGCCGGCCTGCGGGGTTCCCGCCACCGATGCGAGAACCGTTCCCGCCGGGTCGCTTTCCGGGATGTTTGCAAAATCCGGCGGGAGCTGACCCGATGGGACAAACTGCCAGGGACCGGCCAGCGAGGGCGACGAAAACCACCGGCCGGAAATCACGACGTAGTAGTTTTGGTTTGTCACGTTCATGAAGACCGAGCTGCCGGAGTTGGTGATTTTGAGAAGCTGGGTGCCGGTGATCGGGGCAAACTGCGGAACTCCCTGCGAGGTGATGAGCTCGGCCGGGCCGGTGCTCACAAAAATCGCAGGCGGCGGCACGGTCGGAGATCCGCCCGGCGGAGCAAAAAGTTCGGCCGTTGAGGGGACCGACTGCAGGACGCCGTCGAGGGCTGCCGGCGGGTTGGAAGCATCGGTCCACGAACCGGTGAGGGCGGGCGCTTGGGACCATCCGCCGTTGACCCGCAGATAATAGAGCCCGCTGCCCTGGTCCATGAGGAGGAGTGCCTGGGTATTGATCGCACGCAGGAGATTCGTGCCGGGAACGGTCCGCAGCGCGGGGTCGCCGTTCACGAGGACCAGCACTGCCGACCGGTCGCTGAAATAGATCGCCGGCACGGGGTTTTGGACCGGAACGGTCGGAACGGTCCGCGCCCCGGTGGCACCGGTCACCGCGAGGCTCGCCCGGATTGCTGGTAGCGAGAGGTCTTGCGACCATGCTGCGGCCTGGCTACAGACGAGCTCCGCGTAGTTCGATGCTTGGTCGGGTGCAGCGGGAAACGTCGTCTGAACCGGCGTGATGTTCGACAGCGACACAGTCTGGCTCCCGCTGTCGGTGTCCGCCGTCCCGCTGAGAACAATCGTTCCGAACTGCGGCGCAGCAGCCCCCTGAGGGACCACCGAGACCGCCATGCGCGCGGTCAGCGTGTTCCCCGACCAATCGGTCACCTGAGGCTGGTAAACCGTGATCGCGGCTCCCCCAGACGTGAAGGATTTTGGCCATCCGTCGGATGTGTCGCAGAGGGCGGACGAAACGAAGACGACGAGAAAGGAGAGAAGAAGACGGAGGTTCATAAGGAATAAAATCGGTCTAGGCGAGACGGTCGCGCGGCTACCGGAAATCAGGATGTCAGTCTGGACGCTGTAGGGTTCGAACCTACGACTTCCACCGTGTGAAGGTGGCACTCTACCACTGAGTTAAGCGTCCGCTGACAATGGACAAGTCAATACTGGATTCGTGCGATACGCAAGATCCAACCCCGCGCGGCCTTCGCCAAAGAATTTTTCGTGCGGGGATGATTGTGATGGCGGATCCGATAAATCAAGCGTTACTGCTCACGAACCCAGCGCGTCTTCCTCGGCCTCTTTAGCTCGGAGGCATTCGTCGTGTTTCCTGAAGTAGTCGTCCATGACAACGAGGTCGAGCGATTCGACCCATGCGAAACGTTCGGTCATGGGAAGCTTGCGAATCTCGCAGAGCGGGCAGTCGGGCGGGTTGCTCTGGTGGAACGGGCATGCGACAGCAAGACCGTGCATGCGGCTCCGCATCTGCGTCGTCGAGTCTCCCGCGAGCGTGCGGATGGTTGTGTGAGTCATGGGATTTAGCGGGAGATGTCGCCCTGCGCGAGCGTTGCGAACCCCTCGCCGCGCAGGACGTTTGTGGCGCACTCGTTGTCGTCGAGGTGCAGGGCGAGGACCGCGAGCCCGCGGGGGCGGGTGAGAAGAGGGTAGCTGAAGAAGACGTTCACCTCGGCCATGAGGAGCGCGGCGAGCACGCAGGCGAGATCGCAGGCTCCCTCGTTGAGTTCGACCAGAACCATGTCGCACTCGCCGAACGAGATGTCGTGCTTGTGAAAAAGCTCCGCCGCAAGCTCCGGGTCGCTCACGATCAGGCGCCCGATCGCGGATTCCGAGGAGTCCACGATGCTGACCGCGAGCACGACGATATTTTTCTCGTTGAGAAGCTTCACCACATCGAGGAGCGCGCCGACCTTGTTTTGCAGGAAAACCGAAAACTGCCGGACCCTCGGGGTGTTCAATTTTTCGGCTGTGGCGGTCATCGCGTTATTTGTAGGAATAGACGAGGCAGAATTTGGTCTTGTCGCCGCCGACGAGTTCGACCCGCACAAAATACTTCCCGCTCGCATCAGGGACGATGCCGACGGCTGCGGTTGCTCCGTCCTGAAAAATCTCCCCTTCGATCGCGCACCCGTTTTCGTCGAACAGCGCGACCGAGAGCTTCGTCGATGCACCCTGAGCGGCGGCCGAGAACCAGTATTCGTTGCCGGCGAAAAGGTTCACTTCGAGGAACTGAGGCTTTCCGGCGGCGAGCGACCCGGAGAGGAAGCCGTCGCGGATTTTGTAGCCGTCGTTCGCGAACGCCCCGGCGAGCTCGAGCGCACGGCTGCGGGCGGTGACGGATTCCTGAGCCGGCGGCAGGGCGTCCTCGGCCGCAATGATCGCGGGCGCGAGGATGAGCGCGATGAGAAAACCTGGCGGTTTCATAAGTCGCTGCCTCCGGCAGAAATCGCGTTGACGAGCGCTCCCGTCGCGGCGGCGATTCCGGCAACCGCCGCAGGGTCGGGCGGCTTGCGGTCCTTCGTGCGCACAAGCGCGAGCACGAACACGAGCTTTTCGCGCAGGTCAACGATCTGCGGCTCACCCCGGAGTTTTTCCGGAAGGTTGTCGAGTTCGGACACCAGATACTCGACGATTGCCGACTGCCGGAGGAGGTCCGCCAGCCCGGGGTTATAGTTTTTTGAAACAAACTCCGAAGCGACCTGCATCCCGCGAACCCACGCCCCGACGGTCACGAGAATGACCAGGTCCTTATCCTTCTGCTCGACCATAGAGAGCTTGACCTCGTTTTGCGTCGCTTCGAGCTCCTCGCGCAGCACGCCCCAGTCGTTGTTTTCGGCGAAGTCCGAAATGCTGTTTCCCCGGCCAAGCACGCTCTGGCTCACGTTGAGCTTCTTCGCAAGATTGATGATTTCCTTGCCCGTGTTCTTCACCCCCTGGCCGTCCTGCGCCTCGACCTCGAGGTAGCCGTCCGCCACGAGCACCCCGAGCATCATTGCCATTCGCTCGCGGCTATCCGTGCTCGCCGACGACTTTGGAAGAAACATCTGCGACCAGTTCGGCAGCCCGTGGTCGTCCATCGCCGCGAAGAATTCTCCCGGGGTTGGGATGCTGATCGCGTCGGAGACGACCGCTGCTTTGATCTGCTCCTTCGTCATTGCCCCGGAGGCGCGGGCGGGGCCGACGGAGAGCACCCCGAGCACCGCCGCAAGCGAAATGTATCGGACTAGCATGCCTCGACCTCTACACGCTGAAACGGCGGATTGCCAGCACCATTCCAAAGGTTGATCACTTCCGTGCCCCCGCCGCCTACGCCACAGTCTGGAAAGTTGACCTTTGCGGGAGGTGCGTTTACACAGGGTTTCCAGCGGCCGGACGACGGCCAGCCATTTCCATGAAGGCCACCACGACACGAAATTCCCGCGCGCCCATCCTGCCGGATGCACCTCCTCGCGCGGCGGCGGGTCGGATTTTTTGCGGCTCGCTCCCTCCGATCGGCGCGCTGCTGTGCGCGCTGCTGGCGGGATGCGCGGCGACCGAGAAGTTTTCCGAGGGACGCGAGTTCGTGGTCCGCAAGGAGACGGATTTTTTCCGCAGCGGGCCGGCTCAGGCGGCGCAGCCGGAAAAGCTCCCGACGCTCGAGTTTCTCAAGGTCGAGTCGAAAGATCCGGCCTATGCGTTTGTCAGGCTCGGGGACGGACGGACCGGCTACGTGAGCTCGGAGGACATCGCGCCGGCCCCGCCGACCGCGCGCCCGGTTCCGCTTGATCCCGAGCCGGAGGTGATTATCGAGCCGGAGCTCCCGGACTTCACCGCCGTGCCTGACGAACTCCCCAGCACGCCCGGCGGCGAACTGAAAAAAAAGAAAAAATAGCCCGCCCCGTCCGGGTGGACGGCAAATTTCCCGCCTCGACGCGAAACTGCCGCTGGATAATTCCCGTCCGATCCGGCATGATCGTCGGCATGATCGAATCTATTGCCACGCTTCTCGCACTTCAGGACAAAGACCAGCGGATGCGCACGCTCCGCCACGAGCTGGACGCGCTACCCGAAGAGAAGGCGGCCAAGCAGCGGCTGATTGCGGCCGCCGCCGGACGGCTTGAGCTGTCCAAGCACCGAGCGAAGGAGATCGAGGTCGCAAAAAAGGCACTCGAAGTCGAGGCCTCAGCGAAGCGCGATCAGATCGCCCGCTACAAAAACCAGCAGCTTCAGACGCGAAAAAACGAGGAGTTTTCCGCGCTCGCCCACGAAATCGCCACCGCCGAGAAAGCGGTCTCGGACGTCGAGGACCGCGAGCTTGTCCTCATGGAGGAGGCCGAGGCACTCCGCCCCGAAATCGCCGCCGCCGAACAGGCCCATCGCGAGGACAAATCAAAACTCGAATCCCAGATCGCCGTGCTGGCGGAAAAATCTGTCAACCTCGCCGCCAGGATCGCCGACCTCGAGGCCGCCCGCACCACCGCCGCCGCCGGGGTTGACGAGGATCTTCTCGATCGCTACTCCCGGCTTTTCGCCACAAAAAATGGCCTTGCCGTGGTCGCGCTCGAACACGATGTCTGCACCGGTTGCCATATGAAAGTCACCACCCAGACCGCCGTCGAGCTCCGCGGCGGGAAGTCCATCGTCGCCTGCCCGCAGTGCGGCAGAATCCTTCACGAGCCAGCCTGATGCCGCTGCACCTTTTGCGCCGCCCCAGACGCCTCCGCCGCACGGAGCCCGTCCGCCGCCTCGTCCGCGAGACCCGCCTCTCGGTCAACGACCTCGTCTGGCCGCTGTTCGTCCACTCCGAACCCCGCTCGATCGAAGTCGCCTCAATGCCCGGCGTCTTCCGCCTCTCACCCGATGACCTCCTCCGCGCCTGCTCCGATGCCGCGCGCCTCGGCATCCCCGCCGTCGCCATCTTCCCATCCGTCAACCCCGACCTCAAAGACCCGCTCGGCTCCCACGCCCTCAGCCCCGATAACATCCTCTTCCATGCCGTCCGCTCCGTCAAAGCCCTCTGCCCGGACCTCCTCGTCATCACCGATGTCGCCCTCGACCCCTACACCTCGCACGGCCATGACGGAATCCTCGCCGCCAACGGCGTCGCCGTAGATAACGACCCGACGGTCGAAATCCTTTGCCGCCTCGCCGTCATGCTGGCACAGGCCGGAGCGGATATCGTTGCGCCATCGGACATGATGGACGGCAGAGTTCGCGCAGTTCGCGAATCCCTTGATGTCGCGCAGAGTGCGGACACCATGATTTTATCCTATGCCGTGAAATACGCTTCGGCTCTTTACGGTCCGTTTCGCGATGCGGTGGGGAGCCGGATCGGCAAGAATACGATCAGCAAGGCGACGTATCAAATGGACCCAGCAAATCGCCGGGAAGCCGGGATGGAGGCAGAACTTGATTATAACGAAGGTGCTGATATTGTGATGATTAAGCCTGCTTCTTACTATTTGGATGTTATTCGCGAAGTGAGCGATAATTCACCAATCCCTGTCGCTGCCTATCAAGTCAGCGGGGAGTATTCGCAGATTCATGCGGCCGCTCGGCTTGGGTGGCTTGATCTTGAGCGCACGCGAGACGAGTCGCTGCTGGCGATCAAGCGGGCGGGGGCGGATTTTATCCTCACATATTTTGCTCGAGAGATGGCAGAATCGCTCATGCGACGAGGCGGCTGAAGATCGCCGCGCCAGCAGTTTGCCACGAATGAACATTGATCCGGTGTTGCCGATATCTCGACCCGCCACGGGCTCGTCGCGCTGCCGCTGAAGACCGGAATCCACGAGGAACTCCACGTCGTCACTGCCGAACGGCAATTTTCCCATGCCCGCCAGATGGCGATCGCCCTCCGGCGG
This sequence comes from Chthoniobacter flavus, assembly GCA_020718585.1. Classification (GTDB taxonomy): domain Bacteria; phylum Verrucomicrobiota; class Verrucomicrobiia; order Chthoniobacterales; family Terrimicrobiaceae; genus QYQL01. The sequence goes on from DYRS01000058.1 coordinate 8,213, forward strand.
GCGGGCAGGAAGTTTGATCAAGCATTCGACCGCTTGGCGGCGATCGCGGCAGTGACGGCTCGAAGCGGGAGGGTGTTGATGACGTCTGATCTTGTAAGCCAACCCTTGCGGGCGGCACCGACACCGAAGATGAGGTCCTGAAGTCCGGCGGCCGAGTGGGCGTCGGGGTTGATCGAGCATTTGACGCCTTTTTCTTTGGCGAGCGGCCACCACCGCCAATCGAGGTCGAGGCGGCGGGGGTTCGCGTTGAGCTCGATGATCGTGCCGGTCGCGGCGGCGGCTTCGATCACGGCCGGAATGTCCACCCGATACGGCTCGCGGGTCAGGAGGAGGCGTCCGGTCGGGTGTCCGAGCATCGTGACATACGGGTTCGAGATCGCGCGGATGATCCGGGCGGTCATGTCGGCCTCCGAGAGCGTAAACGACGAGTGGACGCTCGCCACGACGTAGTCGAGCGAGGAGAGGACATCGTCGGAAAAATCGAGCGAACCATCCTTGAGGATGTCGCATTCCGTGCCGGCAAAAAGGTGGAGCGAGTCGTCCGAGAGCGCGCGGATCCGCGCGACCTGGGCGGCGAGGGCCGCCGCGTCGAGCCCGCGCGCCTGGAATGCGGCCTGGCTGTGGTCGGCGATCCCGAGGTATTCGAGGCCGAGCTCGCGGGCGGCGGCTGCCATATCTTCGAGCGTCGTGCGGCCGTCGCTGGCGGTCGTGTGGTTGTGGAACGTGCCTCGAAGGTTTTGCCACTCGACCAGCTTCGGGAGCCTGCGCGCCTCCGCTGCCTCGATTTCCCCGCGGTCCTCGCGAAGCTCCGGCGGCACCGGCTCGAGCCCGAGCGCGCGGTAGATGTCATCCTCCTCGCGGATCTCCGGCAGCGGCTCCCGGAGCTCGCGTCCGTCGGCCTCGCTGAACCGGTATTCGTTCAGCGACCAGCCTCGGGCGAGCGCGCGCGATCGGATGCGCACGTTGTGGTCCTTGCTGCCGGTGAAGTAGGCGAGCGCAAACGGAAATTCCGGGCCGGTGACGACCCGAAGGTCGCACTGGATCCCCGAGATCAAGATCACGCTCGTCTTCGTCGCGCCGCGCACCAGGACGGATTCCACCAGCGGATGGGTCGCAAAAAATTCCGTGACGGCATCCGGGTGGCGGGTGGAGACGATGAAGTCGAGGTCTCGGACGATCTCTTTTTGCCGACGGTAGCTGCCAGCGATCCGGACGCAGTCAACATCCGGGTGGTCGCGGAGGTCGGAGAGAAGGCTCTCGGCGAGCTCGGCGACGTCGCCGGTGCGGAATTCCCCGGCGTGCTTTTTGTTGTGCTCGATCGCCTTGAGGATATTTGCGGCCGTCTTTTCTCCGAACCCCGGCAGACCAGCGACCTCGCCCGACCGGCATGCGCGCTCAAGCTTCGTGATCGAGTGGATGCGGAGCTCCTCCCAGAGGGCTTTGATCTTTTTTGCGCCCAGCCCCTGGATTTCGAAGAGGCTGAGGATGTCGGGAGGGAACTCGCCGGCGAGTTGATCGTGGAACTCGAGCTTCCCATCGCGGACAAATGACGAAATTTTGTCGGCGAGCGCGCGGCCGATCCCGTCCACCGAGTCGAGCCGGTCCTCGGCGACGAGCGATTCGAGCGGCTCGGCGAGCGACTCGAGCGCGCGGGCGGCATTCGTGTAGGCGCGGACCTTGAACGGGTTCTCCCCCTTGAGTTCGAGCAGGCGGGCGATGTCGCCGAGCACCTGGATGATTTCGTCCTTGCTCATGGCAGGTAGGTTTGCAGGCGGTTGCGCCATCCGGGCAGCCACTGCGCCTCGTTGCGCGACGGCGGGGAATTTTTTACGCGCAGCGCAAGTGCGGCGTCGGCCGAGCGGACGAATGCCGGAAGCGCGGGCCCGGTGGTCCTCATGCCCGCGAGCACCTGGAGCAGCCCCCACCCGGCACCGGCGTAGCGCTCGGTGAGGCTGGTCCCCTCCCCCTTGAAATTCACGTAGTCCATGAGCGCGTAATATCCGAGCGGCTCGGCTGCGACACGCCGGAAATTTTCCTCCACCGCCGGGCGATCTCCCGGCGCGGCCGCGGCAAGCATTTTCGGCAGCGCGGCATCGAGTCGCCCCGCCGCAAACCGGGCCTGGAGCGGAACCGTGCGGGCGAGAAGCTGGCGGAGCGCGCTGAGACGGGGTCCCTTGAGCTCGGCGCAAAACTCGCCTCGCGACGCCCACGGGCACGGGCCGAGCATCCAGTCGGCAACCGACTCGCCTCTCGCCTTCAGAAACCTCGCGAGCCCCGGAAAACTCTCCTCAAACGGCCCGCGCTTCCCAGCCGGATACCAGATAAAATGCGCAATCCCGAGGGATGGAAATTCCTCGCCCGAGTTCCACGACGTGAGCCCGGATATCGTCCCGGCACATTCGTTTTTCCAGATCCTCCGACCGATCTCATCGGCCTGGCGGTCGGAAATCGCGGCGGTTGACAGCGAGGTCGCTGCAAGAAGCGGCAGAAGGAATCTCATTTCCCGTGAACTCCTACCGCAAAGATATTGAAAAATGAAGTGTTAACCCCCGGCGATTCTCAATACCCCCCTCACCCCGCGCCCATTTTTCATGTGGGAACTGCTGACCGAAGGAATGTCGTTTTGACCTCTGCCGCCGCTGCGCGGACATGCTTCCCCTGAGGTCAGGATGTCTTTTCTTGCCTCGCCGCCGCCAGAACTTCGGCGGCGGTTTTGAAGTGGGTTTTTGCGTGGGTCTCGAGGGCGGAGGGTCCGTGCTTGGCGATGAGTTCGGCGGCTGCGGCCTTCACCGCGGCCGATGCGCCGCGCGGAAGTTTGACGCCGGATTCCTGGCCGGCCGACTCGAGCCACCCGATGAATTTTTCCCGCGCGAGGATTGAGGCGGCGGCAACCGCGAAATCCGACTCCGCCTTCGTCCGCTGGTCGAGCCGGATTTTCCGGCCCTTCTCCATGAGCGATCGCTCGAGCACCCGCGCGTCCGCAAACTTGTCCGAAAGAGCGCTCGGGCAGTCTGGGCGGGCTTCGCAGAGGTTTTCGATGACCCTCGCGTGGCCCCATGCGAGGAGCCGGTTGAGGTTGCCCATCTTCCGGTAGAGCTCGTTGTAGCGCGGCGGAGCGACGGTGACGATGCTATGCGGCGCGCGCGACTTGCGGATCGCATCGGCCAGCTCGCGGATCCGCTTGTCCGACCCGATCGCCTTGCTGTCCCGCACCCCGGCATCCCGGAGCGTCACCGCTAGTGCACCGTCCACATAGACGCCGGCGACCACAAGCGGACCGAAAAAATCCCCCTTCCCACTTTCGTCCACCCCGAAATGCGGCGCGAAAAGCTCGGGCGAGTGGACTTCCTCGTAGCCGAGTTTTGCCTCGCCCAGCACGCGCGGCTCGAGCACGAACGCGATGAAGTCCTCGATCCCCTTCCCCTGGATCACCGCCTTCGGACCCTTGGCATACACGGCGATCGTGAGCTTATTTTTCCGCGCCGAGAACAGCATGTAGGGCTTCTCCTCGAAATCGTATCCGTCCCCGGCCAGCACGTCGCGGAGGAGCGCGGCCTGGGCGGGAGTGAGCGGTGCGGTGTGCGAATGCAAGGGTTGCGGCATCCGCCCATTCAGTGCCTAATCCCCGGAGACTGTCCAGATGATACAACCCGCATTCCATCGGACGCTCGGCGCATGGTTCCGCGAGCACGGGCGCGATCTGCCGTGGCGTCGGACCCACGATCCCTACGCGGTGCTCGTCTCGGAATTCATGCTCCAGCAGACGACTGTCGCGGCAGTCGTCCCCTATTTCCGGCGGTGGATGCGCGCGTTTCCCGACGTGGCCACGCTGGCGCGAGCGAGCGAGCGCGATGTACTCGATCACTGGCAGGGGCTCGGCTACTACTCGCGCGGACGCAACCTCCTTCGCGCGACGCAGGCGGTCGCCGAGCACTTCGGAGGCGAGATCCCGCGCGGCGTTCCCGAGCTGCGGCGGCTCCCCGGGGTCGGTCCCTACACTGCGGCGGCCGTGGCGGCGTTCGCATTCGACGAGTGCGTGCCTGTGCTCGACGCAAATATCATCCGCGTCGTCGCCCGGCTTGCGAATTTCAAAAACCCGGTCGCGACGGCCGCCGGGCGGCGCTTCATCGAATCCCGCGCGCGCCGGCTCCTGCCGGAATCCGGCGGACGCGATTTTACTTCTGCCATGATGGACCTCGGGGCGACGGTGTGCACGGCCGGACGTCCGAATTGCACTGCCTGCCCGGTGCGGAGCTTCTGCGCCGCGAAGCGGCCGGAGGAGATGCCGTTCAAGCCCGCAAAGAAGCCAGTTGTCCACGAGCACCATACCTGCGGGCTGGCACTCCGCCGGGGAAGGATCTTTCTTGTGCCATCGCCCGGTCCGCGCTGGGTCGGGCTCTGGCTGCTCCCATCTGCGGAGCCCGGCCCCGAGCCGCTGCTCACGGCAAGCTTCACCGTCACCCGCCACCGGATCCGCATGGACGTCGTCCGAGCGCGCCCGCCGGAATCAGCCACCTCATTTCCTGCGGGCAACCTCCCCCCGATGCCCGCCCCCCACCGCGCCGCCCTCGACCGCCT
>DYRS01000228.1 GCA_020718585.1 Chthoniobacter flavus
TCTTCGGCAAGGGCAACGACTTCGCCAAGAAGATCACCTACAAGACCTACAACCCGGAGACGCGGCGCTACGAAAAATCCGAGACGCTCATCCAGGAGTTCCGCACCTCGCCGCAGCTCCGCATCGCCGTCACCGTGGACATGATCGCCACCGGCACGGACATCAAGCCGCTCGAATGCCTCCTCTTCCTGCGCGACACCCGCAGCCGCACCTACTTCGAGCAGATGAAAGGCCGCGGCACGCGCGTGCTCACGCCCACCGATTTGCAGGCCGTGAGCGGCGCGGATGCGCGGGCCAAAACCCACTTCGTCATCGTGGATGCCGTGGGCGTGTGCGAGAGCGACAAAACCGATTCCCGTCCGCTGGAGCGCCAGCGCACCGTCGCCTTCGACAAGCTCCTGCTCGGCGTCGCCCTCGGCAAGCGCGACGAAGACAGCCTCACCACCCTCGCCGGACGCCTTGCACGGCTCGACCGCGAGATCGGCGAGCCGGGCCGGCAGGAAATTCGCAGACTCGCAGGCAATCTTTCCCTTTCCCAAATGTCCGCCGCCTTGCTCCGCGCCGTGGACCCCGATGCCATTGCAGAAAAAGCCACCGGCAAACCCGGCGCATCACCCGCCGAAGTGCTGCCCGAGCAATTTGAAGCCGCCAAGAAGGAGCTGGCCGACGCCGCCTGCGCCCCGTTCGACCTGCCCGCCCTGCGCGACGCCCTCGCCAAGGCCAAGCAGGACGCCGAGCAGACCATCGACACCGTCACCATCGACCAGGTCATCTCCTCCGGGTTCGACGCCGCCGCGAAGAAAAAGGCGTCCGCGCTGCTGAAGTCTTTCCGCGACTACATCGAGCAACACCGCGCCGAGATCGCCGCCCTGCAAATCCTCTACAGCCGCCCCTACAAACAGCGCCTCACCGAGCCCATGCTCAAGGAACTGGAGAAGAAACTGCGCGAAACCCACGCCGCACTCACCGAGGACAATCTCTGGAACGCCTTCGCCGCCACGCGCCCGGAAAAAGTGAAAGGTCGCTCCCAAGCCGGACGCTTCGCCGACCTCGTCGCCCTCGTCCGCTTCGCCCTGGAACAGCAACCCGTCCTCGCCCCCTTCGCCGATTCCGTGAACGAACGCTTCCACGAATGGCTCATGGACAAAGCCAAGGCCGGCGCCGTCTTCACGCCCGAGCAACTCGCCTGGCTCAACCTCATCCGCGACCACATCGCCACCAGCCTGAGCATCGACGCGGAGGATTTCGATTACGCCCCATTTTCCCAACAGGGCGGCCTCGGCAAAGCGCATCAGTTGTTCGGCGAGCAGTTGCCCGCCTTGCTCGAAGAACTCAACATCTTGCTCACCGCATGAGCAAACCTGCCAAGAAAACCAAGTCCGTCTCCTCCGCCGTCAGCCATGACTACTCCGGCTTGGTCAGCGATGTCAGTGAATTGCTGGAAGCCGCGCGGCGGGCAAGCGTGCGCACCGTAAATGCGTTCATGACCGCAACCTATTGGGAAGTGGGTCGCCGCATTGTGCAATTTGAGCAGGGCGGTGAAAAACGAGCCGAATACGGTGAAGCATTATTGGAACGTCTTTCCCAAGATCTGACTGCCAAATTTGGCCGCGGTTTCGCGCGTCCTAATTTGATTCGCTTCCGTCAGTTTTATCAGGCGTTCCCAAATCCTGAAATTCGTGCGACAGCGTCGAACGAATCTTCCGCCCCCGTTCAAATACGTTCGACAGTGTCGAACGAATTGACGGTGGCCTCAATTTCCCAGACACCGTCTGGGAAATTGCAGAGAGCACCTGCACAATTCAATCTCGCCGACCTCGCCCGAGCCTTCCCGCTGCCATGGTCGCACTATGTTCTGCTCATCAGCCGCAGCCGCTCGCCCGAGGCGTTTGCCTTCTACCACACCGAGGCCCTGCGCGGCGGCTGGTCCGTGCGCCAGCTTGCGCGGCAGATCGACAGCCAGTTCTACGAACGCACCGCTCTCTCGCGCAACAAGGCCGCCATGCTCGCCAGGGGTGCGAAGCCCCAGCCCGGCGACGCCGTCAGCGCCGACGAGGAAATCCGCCATCCGCTCGTCCTGGAATTCCTCGGTCTGCGCGACGAATACTCCGAGACCGACCTCGAAGCCGCCCTCATCCAGCACCTCGAAACCTTCCTGCTCGAACTCGGCAACGACTTCGCCTTCGTCGGCCGCCAGCGCCGGCTGCGCATCGACGACGAATGGTATCGCGTGGATCTGCTCTTCTTCCACCGCCGCCTGCGCTGCCTCGTCATCTTCGATTTGAAACTCGGCCGCTTCACCCACGCCGATGCCGGGCAGATGCATGTCTATTTGAATTACGCCCGCGAGCACTGGTCGCAGCCCGGCGAAAACCCGCCCGTCGGCGTCATCCTCTGTTCCGGGAAAGGCGAGGCCCTCGTGCGCTACGCCACCGAAGCGCTGCCGACGAAAATGCTCGTCCGTGAATACCTCACCGCACTGCCGGATGAAAAAGTCCTCGCCGCCGAACTGGAAAAAACGCGCAAACGGCTGGAAAGGAAGAAGGCAGAATGAAGAAGGAAGAAAACGATCTGCGCGACCGCACGAAGGATGTGATTCTTAATTCATCATTCTTAATTCTGCCTTTGCTTGCGCACCAACTCTTCGGCGATCAACTGCCCAAGCTGCTCGATGAACTCAACGAGGTCCTCGCGGCATGAGT
>DYRS01000229.1 GCA_020718585.1 Chthoniobacter flavus
CGATACGGGCGCCCCACGCCCCCACCCCAGCGCGGGCAACGATGAGATCGGCTCTGGGCCCTCGCTGTGCCAGAGAGATCATCAACCCCGAGGAATCGACCCTGGCGCTGCCGAAGTCCGGCGGGGCGGGGTCTCCTCCCGAGGGATACGTCGTACCGGCGGTGAAACTACCAGCGCTGAGGTCGACCGCGACCATGACGGTCATCTGGGGAAATCCCTCTTTCCGCGGGTAGGTGACGACGCCGTCCTTGTCGGTGTCCTCGGTCGTCATCCGCCAGTGGTAGAAGTGATCAGACCACTCCTCGCGGGCGCGGGCGACGCCGAGCCAGACGACGGTGGCGCCTGGGGTGACGCCGCTTGTCACGGCGCCGCTCGAATCGAAGGCGATCGTCAGTTTACCCGAGGGTGCCGCGGCCTCCGCGGCGAAGAGCTGGGGCGCCAGGGCGAGGGCCGTGGCAAGCGCCGCGGCGATAGCGATTCTCGAGATCATCGAGTCTCCTTCAGATTGTCGGTAAGCGGTCGCGGTTCCGTGATTGAAGCGGGTCTCTACTGTCCCTGGCGAAGGGGAGATGGCGTTCCCGGCGCGCCGGGCAGGATCGCAACCCGGTGGCTCGAAGAGCTAGGGGGGAGAGGGCCCGGCCGGCGATCTGGACAGGCCCTCCACCTACGTTGGAAAGAGCGTTGGAGAAGCTCGCGGCTAGTCTGGAGTTCCTCCGCTGAACACGCGGATCTCCAGCGAGAAGAGTGATTTGGCGTCATTTCGGCCCTTCGTCTACTGGGTACAGTCCGAGGAGCTGGAGTGCGCGTCTTTGAAGCGGGGTCGGCTCGGTGACCAGTGTGACTTTCTGCTCCGAGGTGGGCGAGTCTCCCTTGAGGATGTGGGTCGTTCTCGCGCGCGTGGCGAGTTCTGCCAGCAGGGCACGGAAGCCTTGAACGGGGAGGCCGTCATCCGTCTGCCGCTGAGCCTTCTTGGCTTTCGCTGAAGGCGAAGGCTCGGCCTTGGCGACGGGATCGCGTGTGCGCCTGTCTTCCTCGACGTATTCGTCTTCGAAGAGCAGGGGCGCCAGTGCACGTCGCATGTGCCAGTCGACGTAGTACGCCAGCATGCAGAGCAGGACGTGCGCGCGGACGTGGTCTTCGGTCCGGTGTCGGATCGGGCGCACGGACAGGTCAATCTGCTTGATGCAACGGAAAGCCTGCTCGACCCGGGCGAGGCCCTTGTAGCTTCGGACAACATCCGCCGCCGACAGGCTCTCTACGGGCTGATTGGTCCGAATGACGTAGATCCCGTCGAGCTCACGTTCGCGCCGGATCGACTCCTCGGTCCTCACCCACGAGAGTCGCCCCTCGTTGATCGTGAGGTTGAAGTGCTTGGCCATCTTATAGCGGTTCAAGACCCGTCCGGTTCTCACGCCGAGGTCGGCATCCGACAGTAGCTTCTTCGTGCGTCGGGCGGCCTCCTTGCTGATCCTGCGAAGAGATTTCTCGGTTGCCTCAAGCAGCGCTTCACGTTTGCGTGTTCTCTCTTCAGCCAAGAGCGGATTGAAGCAGGCGATAAGCCGCTCTCCCGGGAACTGCGGCGAGCTGATCTCGGCGAGGTTCTTCTTGTCGAACAGCGAAAGCTGCAGCGGCCCGCTGTCAACCAGCTGGCGAATCGCCGGACTCCTCAGAGCCGAGATCCATCCCAGCCCCGGGTACTGCTTCACCGTCTCCAGCTGCGTCTGGGTCAGCATCCCTCGGTCCCCGACGAGGACGATGTCAGAAAGTCCGAATTCATCGCGGAGCTTGATCACCTGATCTGGGACCGTGTCCGGATCGCCCGTGTCCCCGGAATACACGTTCACCGCGACCGGGCGACCCTGTGGATCAGTCAGCAGGCCGTAGACGATGATTGGGAAGTCGCGCCTACGGTCCCTGTCGTGGCCGAGAGCAGCCAGCGTGCAATGTCGGCCATAGTAGTAGCTGCTGCTGACGTCGTAGAGCGCCTGGCCACCCGAGGTGAGGTGCCGGGCGGCCAACTTCTTCTCGATCCTCTTCTGACGGGCGAGGAGCCAATCGAGGGCGTCGTAGAGCTCATCGACATCCGTCGTTTCGGGTAGGCCGAGTTCCTCGGCAAGAGTGCAGCAGTGCCACAGGCGGGACGTGGCGAGCTTGGAAGCGGGGTTCAGGAGCCGCGAGGCGATCATCGCGACGACGAGATCGCGCTCCCGGCACCGGGTCACCGAGAGCAACCGATCCAGGCCGAGGCGACGGATGGTGCCGAGGACAGCCTCAACGTGGCCGTGGGGTAGGGATCGAAGGTCTACGAACAGATCGCGAGGGGACACGAGCACCTCGTCGCGGAGGAGGCGACGAAGGGTTTCGACCTTCTGCGAGGGCCAGTCGGAGAGGTTCGCAAGTGTCCGCTTGACGACCTTGCCGGCACGACGGAAGGACTCGCGGAGGAGGACCGCCGGGGAAGAGCCGCGATTCGGGACGCTCTCCACGTACATGGGCACATGGTAACGCCATATCACCTTTGGCGCAATGACCTAGACATGATCTACATGGGTACACGATCGATTCGCAAGAAGACGCTAAGACAAGTCCATCCAAAGTGTTAGCCGCGAAAACCAGCCGTTTATGACGGGAACTCCAGGCTAACCTGGAGTTCCTCCGCTGAACACGCGGATCTCCAGCGAGAAGAGTGATTTGGCGTC
>DYRS01000230.1 GCA_020718585.1 Chthoniobacter flavus
GCTGCGGGAGGAACGCGGGGCTTGGCGGGCGCAGGCGATCACGGACCGGAAGGAAGCGCATTATTACAAGGCGATTCCGGGAAGTCTCTCCCCGACTGCACTCTACGAAAAATCAGTCCTATCGAAAAACACGAAGCTGAAATTATGATTGCCAATTTGCGCGCAGGTGGTACCTGTATCCACTTTTCCCATGCCAAAACCTATCGCCCGCAGCAAAACCCGCAAGTCCGTGGCCAAGCGGTTCAAAGTCACAGGAACCGGCAAAATCGTCCGCACGAAGAGCGGACGCCGCCACCTTCTCGCCAGCAAGAGCGCCAAACAAAAACGCAAAATGGCGAAGTCTGCGGTCGTTCACGACTCGGATGTCGCCCGGATAAAAGCCTGCCTTCCGTTCGGAAACTGAACGGAAATTTTCGATCCCACGGACTGCCCGGGAAATTTTATCCCGGGACCACGGAGCCGGCGAGTTCGGGGATCAACATGAAACGAACAGCCGCTCCAAGGAGATCCCGCAAGGGGTAAGACAACATGCCAAGAGCAACCAATGCTCCCGCCAGCCGCGCCCGCCGGAAACGCGTCATTGACGCATCCAAAGGGTATCGCGGACGCAGATCAAAACTCTTCCGCTACGCGAAGGACGCGCAAATGAAGGGGAAATACTGGGCCTACCGCGACCGGAAGACCCGGAAAAGGAATTTTCGCGCGCTGTGGATTACCCGCCTGAACGCGGCGGTTCGCGCGCAGGGCCTGACCTACAGCCGGTTCATCGAGGGGCTGAAGGCGGCCAACATCTCGATTGATCGCAAGGTGCTTTCGGACATCGCGATCCAGGACGAGGCAGTTTTTGCGCAGATTGCTGGTAAGGCCAAGGCCGCGCTGGACGCAAAATCCAAGGCGGCTTGAACCGGGAGGGATGCGTGGTCTTCCGACCGCGTTCCTGCCAGACATGTTTTCGTGGAAAAGCAAATCGAAATCCTGCGGGCTGAAGCGATCGAGGTGATCGGTGCGGCGGGCGACCGCCCGGCGCTCGATTCCGCGCGCGTCCGCTACCTCGGCAAGAGCGGTGCTGTCACCGCTCTGAGCGAAGGCATGCGCCATGTCGCGAAGGAGGAGCGCCCGAAATTCGGCAAGTTGCTCAACGACCTGCGGCAGGCGGTGACATCCGCCCTTGAGGAGCGGGAGATCCGGATGCTTGGCGAGGCGGATGCCGCAGACGTGGCGTCGCTCGACCTGACGCTGCCCGGCACGCCCCCGCCGCCGGGCACGCTCCATCCGCTCACGCAACTGATGGACCGCGCGGTGCGGTGTTTCCGGCGGATGGGATTCGCGATCGCGGACGGGCCGGACATTGAGACCGAATGGCATTGCTTCGATGCCCTGAACACCCCGCCCGACCATCCGGCCCGAAACGAAAAGGACACGTTCTACCTGCCCGACGGGAGGCTCCTGCGCTCGCACACGTCCACCGTGCAGATCCGGGTCATGGAGGAAACCCCGCCGCCGGTGCGGATCATCGCGCCGGGCGCGGCCTACCGCCGGGATGAGGTGGATGCCACGCACCTCGCGCAGTTCACCCAGATGGAGGGGCTCTACGTCGCGGAAAATGTCAGCCTCGCCGACCTCAAGGGGACGCTGGAATTTTTCTTCCGCGAGCTTTTTGGACCGGAGACGGAAATCCAGTTTCGACCGCATTTTTTCCCCTTCACCGAGCCGAGCTACGAGATTGACATACGGACTGGCGCGCTTGGCGACCGCTGGATGGAGCTGGCCGGGTGCGGGATGGTTGATCCGGCGGTCTTTGAGGCGGTTTGCAAGCGGCGCGGCGACCGGGTCTATGATCCCGAGCGCGTCACCGGGTTCGCATTTGGATTCGGGCTCGACCGGCTGGCGATGAACCTGGCGAAGATCTCGGACATCCGGATGCTCGTCGAAAACGACCTCCGGTTCCTTCGGCAGTTTTGACCGGTCTGCGGATTACGCGATTTCTGCCGTCACTTTGACCGGGAAGGAATGGGGCAACAATTCTTGAGCTCTCAGCCTCCGAGCTCCTTGAGAAGCCGGTAGGAATAAATTCCGCTTGCGTGGCTGTCGCCCCATCGGGGCTGGATCGCATAGCCGCCAACCGTCTGCCACGAGAGCAGATCGAAGCAACCGGGCCCGCGGACCGGCTTCGGGGTCACGACGTGGCCGGTGACATCCGGCTCGCCGGCGCACGACGCGCACGGGCATCGCTGGCGCAGCATTTCCAGCGGGATGAACGACTCGCTTCCGTCGCTCCATGCGAGTGCCAGCTCGGAACCGATTTTTTCAACGGCCAGCGGGTGGAAATTTTTTTGATCGCTCATGCGGGTTGGCCGTCAGGCTATTGTGCGGCGGCTTATTCCGGCGGTTGCGTGGGGTCCGCGGTTCAATGCCTCGAAGATCGCATAGCCGATCATGTCCGGTGGACGGAATCTCCCCTCGGGATTTCTGCAGCCCGATTGCAGCAAAAGCGGAGCGACGAAGACGCAGCCCCAGATTAAACGTTTTTTCATACCCGCGCAAGCGTAGCACAAAAACCTCATTTGCCAATGCAGGGCCAATTCACGAACGAGAGGAAAAAGAGGGGTGGGCGGCGGAAACGGAGC
>DYRS01000231.1 GCA_020718585.1 Chthoniobacter flavus
ACCCCATAACCGCGCGTTCACCCAGATGCCAACCACACGCTTCATCAGTCGCAGGACGCGCCGAATCATTCTCCTTGCGGCCGGGTTGAGCCTGGCGCCGTTGTCCGGGCGCTCCGACTCGATCCCCGGCACCTTCCGTCAGGTGAACTGCGACGGCGCCGGTTGGTTCACGAACGTGATCGTTCATCCCGCCGGCAGGCTCTACGGGCGGACCGACGTAGGCGGGATTTACCGGAGCGACGACCACGGCGATTCATGGCGTTTCCTGAGCGGGAACTTCACGTCGATGTCGGGGCATTACGTTCAAGGGCTCGCGACGCCAGCCGGCCAGGCGGACGCGCTATACGCCTGCCTCGGGACTTATGACGCCAGTGGCGGCCCCGACGGCCCCGAACGCGGCATCTGGAAAAGCGCGGACGGCGGCACGACGTGGAACCGCATCAAGGGCGACCTGAATTTCTCCGGCAACGACGCGCCGCGTTGGGGCGGCGAATGCATCGCGATCCATCCGCTCGACGATAACGAAGTGTGGGTCGGCTCCCGCTCCGGCGGTCTCTGGCGAAGCACCGATGCGGGCTTGTCATGGACGCAACAGGGTGCCTCCGTGTTCGCGACGCTCAACGTGGTGAGCATCGCGCTGCACGCTTCGTTCCCCGATCATGTCTGGGTCGGTTGCGAAGGCGGGGCCTGGCTCTCGCTAGACCGGGGGGCCACCTGGACCCAAACCCGCACGATGAGCAAGGTCTGGCGCATCACGCGAAAGTCGGACGGGACGGTTTTTATCAGCGGCGGAAACGCGGATCCAACCGCGGATAGCGACACGCGCCTTTGGCGGGTCACTGCGGCCGATTGGGCGAATCCGGCGACCTACGTGTACGCGGATGTCTGGCCGAATTGGCTCGCGGCCTACCAAGCAGCAGAGGGCTGGAAACCGCACGAATACAACCCGGGACTCACCGTGCTCGCCGACGGCTCGCTCGCCGCCGGGTCGATCTATCAAAGGTGGTGCCGCAGCGCGGACAACGGCGGTAGTTGGAGCCTCATCCCGCTCGCGTACACCGCGCCGTTTCCGGCTTGGCAATATGCGCCCCCGCCATCGAAATTCACCGCCTCCAACAGCCTGGTGCAAGATCCCACCGAACCGGCACGCTGGTTTTTCGCGGGGGGATGGGGCCCCGCCCGGAGCACCGATGCTGGCGCGACTTGCCGCCACATCGTCGGCGGGATCGGCGAGATCGTCGCCTGGCAGGTCCGGTTCCATCCCACCGATCCGCAACTCGTGTTTCTCCCCGTGGCGGACATGGGCATGGCGGTCGTCTCGGATGCCGGGGATTCGGGGTCCGCGAGCGGTTTCATCTACCCGAATTTCAAATGGCCCGATGACAACATCATGTTCTGCCATCGCCCGCTCGCGAGCGGCAACCGCATCATCGCGCCCGGCGGCGAGCAAGCGACGCACAAAGCGCGTCTCTACGTCTCCCAAGACCAAGGCGCGACGTGGTCGAAGCTGGCCGGAACGGGTCTCCCGACCGCCAACAACCGCGAGATCGTCGATGCTGTGGCCTCGTCGGACAACCCCGATGACTTCATCGCCTGCACGGGCGGCACGGGAGGCGTTTATCGGACGACGAACGGCGGCTCGGCGTTCACGAAGTCCACCGGATTGCCCTCGACATTCAACGCCGGCGATCTCTTCTGGTGGGACATCAAGCTCGAACGGGACGCCACCGACCTGACGCGCCGCTACGCGATGCTCCGCAACAAAGGCCTCTACGTGTCGAATGACCGCGGGGCATCCTGGAGCAAGCCGACGGCGCAACCTCCGGACAATTACGGTTTCATCGCGAGCGACCCGACGATCGGAGGACGGCTTTGGTTTTACAACCATAGTGGCATCTTCCGCAGCGACGACGGCGGAACGAATTGGTCGTCCGCGATGGGCGGTTTCACGTCCGTGATCGAAGCCGACGCTCACGCCGGGCGACTGGCCGTGCTCGGTCGAAGGACGGGCGATGCCTACGACCAGGTTTATTACTCCGGAGACGACGGCGCGACATGGCGCACGGTGACCCGGGAGGGCTACCGCATCGGCAACGCGCAAGCCGTCGCCGTGGACCCGTGGCGGGCGGGCACCGTTTGGATCAGTTCCAACGGGCGATCCGTCGCCCGGTTCACGCCGTGGACCGATCTGGAAACTTGGCGCAATCAATATTTCGCCACCCCCGAGAACGCGGGCTCCGCGGCGAACGAATCCGACCCGGACCAGGACAACCTCGCGAACCTGATCGAGTATGCCCTCGGTTCGAATCCGGTCACCGCGTCGCCCGGGAATCTCCCAGCCGCTTTTGCCGCCGACGTCGCCGGGACCGAGTACCCGGCTATCCGCATTCACCGCGCGAGCGCGAAGCAAGATGTTAGTTACATTGTCGAAGTCAGCCGCAATCTTGTCGAATGGGAAAGCGGGCCCGCTGCAACCGCGACCCTCACGGACACCCCGGCGCTCCTCGAGGTGCGCTCCCTGCGCCCGCAGCAAGGCGAGGCCCGACAGTTTTTCAGGCTCCGGATAACCGAAGGCGGGTGACCCCGCGCAAAATCGGAAAAACAACAACCAAGAAAGCTAA
>DYRS01000059.1 GCA_020718585.1 Chthoniobacter flavus
TCGGCATAATCGAGTTTCTATCGAGAGCCAACAATATGTCAATATTAAATGACTGACCCCTTTTTGCCTTTTAATGCGTTTGGCAGCCTGTGCAGGGATCGTAATGATTGGGGGGAGTGAAGATCTTTGAAAGATTTGGCTTTGAAAGATTTGGCTGGTGCCCCCCCGGCACCTCGTGTAGAAACATTGGTCAACCTTTCCAAATTTTGGAATCTTCCCCGTCCGCCATACCCACAGCAATTGAGGCGAAGCCCCTGATACGGGCAGCATTGAGAGCTTTTTCTGTTGTCATTTTTACAGTGGGGGTGGCCTCTGCCCAACTGCCAGCGCCGTTTGTGGTCAAGCCTCCGCCGAATGCCGCCTATCCGGATTACGGGCCCGGCGGAAGCGGTCCAGCCGCCGCCCTGCGCCGGCAGCCGGCGAGAAAGCTGAACTTCGACCGCGCCTCGCTGCGCGACGTCCTCCGCTACCTCGCCGACGAGGCGGGCATGCCGTTTGTCGGCATCCCCGAGGGCGACGCGGCCAACCGCCGGCTCGTCACGTTTACGATGTTTGCCAGCCCGTTCGTCGCGCTCGAGAGCGTGTGCCTCGATAATGGCATCCGCCTCACCTACGAAAACGGCGTCTGGTTCATGCGCACCCTGGACGAAGAGCGGGAGCGCAGGCTCAAGGAGGAGGATGAAAATAAACTCGTGGGGATCGTTTATCATCTCAATTACGATCCGGTGGATCGTGTGGATTTTAAAGATTCGATAACGACCCCTGCTGCTGCTTCAACGAGTGCAACAACCATTCCCCTGCAAAACTCGCAGCGGGTTTTCCAATCCAAGGAGCCGCGGATCATTAATGAAATCCGTGTGATGCTCGGATTGCCGCCCATCAAACACAATGCCGACGGCACTACGGAAAACCCGATTATGACGGACGGCGCCGGAATGACCACGGAGTCCACCGTTGCGAAGAGCCCACAAACCGGGGGAGCACCTGCACCCGCCCGTCTGAACCGGACCTACGTTCCATCTCAAGTGCCGCAGGTTGTGTATAACTCGGACAACAACACGCTCTGGGTCGTCGCCACGAGGCAGCAGCACAAATGGGTGGCAGAGTATCTGCAGTCAGTCGATCTGCCGCAGGATTTGATTGCGATCGAGGTGAAGTTCTTTGAGACAGCCAAAGACCCGAGCAAGGCCTACGGGATCAACTGGGCGAATACGTTCGGCGGCCAGGGGCTCACGTTCAGGGGTTCGGCCCAGGCGAGCGGTTCCGGCGGGGTGACGGTGACGACGCAAAATGGAAACACTGCCAACAGCGGGTTCAATAATTCTGGGCAGTTTGCAACGGCGTCACAAACTGGAACTGGGCCTCAACAATGGACAACCGACGCTTTTGGAAATCCCGTTCTTGGTCCAGGCCAACCGCCATATAACTTCACCTTGGGTTCCGAAAACAACAACACGTTCAACAACCGCGAGAAGACGAGCGGCCAGTCCTACAATGCCACCTTCAACGCCCCGTACTCGGCGGTTTTGAGCATGGATCAGGCGGCTGTTTCCATCAAGGCCTTCATGCAGGACACCGGGACGACCGTCGTGCAATACCCGCGGGTGCTCACGGTCAACAACCGAGAGGTCGCGATCAGCAGCGCGGTCAACACGCCAATCTTGTCGTCCTCCCAAACAACAGGAAACGCGGGATCGTCCACGTCAACCCAGCAGATCAACTACTTCCCGATCGGCACGCAGATCAACATCCTTCCGAAAACTGTGGGCAAGGACGATGTCGCGATGAGCGTCGCCATCACGATTTCCTCCTACGTGACCGACAAGTCGATCGCGGGCAACCTTTATCCCGTGACCGCCTCGAGGATCTACAACGCGGCCCTGCAAGTTTCGCAGGGCTACACGCTTGCCGTGGGCGGGCTCGAGACGACCGATGACCGGGCGTCGAGCGACGGGGTGCCGGTGATGCGCGACCTCCCGCTTGTCGGTCAGCTTTTCAAGAGCAAGGGGCGAGCGCGGAACAAGAAAAACCTGATCATCTTTATCACGCCGATGATCATCCCGAACACAAAGGCGACCCGCGGGATCAGCGAGACTCCCGAGACGGTGATCCCGATCCGTCCGAACGACCCGACCCCGCCCGCGTTCACCCCCGATGGAGCACTGGTTGGCGGAGCGGCCGCCATCAATGGCGCGTTTGCATGGTTCGATAACCAGTGCAGGTTGTTCAAGCAAATCAACAGGGAAAACCGCACAGACAGAGAATCCATCAAGCAGCTCCGCGCCGTGATTTCAGCCGTCCGCATGCTGCTCGCCGATATCGCGGCGATGCGTGAAAATGCCGACCCGGCCCGCGCCCAGCAGCTTGCGATGGATGAAGAACGTGCGATGGCGATCCTCACCGAGCTCAATAAGATCCTCTCCTACGCGAACAACAATCTGATGTAGCCCGCCACCCGCCCGGCCCGGATAAATCTTAGGGGTTCCGGCAGAGGTTGATCGTTTCGAGTTCGGCAGCGAATTCCCGTCCGTCAAGCCGTCCGATTCCCGCAGCTTCAGGCCGGGTCGCCGGATACAGCGACACGACCCCGAAGCACATCGGCTGCGGTCGCCCGGGAACAAGCCCGCAGGAATCGAGCAGCGCAACCATCGCCGGCCCGCTCGGAAATTTTTCTATCGACTCGCCCAGATACCGGTAGGCGTCCGGACGTCCGGTCACACATCCCGCAGCGACCGGCAGCACCCGGTGGAGGTAGATCCGGTAGGCCGCGCGAATCGGGGCGGACGACGGGAGCGAGAAATCCATGACCACGGCGAGCCCGCCCGGACGCAGGACGCGCGCGATTTCCCGGAGTGCCGACTCCCACGACGCCATGTTGCGCAGACCGAATGCTACGGTCACGGCATCGAACGCCGCATCGGCAAACGGCAGGTCGAGACCGTCGGCATGGACGAGAAAACGCAGGTTCTTCCGCCGCGCCCGCTCGAGCATCGGCAGGCAGAAGTCTGCGCCGACAACGGTTGCCGCAGGGCACGCGCTCTGGAGCACCACCGCCAGATCTCCGCTGCCGGTCGCCAGATCGAGGATCCGCTCCGGCCGCGCCGCCGCGACCAGCCGCGCAACGCGCGCCCGCCAAAAAAAGTCGAGCCCGCCGCTGAGCAGGTGGTTTGCGATGTCGTATCGTGCGGCGATCGCAGCGAACGTCCCGCGCACGAATTCCGGATCTTGTTGTCGCAACGGCTGGGTCACAGGACAAAGGTTGGTGCTCACGAGAGGATTCGAACCTCCAAGGGTTTCCCCATACGGTCCTGAGCCGTACGCGTCTGCCAGTTCCGCCACGTGAGCGAGAAAACGCGAGACTATCCTACGATCTCGCCGGCAAGTAAACCCGAAAGATTTTTCCGATTGAAGGGTTTATGGCACAGCCGCCACCACCCGGGAAAAGATTTTTGAGCCGGTGATCGGTGCGGTGAACTGGCGGCACTCGTATTGCTCCGGAAGGAGGACTCCGGATTGGTCGCCGCTCCCGGTGACGCTCACCGGGTTGTTTGTAAACCCGGCCACGAGGTTGGCCGTGCTCTGGACTTGGTAGTTGGTGCCGGATTTCCGTGCCACGAACGTGACGGTCATAACGGCAGCACGGTGATCCGGAACGCCTGCGTGGCCGGAGTCGTCCCCATCAGCGGAAATCTGGTTTTGCTGCGGCTTGCTGCCCAGGAAATGGACACAAGCCACCTGCGTTTGATGGCAATCTAGCAAACCCCTCACCGGCAGCAACTTGATTTATGTCAAGAATTCCTGTGCGACGAAATTCGTGGCGAGGGCAGGACAGTTCTTCATGCTTACGCGGAAAATCCGTCCACATCGAAATTCGGGCGGATGTCGGTGTCCAGCGGGTGGCTGTGTCCGGCTTTGAGATGATGCATAGCCGCGTAGGCGATCATCAGTGCGTTGTCGGTTTGGAGTCCGGGCGGGGCAAACCGGGCGGTGGCTCCCTGCCTTCGCGCCGCATCCTCTGCGGCCGCGCGGAGGCAGGAGTTCGCACCGACCCCGCCGCTGATGGAAACGATGTTTCTCCCGCATGCGAGTGCCGCGCGGAACGTCTTCTCGACTAATACCTCGACGACTGCGGCCTGAAACGACGCGCAGATATCCGGGAGGTCAGCCGCCGCAAATCCGCGCTCCACAAACACCCTGAGCGATGTCTTGAGCCCGCTAAAGCTGAACTGCGAGTCGCCGGAAGCGCGCATTCCGCGGGGAAAGCGGAACCGGGCGGGATCTCCCGATCGGGCGAGCCGGTCAATTTCGGCACCGCCGGGATACGGAAGCCCGAGGAGCTTGGCAACTTTGTCGAACGCCTCGCCCGCCGCATCGTCCTGTGTGCGTCCGAGCAGTCGGTAGCACCCGAACCCCTCCACGTCAAAAAGCAGGGTATGGCCGCCGCTCGCCACCAATGCGACGTGCGGGGGGATCTGCTCCTCCCCGAAAAACGGCGACAGCAGGTGTCCTTCGATGTGGTTCACTGCGAGGAAAGGTCGGCCGGCACCGATGGCGAGGCCTTTGGCGGCAGCCACCCCGACAAGCAGCGCGGTCGCAAGCCCCGGACCAGCGGTGGCTGCCACGGCGTCCAGATCGCCGATCCGCACTCCTTCGAGCACCCGCCCGATGACGTGCGGGAGCGATTCCAGGTGGTTGCGCGAGGCGACCTCCGGGACCACACCGCCAAACGCCGCATGAATCCGCGCCTGGCTGAATACCTCGTGCGCCACCACGTCCCCATACCCGCGCAGCACCGCCGCCGCAGTCTCGTCACACGATGTCTCGATCGCAAGGACGGTCATCGGCCGAACCCCGCAAAAAAACAGTTGCCCGCGCGACAAAATTTGAAAGGCTCGCCGAAGTTTGTGATCCGCCCCGCACTGGAATCCGCCGGAAAAGAATTATCCCGGCATTTGAAGCTCGGAAAAAGCGTCCGTTCACCGAACGGTGCCAACCGGGTGCGGGAATTTGTGCGGGCCGTGCTTGCCGATTTCTCGACCCGCAAGCGGCTGCTCGATGCTTCCATCGCATCGAAGCTGCCGATCCTCCTGCTCTGCGTGGCGGTCCTCGTGGCGGGAATTCTGATAGCGGCGTATCTGCTCTGAGTCGATGCGGGAAAAATCACGGCGTCAATAGGGCCCGACATCCTCGAAGCGGTTCACGCGGAAATTTCTGGGCGATGCCGCGGGAATTTTGACCGGCGCGGTTTTTTCCCCTGCTGCGGATTTCGCGGCGGACGAGTCGGCGGGCGGAGGCGCGATGCTGTCGCCGATCCGGTAGGTGTTCGTGACGACCATCGCGCTGCGCCCGCCGCCCGGCAGCTTCCGGTGCGAAGAGATGAACGTCCCGGGCCGCCAGTAGTTTGTGAGGTCGCGGGCGAAGGCCGAGCGGTTGATTCCGATATGAAGGTTCTTTCTGATCTCGAAATGGAGATGGGCGACATACATCCCCCGGTTGGTCCCGATCGTGCCGACCTGTTGCCCGCGCGTGAGCTGCTGGCCCTCGCGCACGAGGATCCTGTCGAGGTGGGCATACATCGAATCCACCGTGGCGAGGCTTCCGTTCTCCATGAACGTGTGCCGTACGAGCACGACGTTTCCCCAGCCCATCCGGGCGTCGCGCGCGAATGTCACATACCCATTGCCGATCACATACACCGGAGCTCCAAGATCGCTGTTTCCGCCGCCCAGCCCGTTCCAGTCCTCGCCCGGATGATACGATGCAAACCCCCGCGACATGTAGTAGCCGTCGGCATCCGGCTTCCCCACCGGCTGGTCGAACCCCTCCGCCACACGCGTCCGCACCTGATCGCCCTGCGGTGCCGCCACCAATCCGGCCAGCAGACAGAAAAGCGCAATCCAATAATACCGGGGTCGCATGCCAACGCCAAGATAATCGCACGCACCGCGATAATCAACCCTTGCGGCATCCGGAAAATCCGGGAGTGCAGGATTTTTCTCGCTTCCCCCAATTATTACATTCGCTGCCTAGGCTGCCACACGGGTGCTGCGGGGAATGGCAGTCTCTTCAAAATAGAATGGGATCCCCTGCTTCGCGAACGCGGCTTGCTGCTCACAATGGCGAGTCCTTCGGCACCAGCAGGGCGAGTCCGATGCTCAGATACGGCTCCGAGAATGCCACCGACTTCCGGCGCTCCGGGGTGTCGGTCATGCTCGAGATCACGCTGTCGATCTTCCCGATCTTCAGCGACGCAATCAGGCCGGTGAACGGGATGTTCAATGTGATTTTTCAGGGTTAGCCGCCGACTGGTACCGTCCGCCCCGGCAGGTGTGCGGTGCAGTATTCGCAGCCGTCGGCCGAGACCCGGAAATCGGCGTCCGGGTGAGTCCGCTCGGTCGCGCCGCAGACCGCGCACCGGTGCAGGGATTCGTCGGAGGGCAGCTTCGCGGCTTCGAATTTCGCGCGCCGGTCGCGGGTGCGCCGCCCGTCGAGCACCCCGAGGAAATACGCGGGCGCGAAAAATACCAGGTAGTTCCCGAGGCACATCACAACCGCCATTTTCTGCGCCATCGGCTCGGCGATCAGGATCCCGGCCGGCAGGATCAGGCTGAAGATTGCGACCCACTTGATCTTCACGGGCAGGATAAAAAACAGGAGGATTTCGAGGTTGGGAGCCATCGTCGCGACGGCGAGGAAAAGCGAGAGGTTGAGGAAGACGTTTCCGTAGGACGATCCGAAGACGAACGCCGTGCCGGTGCAGAGCACCATGCCCAGAAAATAATATGCGTTCAGGCGGAGTGCCCCCCAGCTTTGTTCGAGCAGCTCGCCGAGCCACCAGGTAAACATCAGGTAGAAAATCATCCAGAGCGGGCTCTGCGTCTCGGGCAGAAAAATCCAGCTCGCCAGCCGCCAGACCTCGCCGCGACGGATCGCCGCCGGATCTAGCGCGATCACGCCGGCGAAATCCGGGTTCGCGGTCACCAGAATGAACACCAGCGCGTTCAGCGCGACGATGTAGCGGATCAGTCCGGTCACTGCGAACCGGGAGAGCATGTGTTCGATGCGGGCTGTCATTTTCCGGCCGAGACTGGCCACGCGCCGGGCAACTTGTAAAGCGCAGAGGATGCGCCCGCGCCGCTGCACGCGAAATTCCTCCCGAAAAAACTTGAAATGAACCGCGCGAGGGGGTGCAAGTGAACAATACACAATGTCTCACTTCGACCGCGAGGAAGCCCTCGCACTTTACAACGTAGACCGCTGGGGCGGCGGGTATTTCGGAATCAACCGTTCAGGGCACGTCGTCGTGAAGCCGAAGCGCGGCGGCGAAAAAATCGACCTGATGGAGATCGTTGACGAGGCGCGCGCCCGCTCGCTCCAGTTCCCGCTCGTGGTCCGGTTTCACGACCTTCTGCGCGACCGGGTCGAGGTCCTCAATGCGGCGTTTGCGGAGGCCGTCGCCGAGGCCGACTACCGTGGCGTCTATCGCGGGGTTTTCCCGATCAAGGTCAACCAGCTCCGCGAGGTCGTCGAGGAGATCATGGACGCCGGAGCACCGTGGCATTTCGGGATCGAGGCGGGAAGCAAGCCCGAGCTTCTCGCGGCACTCTCGCTGCACTCGGATCCCGAGAGCCTCGTGATCTGCAACGGCTACAAGGACACCAGCTTCATCCGCAACGCCCTGCTCGGACGCAAGCTCGACAAGAAGGTCATCCTCGTCGTCGAGAAGCTCGAGGAACTCGCCCATGTGCTCCGCGTCGCCGAGGAGATGAAGATCGAGCCGATGATCGGGCTCCGCGTCCGCCTGCTCTCAAAGGGTGCCGGAAAATGGGCGACGAGCGGCGGCGAGAATGCAAAATTCGGGCTCTCGACCGCCGACCTCGTCGAGGCGAGCGACATGCTCCATGCGGCCGGCCTCGCGCACTGCCTGAACCTCGTGCATTTCCACGTCGGCTCGCAGGTCCCGGACATCCGCACGATCAAGCGCGCGACCCGCGAGGCCGCACGCTTCTATGCCAAACTTTCAAAAATGGGCCACGCGCTCGGCTACCTCGACGTCGGCGGCGGACTCGGAGTGGACTACGACGGCTCGCGCACGACGTTCGACAGCTCGACAAACTACACGCTCAACGAATACGCGCGCGACATCGTCTACACCGTCAAGGATGTCTGCGACTCGGAATCTGTCGCCCACCCGACGCTCGTGAGCGAAAGCGGTCGCGCGCTCGTCGCCCACCACTCGGTCCTCATCGTCGAGACGTTTGGCTCGATCGAAAAAAACAACCGGACCGCCGAGGTCGAGCCGGCGGACGACGATCCGCAACTCGTGAGCGACATCCTCGACATCCGGAACGACCACAACAAAAAGAACCGTCTCGAAACCCTCCACGATGCGCAGGAAATCCGCGAGCGAGCGCAATCGATGTTCGACCTCGGGATGCTCGACCTCCGCGCGAAGGCGAAGATCGAGACGATCTACTGGCAGGTCGCCGAGGCGATCGTCGAAAATTTCCGGAACATGCGCTACATCCCGGAGGAGGTCAAAGAGATGGAGATCGCGCTCGGCGACCAGTTCCTCTGCAACTTCTCGGTGTTCCAGTCGCTCCTCGACCACTGGGCACTCGGACAGCTCTTCCCGGTGATGCCGATCCACCGGCTCGACGAGTTCCCGGACCGGAACGCGACCCTCGTGGACATCACATGCGACTCGGATGGCAAGGTCGCGAAATTTGTGGACCTGCAGGACGTGAAGGAAACCCTGCCGCTCCACCGGTGGGAGGCCGGGAAACCGTATTTCATCGGGTTCTTCCTCGCCGGCGCCTACCAGGACATCATGGGCGACCTCCACAACCTCTTCGGCCGGGTCAACGAGATGCACATCTACCTCGACGACGACGAGGACTCGGGCTACTACGTCGAGGAGGTTCTCCACGGCAGCACCGTGGGACAAGTCCTGTCCCTGACCCAGTGGGACGTCAACGAACTCGCGCGCCGGATGAAGGCGCAGACCGACGCCGCAATCAAGTCCGACCGTCTCAAACCAAAAGAGGCGATGCGCCTGCTCGACGACTACGAAAAAAGCCTCGGCCAATACACCTACCTCAACTTCGACGACCAGAAGTGAGCATTGCAGGAACGGCGGGGGTGATCCCTCCCACTTTCCCCTTCGCCCAAGAGGCTCTTTCTTTTTAAGAAAAGTCGCAAGTTCTCCCAGCTGAGATGATTGCGCGATTTTTGCGTTTCAAATGTAGCCAGATATAGTTATACTCCCCTGCACTACTGTTTCGGAAACCTTTACAGTGCAGAATGCCGAAATTGTGTCGCGGGTCAGTATAATACAACCGCGATGGCATGCGCCCCCCCCGGAAATTCCTCCAACCCGCGCGTTGACAGCACAGCAGCGGATGATATTTCTGGACGTTTCCTATCAACCATCTATGTCTAAAAAAACCAAACCAGTGAAGTCTGCGGCACCCCGTAAGGGCAAATATGTTTACACATGGGGCGACGGTAAAGCCGACGGCGACGGCTCGATGAAGCCGCTTCTCGGCGGCAAGGGTGCCAACCTCGCCGAGATGACACGCATCGGCCTCCCCGTGCCTCCCGGGTTCACGATCACGACCGATGTCTGCACGTATTTCTACGCAAACAGGCGGACGTACCCGGTCGAGATGCAGGCGCAAATCGAGGCCGGCGTGCGCAACATGGAGAAAATCATGGGCACGCAGTTCGGCGACTCCGTCGGCTTCCCGCTCCTCATCGCCGTCCGCTCCGGCGCGCGGGATTCGATGCCCGGGATGATGGATACGATCCTCAACCTCGGACTCAACGACGAGACGGTCGCCGCGCTGGCTGCGGCGACGAAGAACGAGCGGTTTGCATGGGATTGCTACCGCCGGTTCGTCCAGATGTATGGCGACGTCGTGCTCGGGGTCCAGAAGCGCGAGGGCGAGGATCACGATCCGTTCGAGACGGTCATCCATGAGTTCAAGCACGGGAAATACCATCGGGATATTTTGGACAGTGACCTGACCGCCGAGGACCAGATGGAGCTCGTCCGCCTGTTCAAGGCCCTTGTGAAGGAGCGCACCGGCAAGAGCTTTCCCGCGAACCCGTGGGACCAGCTCAAGGGCGCGGTCGGCGCGGTTTTTGGATCTTGGATGAACGACCGCGCGATCGTGTATCGCCGGAAATACAACATCCCGGCCGAGTGGGGCACGGCGGTCAACGTGCAGGCGATGGTCTTCGGGAACACCGGCGAAAATTCCGGGTCGGGAGTTGCGTTCACCCGCAACCCGGCGAATGGCAACAAGGAATTCTATGGCGAATTTCTGATCAACGCCCAAGGTGAGGACGTCGTCGCCGGCGTGCGCACTCCCGAGCCGGTCTCCCTGCTCAAAAAGCACATGCCGAAGCCGAATGCGGAGCTCGAAAAAGTCCGCCAGACGCTCGAAAACCATTTCAAGGACGTGCAGGATTTCGAGTTCACGATTCAGGAAGGCAAGCTGTTCATGCTTCAGACCCGGAACGGCAAGCGCACCGCGATGGCCGCGCTCAAGTTCTCGGTCGACATGGTCAACGAGAAGCTCATTGACTGGAAGACGGCCGTCATGCGGAACCCGGCCGACCAGCTCGACCAGCTCCTCGCGCCGGTCTTCGACGCCGCCGAGATCAAGAAGGCCAAAATCCTCGCCAGCGGGCTTCCCGCCGGCCCGGGCGCTGCTTCGGGCAGAATCTACCTCAACGCCGACCGCGCGGTCGATGCGGAAAACCGCGGAGAAAAAGTCCTCCTCGTCCGCACGGAAACCTCTCCGGAAGACCTCCGCGGGATGATCGCCGCCGAGGGCATCCTCACCGCTCGCGGCGGGGTCTCGTCGCACGCCGCGCTCGTCGCGCGCCAGATGGGGAAAGTCTGCATCTGCGGCGCCTCCGCGCTCCACATTGACTACGACAAGAAGACGGTGTCCGTCTCGGGCGAGACGTTCAAGGAGGGGGATTTCCTCTCGATTGACGGCACGGCCGGCACGGTCTATGGCGGGCAGATCGCCACGGCACCGTCCGAGATCATCACCGGGCTCATCCACGGAAACAAGGCTGCGCAGAAGACCGAGAAGTTCAAAAACTTCAAGCAGCTCATGGACTGGTGCTCGAAGATCACGCGCCTTGAAGTGCGCACGAATGCCGACAACCCGGAGCAGACCGCGAATGCGATCGCGTTTGGCGCGACCGGCATCGGGCTCTGCCGGACCGAGCACATGTTCTTCGAGGGCGACCGGATCGACGCGATGCGCGAGATGATTCTCGCCGAGAAGACAAGCGAGCGCAAAGACGCCCTCGCGAAGCTCCTCCCCTACCAGCGCGCGGACTTCACCGGCATCTTCAAGGCACTCAACGGGCATCCGGCCACGATCCGACTGCTCGACCCGCCGCTCCATGAGTTCTTGCCGCACGACCACGGCTCGCAAAATGCACTTGCCCAGAAGATCGGCGTCAGTGCCGACAAGATCGCGCAGCGGGTCAAGGATCTCCACGAGTTCAACCCGATGCTCGGCCACCGTGGATGCCGCCTCGGGGTTTCCTACCCGGAGATCACCGAGATGCAGGCCCGCGCGATCTTCGAGGCCGCCGCCGACTCGGTGAAGAAAAAGATCAAGGTCAAACCCGAGGTCATGATCCCGCTCGTCGGGTTCAAAAAGGAACTCGACCTCCAGGTCGAAATCGTCCACCGCATCGCCAAACAGGTCATGGCCGAAAAGAAGGTCAAATTCGACTACCTCGTCGGCACGATGATCGAAGTCCCGCGCGGCGCGATTACGGCCGACGAGATCGCGAAGACCGCACAGTTCTTCAGCTTCGGGACGAACGACCTCACCCAGACCGCACTCGGCATGAGCCGCGATGACATGGGCTCGTTCCTCGGCGCCTATACCGAAAACGAGATCTTCAAGAAAAACCCGTTCGCCACCCTCGACCAGGATGGCGTCGGCCAGATCATGAAGATCGCCATCGAAAAAGGCCGCGCCACAAACCCGAAAATCAAGCTCGGGATCTGCGGCGAACACGGCGGCGACCCGGAGAGCGTGAAGTTCTGCAACAAGGTCGGCCTCACCTACGTGAGCTGCTCGCCGTTCCGTGTGCCGGTCGCGCGCCTCGCAGCGGCACAGGCCGTCCTCGAACAGGCGTAGAAGCAGCCCACCAGAAATCAATAAACGCCGTCCGTGGAGCAATCCCCGGACGGCTTTTTGTGGCGTGGAAGGGGGCAGCCCTTGCCAGTTGCCATCAACCGCATCTGCCCCAATATTCACCGAGGTAAAATCTGAGGTTGCTAATTAGAGCCTGTCCGGAAAGGCAGAGCGCAAGCACTGGAGCTGGTTTGAGGGCGAAAAAAAAGAGGGCATGGACAGCAAAAACGCACTTTCTTTTTAAGAAAAATCGCAAGTTCGCCAATTTGAAACAATTA
>DYRS01000060.1 GCA_020718585.1 Chthoniobacter flavus
ATACATCTATTTCACAAAACATCCAAAAATCCCTGACTTTTTGCGCCCGCATCTGCAAAGACGCTTCGTGATGGGAGCGTGGGCGTCTCGCCCGCTTTCTCCACCAAGCGGGCAGGATGTCCGCGCTCCTTTGGTTTGCAACTTTCAGAGATGCGCCCTTTCCCGCATCGTGAAAAGCCAGCATAAAAAGTGCCGCTGGCTTTGCGGGCCGGCGGCACTTTCGGGGTTGAGTGTGGGTGATGCTTATTTTTTCTTGCCTTCGCCCGGACGGTATTCGTCCTCGGCGAACTGGAACGCTTGGTCGAGTCCGACCATGTCTTCACCAGGGCGAAGGGTGTCGAACGCCTCGGCTTCCTTGCGGAGTGCTTCCTCGCCGTAGTTGGCGGCCTTGATCGAGAGCCCGATCCGGCGCTCGGCTTTGTCCACCTTGATGACCCGCGCCTCGACCTCCTGACCGACCTTGAGCGCGTCCTTGACCTTCTCGATCCGGTCCTCGCTGATCTGCGAGATGTGAACGAGCCCGTCAATGTCGTCCTGAAGCTGGATGAACGCGCCGAAGTTGGTGATCTTGCTGACCGTTCCCTTGACGAGGTCGCCGATGCGGAACCGGGTATCAATTTCCTTCCAAGGATCGGAGTCGAGCTGTTTGGTGCCGAGGCTGATCCGCTGGTTTGCCTTGTCGATGTCGATGACCACCGCCTCGAGTTCGTCGCCCTTTTTGAGGACTTCGCTCGGATGGTTGATCTTGCGGGTCCACGAGAGATCGGAGACGTGGATCATCCCGTCGATCCCCTCCTCGAGTTCGACGAACGCGCCGTAGGCGGTCATGTTCCGGACCTTGCCCTTGACCTGCTTGCCGATCATGTAGCGGAGCTCGATCTCGTCCCAAGGATTCGGTTCGAGCTGGCGGACGCCGAGCGAGATTTTCTGCTCGTCCTTGTTGACGCCGAGCACGATCGCTTCGACGAGTTGCCCCATCGTGAGGACATCCGACGGACGCGCGATGCGCTTCGTCCACGAGAGCTCGGAGACATGGATGAGCCCCTCGACCCCCTCCTCGATCTGCACGAACGCGCCGTAGGGCATGAGGTTGGTGATCTTTCCGGAGACCTTCTGTCCGACCGGGAACCGCTCCTCGATCTTGTCCCAGGGATTCGACTGCATCTGTTTGAGACCGAGCGAAACCCGCTCCTTTTCCTTGTTGATGTCGAGCACCTGGACCTCGAGCTGCTGTCCGACTTTGAGGAGCTCGCCCGGATGGTTGAGCCGCGCCCATGACATGTCGGTGACATGCAGGAGACCGTCAATCCCGTCGAGGTCAACGAACGCGCCGAAGTCGGTGATGTTTTTGACCGTGCCGTGGATCTTGTCGCCGATATTGACTCCCGAGAGGAACGTCTGCCGCTTCTCCGAGCGTTCCTGCTCGATGATCTCGCGGCGGCTGAGGACGACGTTTTTCCGGTCCTCGTTGATCTTGACAATTTTGAAGTCGTAGATGTTGCCGACGAACTGCTGAAGATCTTTCGGGGGGATGATGTCAATCTGCGAGGCTGGAAGAAAAGCCTCGACGCCGACGTTGACGATGAGCCCGCCTTTGACGACCGAGCGGACCTTGCCCTTGATGAGACCGTCGCCCTTGAAGACACCGACGATCTTTTCCCAGTTCTGCCGCTGAGCCGCTTTTTCCTTCGAGAGGACGACCATGCCCTCGTCGTTTTCGAGGCGCTCGAGGAGCACTTCTATTTCATCGCCGATCTCGACCTCGTCGGGATCTTC
Source organism: Chthoniobacter flavus (assembly GCA_020718585.1). GTDB lineage: Bacteria > Verrucomicrobiota > Verrucomicrobiia > Chthoniobacterales > Terrimicrobiaceae > QYQL01. The sequence continues at coordinate 1,777 of DYRS01000060.1, forward strand.
GAACTCGGAGGCTGGGATAACTCCCTCGCTCTTGTAGCCGATATCCACGAGAAATTCGCGGTTTCTGATCTCAAGGATGTGGCCCTTGACGATGCTTCCTTCACGATAATTCTTGATCGAACTTGCGATCAATTCCTGCAATGCTTGCATAACTTTATTGACGGTTGATTGTTGATGTTTCCGCCTCCGCCCGAAAAAAAACTCATCGGGCAGTCGCAACCTCCTTGGCTGCCGACGGGTCAGTCAGTGTATGTCCCACCGCCACAAGAACAAGCCTTTTTCGGGATTATTTGATCCCTTGAGGCGCTTTCCGAAAGGGACAACTTCGAGGATCTTCCCAAGGAGCATGGGCGTCCCGCCCGTGTGAGGCACATCACGACGATACGATTTCCCGTCTCCAAACGGGCGGGACGCCCGTTCCCCTTGTGCTCTGCGGCTTTCGGGCATGCGCCCCGCCGGAAGTCTCAGGCTGCGGATTTTTCTTCCAATTTTTCCGACGGCTGGTCCTCGCGCTTCGGGTAGGCGATCCGGGCGTGGAGCATATTGACGAGCGTGAAGCGGAAGCTTTCCGTCGCGCGGTGGATTTCCGCGAGGGTGAGCGGGGACTCGTCGAGCTGGTGTCCGGCGATCCGGGATTCGATGATCCCGTTGACGAGGTCTTCGATCCGCTGCGGAGTCGGGCGCTCGAGGCTTCGCGAGGCACTTTCGATCGAGTCGGCGAGGTTGATAAGCGCGGCCTCCTTCGTCTGCGGGCGGGGACCGGGATACCGGAAGCTTTCCTCGCGGACCGCCGGGATGTCATCCACCCGCATGTTCATAATTTTTCCACCGATTCGGGCATCCTCCTGCTGCTGAAGCGCGCGTTTGTGGAAGTAGGTGACGAGCGATGTGCCGTGGTGCTGGCGGATGACATCCACGATCTCGTCGTTGAGCTTGTTTTTGAGGGCGAGGTCAACGCCTTCCTTGACGTGGGCGATGATGATGAGCGAGCTCATCGTCGGGGTGAGGTCGTCGTGCGGGTTGTGGCCGTGCGGGATATTTTCCGTAAAGTAGTCGGGCTTCACGAGTTTCCCGATGTCGTGGAAATACGAGCAGACCCGGCAGATTGTCGGGTTGGCATCCACGACCTCGGCGGCGGCCTCGGCGAGGTTGGCGACGGCGAGGCTGTGGTGGTAGGTACCGGGCGCCTCCATGCTGAGCCTCTTGAGGACCGGGTGGTTGAGGTCGCTCATTTCGAGCCATGAGATCTCGGTGGTGATTTTGAAGAGAGGCTCGAGGATCGGGAGAATGCCGCTGACGATGACAGACGTGCCGATGCCGGTCCCGATCGCCGCGAGGCTTTGGAGGCCGATCATCCGCCAGTCGGTCAACCCCGGAGATTCCCAGAAGACCGGGCCGATCTGCCCGAAGGCGGCGGCCAGGATCCACGTGGCGATCCCGACATAGACGCCGGCGCGGATGAGCCGGCTGCGGCGACGGACCTGGAGCGTGACATAGACCGCGATGAAGCCGGTGATGAGCGAGATGACTAGGAACACCGGATCAATCTGCCCGACGAGCATCGAGCCCCAGAGGCTGGCAAAGACGGCCGCAAAAATCCCGTGGTTGCGACCGAGCAGGACCGAGAGCACGAGCGGCGCGAACGAGTAAGGCACGAGCAGGTGGGCGAGCTGGAGATCGATGTTTCCCGCCGCCGCTTGCAGGAGCGTGATTTTGATCGCGGCGAGCTGGACGAGCAGGACGCCGAGCAGGAGGCAGAGGCGGGAGTTCACGGCGAGCGTCTCCGGGTGGTTGATCCGGAGCTGCGCGACCGCAGTCACGAAGATCAGCAGGCAGAGAAGAAACTTTTTTGCCGGCTCGTCCTGCTGTCCGGCAAAGACGAGGACCGAGAGCCCAGCGACGAATCCGGTGAGGAGGATCGAGCGGAGAAGCCATCCTGAGCGGAGGGCTTCGGCGAGCTCACTGTCCCCGATCGTGCGGCGGCGCTTCCCGCAGTCGAGGCCCTTGCCGACGAGGCGGCGGCGTTTGAAAAAATCCCACATAGGCGGTTCAGATCCGGCTTTCCCTCGCCCCGCGGAGCTCCTTGTAGGCGAGAATGATCGCCTGGACGAGCGGATGCCGGACGACGTCCTGCTCGGAGAACATGTGCATCGCGATGCCCCGCACGTCGCGGAGGGCGTCCGCCGCCTCGATGAGCCCGCTGAGCTTGTTGCGCGGGAGATCGATCTGCGTGCGGTCGCCAGTGACCACGCAGCGCGAGCCCGCGCCCATGCGGGTGAGAAACATGAACATCTGCTCGGCCGTCGTGTTCTGGGCCTCGTCGAGGATGACAAACGAATTGCCGAGCGTGCGCCCGCGCATGTAGGCGAGCGGCGCGATCTCGATCGTCCCCCGGTCCATGAACTTCTGGATCTCCTCGGGCTCGAGCATGTCGTAGAGCGCGTCGTAGAGCGGGCGAAGGTAGGGGAGGATTTTTTCCTGGAGGTCGCCGGGGAGGAATCCGAGCGCCTCGCCGGCCTCGACCGCTGGACGGGTCAGCACGATGCGCGCGACTTTTTCCTGCTTCAGCGCGGCGACCGCGACCGCGACCGCGAGGTAGGTTTTTCCGGTTCCGGCGGGGCCGATCCCGAACGTGATGTCGTGGGTCTGGATCGCCTCGAGGTAGGCTTTTTGACCGGCGGTCTTCGGGACGATCGCGGGTTTGCGCGGCGAGCAGACGATGCGGGTCGAGACCAGCTTGTCGAGACCCTCGCCGCCGGAGGTTCCGTCCCCGGCAGATTTCAGCGCGTAGAGAAACTCATGCTGCCCGACGGATGTGCCCCGCCGCACGGCATCGTGGAGCTGGTCGAAGACGGAGCGCGCCCGCGCGATGTCGGCGGGGTCGCCCTCGATGCGGAGCCATCCGTCGCGCGTGGTCACGCGCACGGCGAGCCGGTCTTCGAGCGTGCGAAGAAGCTTTTCATCGCCGCCATACAGCGCCTGAAGCGCACGCGCATTTTCAAATTCCAGCGTGAACGTCTCCATGCGGAAGCTAGCGGGACCGGGAGCTCCTCCGGCGGCTATTTGTAGGCATACACAAGCGCCCAACCGGAGCGCTCGACCGGCGACTTTTCCACCGAGACGATCGCGTAGTAGGTTCCGGTTTTTGCCGGAGAGATGCGCGCGAACGCGAACCGACCGTTGCGCCAGGATTTTGATTCGGCGAGTTTTCCTGAGGCGTCGTAGAGGTGGACGGTGAGGACCGCCTTGGCGATATCGGTGCCGAGGCAGAAGACGTAGTCGTTGCCTTTGAAGAGCTGGGAGGAAACGGCCTGCTGGTCTTTGACCCCGAGGTCGCCGCCCCAAGCGTCCTCGCGGACGCTGAAGCCCTCTTTCACGAACGGGAGCGCGGCCTCGTGGGCAAACGAAAGCGCGTCGTTCACGTAGGCGTAGAGCGGGATCGCCGCGGCCGCCAGGAGCAGGATGGAGAGAATCTTTTTCACTTTGGGAAATCAGGGCTCCTTGGACGCGATGGCGGCGACCGTTTCGGCGGTCATTTTATTGATTCGCTGAACCGCGTCGGCGGAGATTTTTGTGCCATCGTCCCTGCCGATGAGCGGGCGGATCGCGGCGATCGTCTTGCGGGTTTTGACGACGAGATCGTCTTTCCCGAGCCGCGTGTTCTTGAGTCCGTCGAGCTTGCCCATGAAGTAGTCGAGAAGGTGCGGTTGGAAGAGGAGTTCTGCGCCATCCGGCGAGTAGTGCTTCGAGACGATCGAGGTGAGCACCTCGGTCCCGCGAAGCCATCCGCCGATGCTCACGAGCTGGGCGAGCTCGTCGTCGCCGAGCTCGCGCATCGCGCCCCGCACGTCCTGCAGCGCGCCGTCAAACTCGCTGCGGACGGATTTCCATTCCTTGGCGTCGGCCTTTTCGGTGATGCTTTTGCTGCGCTTGATCACGGCCTTGCGGACGTTGATCGCCTCGGCCAGCACGAGAACCTCGCGCCCGATTTCCTGAACCCGGCCGGCATCCTCGGCCTCGACGGCGATAAACCCCTCGGCGATGACCGTGCCGAGGAGGAGCGCGACCTGCGCGCGGTTGCCGGTATTTTTTCCCAGCGACCCGCGGAGCTCGCCCCGCCAGTTCGGGCTGCCCAGCTTGTCGAGAACCGCAAAAATCTCGCTCGGCACCGGGACGACCACGTCGTCAACCGCCTGGGCGGGGAATTTCGAGAGGTCGATCGAATCGGGAATGGGCTGCGCTGAGGCGGAGGTGGCGAGACAGAGCAGAGCCAGAATCAGCGAGATATTCTTGGTCATGGGAAAGTTTTGGCTTTTTGCGGAGTCGGGTGTCCGGTTAGATCGGAACGCGAACATGCGATGAATTCCGCCAGATTACAACATCTTCTTGAGTCCGCCCGCGCGCGCCGCATCTTGGTTGTTGGCGACGTGATGCTCGACGAGTTCGTATGGGGTCGGGTCTCGAGGATTTCGCCCGAAGCGCCGGTGCCGGTCGTCGAGGTGCAGGCGGAGTCGTCGTATCCGGGCGGCGCGGCGAACGTAGCCCGCAACCTCCGCCCGTTTTGCGCGGAGGTGCCACTGTGCGGGATTGTCGGCGAGGATGCCTTCGCGGAGAAGCTCCGGGGGCTGCTGGCCGAAGAGGGGATCGGCACTGAGGCACTGGTATCGTTTGCGGGCGCGCCGACGATTGTAAAGACCCGGATCGTCGCCCGCCAGCAGCAGGTGGTGCGGGTGGACCGCGAGAAGAACTGCGGGCCGGTGGCGGAGGTGACGGCGCGCGCGGCGGCACTGGCTGCCGCAGCCATTCCGTCGGTTGACGGCGTGATCCTCGAGGACTACGGCAAGGGGTTTCTCTGCCAGGATCTAAAGGACGAGGTGTGCCGGCTGGCCCGCGCGCACGGGAAATTTCTTGCGGCCGACCCGAACCCCGGCAATCCCCTTGACTGGAGCGGGGTGGACCTGCTGAAGCCGAACCGGTCGGAGGCATTTGCCATGGCGGGGAGCATTGATCCCGGGGCGGCGGACGATCCGCTCTCCGACCCGCCGCTGCTTGCGGTCGGCGGTCGGCTCATGGAAAAATGGAACCTTGGCGGGCTGCTGATCACGCTGGGCGAGCACGGGATGATCCTGTTCGAGCGGGGTGCCGCGCCCTACCACACGCCCACCCGCGCGCGCGAGGTCTTCGATGTCTCCGGGGCTGGGGACACGGCGATTGCGCTCTACACGCTGTCGGTCTGCGCCGGCGCGTCCGCCCGCGAGGCGGCCGAAATCTCGAACCACGCGAGCGGGGTCGTCGTCGCCAAGCTCGGCACGGCGACGCTTGAGCCCGGCGAGCTTGTCGGCAGCTTCGCGCAGGATTGGGATACCTGATTCTGACGCTCTTGGCGGGGCTAGAGCCCGCGCACGGCCGAGCGGCTGAAAAGCCCCGCCGCACGGTCGAGGATCGGGCCCGGTTCGATTTCCGGCCCGATCAGCACGGCCACCGGATGGTCCATGCGCGGCGAAGGTCCGACCGGCAGCCATTGGGTCGCGCCGTCTTCGACGCGCTGAAAAACGTGGAATTCGTCCGGCGAATCGGAGAGCCGCGCAAGGCCCTTCACGCGGATCACTTCGGGCGGAAGCCCGTCGAGAAACGCGGCAAGCGCAGCGCGCGCGACGGTGGGCGGCAGATCAATTTGCAGCGAGGCGAAATGGTGCGCCCCATGTGAGGCACCATGCCCGTGGTGGTGTCCGCACTCCGCCGCGCGGGGCACAGCCTCGCGGGTCGGCTCGTCCCGCACCGAGACAAGAAACTCCGCGATTTTTTCCGCAAACCCGTCGGGAGCGACGATCTCGCAGTGAAGGCCGTGGCGGGCAAGCGATTCCGCGACGTTCTCGCGGCGCATCGCGTGCAGATCATTCCATCTCGAAATGAAGAGAAAATTTGCCGTCCTCGTCTGCGCGAGTTCGAGCGAATTGTGCCAGAACCGCTTTTGCCACCGCTGCCCGTCAATGACAGAAAGCTGGATCGGCTGGGTGAAGCGGGCGAGGACTGGATCGAGCGAAAGCAGCGTGATGAGCTCTGCGGAGTCGGTCGTGCCATTCGTTTCGATGACGACCGCGCGATTCGGAGAATGCCCGAAATTTTCGAGGATGCCGAGGAGTTCGTCCCGCGACCCGCAGCACACGCAGCTCCCGCTGATGGGAACGATCGAATCCGCATATTCGCGGAGCAGCTCGGCATCGACGCGCGCATTCCGGTAGTCGTTGATGATGACGTGGGGATCAATCCCTCGCGCACGAAGCTCCGGCAGCAGCCGGCGAAGAAAGGTCGTCTTGCCGGAGCCCAGAAAGCCGACGAGCAGAATGAGCGGGGTCATTTTTTCTTTGGGAGCCGGAGAGGTGCCCAGAGCCTGCCTGCGGTCACTCCCGTCAGAGCAGCTCTGCGATCTGCACCGCGTTGAGGGCGGCGCCTTTGAGAAGCTGGTCGCCGCAGACCCAGAACGACAGGCCGTTTTCCATCGCGCAATCGATCCGCATCCGGCCGACGAAGCAGTCGTCCTTGCCGGCGCAGTCGATCGGCATCGGATACCCCTCGTCGAGGTATTGCACGCCCGGCGCCTTGCGGATCGCGTCCGCCGCCTCGCGAACTCCGACCGGCCGCTCGAACTCCGCGCTCACGGCCACCGAGTGCGCACGATACACCGGCACGCGGACGCACGTCACCGAGGCTTTGAACCGCGGCAGGCGCATGATCCGCCGCCCCTCGTTCTGCATCTTCATCTCCTCCTTCGTGTAGCCGGTGTCCAAAAACGAATCCACCTGCGGGATCACGTTGAACGCGATCTGGTGCGGGAAGACCTCGGGGGGAGATTTTTTCCCGTGCGCGATCGCCTCGACCTGGTGCCGGAGCTCGTCAATCGCGCGCGCGCCGGCACCGGAGACCGCCTGGTAGCTCGACGCAAAAATCCTTTTGACCCGGAACGCCCGGTGGAGCGGGTGGAGTGCCATGAGGGTGATCGCGGTCGTGCAGTTCGGGTTCGCGATGATCCCCTGGTGCGGCCGGATGTCCTCAGCGTTGACCTCGGGCACGATGAGCGGGACATTTTCCGACATCCGGAATGCGGACGAGTTGTCCACCACAAGCGCGCCGGAATCCACGGCGACCTCGGCGAACTCGCGCGAGATCTGCGACCCGGCGCTGAAGAGCGCGATATCAATCCCCTCAAACGAATTGATCCCGAGCGGCTCGATCACGACGTCCTTGCCGCGAAATTCGAGCGTGCGCCCGGCCGAGCGCGGGGACGCCAGCAGGCGCAGCTTACCAAGCGGAAAATTCCGCCGCTCCATCACGCGGAGCATCTCGACGCCAACCGCGCCGGACGCCCCGACGATTGCAACATTTTTCTGTTTTGACATAGTGGTGAAGAATGGAAAACGAATCCGACAACCTCCCCCACCTTCGGGTCGATGTCGCCGGGCAACGGCTGCATCTTCTCTCGAATGGCGTCGCGGTCAAGTCCTGGCCGGTCTCGACTTCAAAATTCGGCCTCGGCAGCGAGCCGGGGAGCAACCGGACGCCGATTGGAAATTTTCGCGTCTGCGAAAAATTCGGCGACGGCGAGCCGGCGTGGTCGGTTTTCCGATCCCGCCTGCCGACCGGCGAGATTGCGGTGCCGGGGGCCGGTGAGGACGGCGTGCTCTCGCGTATCCTCTGGCTTGAGGGGCTCGATGAGGACAACGCAAACACGCGCGAGCGCTACATCTACATCCACGGCACAAACGAGGAGCACCTGATCGGATGCCCGGCCAGCCACGGGTGCATCCGGCTCAAAAACGACGACGTGATCGAGCTGTTCGCACTTGTCCCGACCGGCGCGCAGGTCGAGATCCAGAACGAATGCTCCGCGTAAAGCTGCCCTCATAACCCCCTCGCTCACCTACGCCTCATCTCGCGATCCCTGCCCAGAACCCGGCGCGGAACCCGGCGCGGCTTGCGCGGCCCGCCGCCACGCGCTAGGGTCGCGGCATGACGCCACAATCACCCTCCTTCCGCAACACCCCCGGCGCACCTTGCACGATCGTCATCTTCGGAGCGTCGGGCGATCTGACCAAGCGCAAGCTGCTGCCGGCACTCTACAACCTCAAGGTTCTCGGGCTCCTGCCACAAAGCTTTGCGGTGATCGGGGTGGCGGTGACCGACGGCGACGACGACGCCTACCGCGCGAAGGCGACGGCGGATATCAAGGAGTTTGCGACGCGGCCGGTGGACGACGCCGAGTGGGAGGATTTTCGGAAGCGGATGTATTATTTGCAGGGGGATTTCAACGACGTCGAAACGTTCAAGGCGCTGGATGCGAAGATCGGGCAGGCGCGGGCCGACTGGAGCCTTCCGGGGAATGTGCTTTTTTACCTCGCGGTCTCGCCAACATTTTTTGCGAAGGTTGTTGACCAGCTCGGGACGGTCGGACTCACGACCGAGGCGGCCGACGCGTGGCGGCGGGTCATCATCGAGAAGCCGTTCGGGCACGATCTGACGAGCGCGCGCGCGCTGAACGAAAACCTTTGCAGGCATCTCAACGAGTCGCAGGTTTACCGGATCGACCACTACCTCGGAAAGGAAACCGTGCAGAACATCATGGTCTTCCGGTTTGGAAATTCGATTTTCGAGCCGGTTTGGAACCGCCGGTATATTGATTACGTGCAGATCACGGTGGCCGAGGAGCTCGGGGTCGAGCTGCGCGGCGGGTATTACGACCATTCGGGCGTGCTGCGCGACATGGTGCAGAACCACATCCTCTCGGTGCTCTCGCTCATCGCGATGGAGCCGCCGAGCTCGATCACCGGCGACAGCGTGCGCAACGAAAAGGTGAAGGTGCTCGAGGCGATCCGCCCGATGGAGCCGGAGGAGGTGATCTCGAACACCGTGCGCGGCCAATACGGCCCCGGGATCATCGCCGGCAAACAGGTCCCGGCCTACCGCTCGGAGCCGGATGTCAACCCGCAATCGAATACCGAGACGTTCGTGGCCATGAAGCTTTTTGTTGAGAACTGGCGGTGGGCGGAGGTGCCATTTTTCATCCGTTCGGGCAAGCGGCTCGCGGCGCATTCGACCCAGGTGGTCATCGGGTTCCGGCGCGCCCCGCTCCTCCTCTTCGGCGAGGACGTGCAGACGAACAGCAAGCCGAACCGGCTCGTGCTGCACATGCAGCCGGACGAGGGGATCACGCTCGACATCCATGCGAAACGCCCGGGCCCGAACATCAACCTCGTCAATGTTCCCCTCAATTTTTCCTACAGCGATTTCGGCGAGGGCACGGCCGCGACCGGATACGAGACGCTTCTCTACGACTGCATGATCGGCGACACCACGCTCTTTCACCGCTACGACAGCGTGGACGCGTCGTGGCGGATCGTCAGCCCGATCCTCGACGTCTGGCAGGCACTCCCCGCGCGGGATTTTCCGAACTACGAATCCGGCTCGTGGGGCCCGGCGGCGTCCGACCACCTCCTCGAAAAAAGCGGTCATATGTGGCACCACTACCCGCTCAAAAACGGACCGTTCCGCACGGAGCGGGAATCCGGACCGGAGGGGAAAAATCTGGCATAGCCAGGCGCATGAAAATCGCGATTGTCGGCTCCGGGTCGATCGGGTTGTTTTACGGCTCCTGCCTGCGCGGGCACGACGTGAGGTTTTTGATGCGCTCGGGGTTCGGCCCGGCGTCGGAATCGGGCATCCGGATACACTCCTCGCAGCACGCGGTCCACATCCCCCACCCCCGGATCGCCGCCGACCCGCGCGACATCGGCGCGTGCGACGGCGTGATTGTGGCCGTCAAGGCGACCGCAAACGCGGCGCTGCCAGCGCTGGTCGCGCCGCTGCTCGGAGAATCCACCTGGATCATCACGCTCCAGAACGGGCTGGGGAACGAGGAGTTCCTCGCCTCGCACTTCGGCGCGGAGCGAATCATGGGTGGGCTTTGCTTTGTCTGCCTCACGCGGAGAAATCCGGTCGAGGTCGACCACTTCGGGCACGGCACGCTTTCGATCGGCGAGTTCGGACGCCCTCCGCTCGGGCGGACGCGCGATCTCGCCGACGCGTTCGCCTCCGCCGGGATCGAAACCTGCGTGGTGGACGATCTTGCGGGCGAGCGCTGGAGGAAGCTGGTTTGGAACATCCCGTTCAACGGGCTCTGCACGGTCGCGGACGCCGGGGTTGACCGGATTCTCTCGGATCCCGGACTTCACGCGACCTGCCTCGCGCTCATGGACGAGGTTCGCGCGATCGCTGCCGCCGAGGGGCATGTGATCCCCCAAGAATACGCCGCATTCCAGATCCGCCGGACCGGAAAAATGGGCGCCTACATCCCGTCAACGCTTGTGGACGCCCGCGCGGGAAACCCGCTCGAGATCGAGCCGATCTGGGGCGAACCGCTCCGCCGCGCGATCGCCTGCGGCGTTCCCTCCCCGCAGCTTCAAGCCCTTTACGAAAAGCTGAAATTGCCATGACCGTGCCGCCCGAGCTGCCGTCGAAAACCCGTGGAAAATTGACGCAACCACTCCCTCCCAGTGGTGCGATTCGAAATCGGACTGATGGATTATAAACTCCGGATCAGAGCTCCTGGGCTTCGAGGAAGCCTTCAAGCTGGCGGATGCGGGTCG
>DYRS01000061.1 GCA_020718585.1 Chthoniobacter flavus
TGCGGTCCAGCCCCTTTTCCTGCGCTGCGTGGAGGTTCCTCCGCCACTCGTCGGGCATGCGCTCGCGGGGAGGTCTGCGCGCAGCCGGATAAGCTGCACAATTGTGCGGACGCGCCCCGGGCGGCAATCGCGGATGAATTTTACCGCTCGCCCTGGCGGCTGGTAGCTGCTACCGATTTCAACCATGTCGCGCCGATTTCCCACAGTCCTATTCCTGCTCGCCACCGTGTTTCTTGCAGCGTGCGAGAAGCCGAAGCCTGTGGCCCCTCCGATTTCGGTGACCGTGACCCCCGCGATTCAGAAGGATGTCACCGCGACCGACCAGTGGGTTGGGCTGCTCGACGGGTTCCAGAATTCGGATATTCAGGCGCAGGTCACCGGCTACCTTCTCACGCAAAACTACAAGGAGGGGTCGGCGGTAAAAAAGGGGGATCTCCTCTTCACGATTGACCCTCGGCCGTTCCAGGCGGTGCTGTCGCAGGCGCAGGCGAACTACGCGCGCTCGGTCGCCCAGGCCCAGCTCCAGCAGATAACGCTCGAACGCCAGGCCCAACTCTACAAAACCAAGGTCATCAGCCAGCAGGAATACGACACGTCCTACCAGGATACCCAGGCCGCGCTCGCGGCAGCGGCGGCCTCGCAGGCCCAGATGCAGGCGGCGCAGGTGAACCTCGACTACTGCACGATTTCCGCGCCGTTCGACGGGATCGCCGGCGTCGCGCAGGCCCAGATCGGCGACCTCGTCGGACCGGGCGGCAAGACGGCCGTCCTCACCCAGCTCTCGCAGGTAGACCCGATGAAGATGAATTTTTCGATTACCGAGGTCCAGTATCTCAAGGCCGCTCCCCTGCTCGCCGAGCTGCAAAGCGGCAAGTCGCTGGCTGCAGCCGGACAGATCGTCCTCACGCTCGCCGACGGCTCGACCTACGGCGAGATGGGGAAATTCGATTTCGTGAACCGTCAGGTGAGCACCTCGACGGGCACAATCCAGATCACCGCGCTTTTCCCGAACCCCGGAAGCGTGCTCCGCCCCGGGCTCTTCGGACGCGTCACCGCGCCGGTCCAGCATCTCGCCGACGCGATCCTTGTACCGCAGGCCGCGACGGTCGAAATCCAGGGAAACTTTTTCGTCTCGATCCTCCAGCCCGACAGCACGGTCAAAGCGACCCCGGTGAAGCTCGGGCCGATCCAGGGCCAGCTACAAGTCGTCCACGGCGCGGTCAAAGCCGGTGACAAGGTCGTCGTCGGCGGGATCGAAAAGGCGAGGCACGGGATGAAGGTCGTCGCCCAGCCCTACCAGCCCCTGGCCACGAAATAGCCCCATGTCGAACTTTTTCATCCGCCGGCCGATCGTGGCGATGGTCATTGCGATCATCACGGTGATCGTTGGCCTGGTCTCGATGTCGAGCCTGCCGGTCTCGCAGTTTCCAAACATCGTGCCCCCGCAGATCCAAGTCCAGACGACGTATGTCGGCGCGGACGCGCTCACGGTCGAGCAGTCGGTCGCCACGCCGATCGAGCAGCAGATGAGCGGGGTCGAGGGAATGGAATACATGTATTCGATCAATGCCAACAACGGCATGATGACGCTCAACGTGATCTTCGGCACCGACACCGTGCCGACGACCGACCAGATCCTCGCGCAGATGCGGCAGACCCAGGCGTCGTCGCAGCTCCCCTCGGATGTCCGGAATTACGGCCTCACCGTCGAGCAGGCACTGTCGTCCCCGCTCGGGGTCTTCGCGCTCTACTCGCCGAAGGGAACCTACGATCCGACGTTCCTTGCCAACTACGCCTACATCAACATCAACGACCCGCTGACCCGCGTGAACGGGGTCGGGAGCGTGAGTATCTTCGGTGCCGGCGAATACGCGATGCGTATCTGGGTGCGGCCGGACCGGCTCGCGACGCTCAATATCACGGTCCCGCAGGTGATCAACGCGGTGAACGCCCAGAACAACGTGAACCCGGCCGGCCAGATCGGCGGCGAGCCGGTCCCGCAGGGCCAGGTCTTCACGTTCACAGTCAACACCACCGGCCGCCTGGTCACCCCGGAGGACTTCGGAAATATCGTCATCCGCGCGGATCCCGACGGCTCGATCATCCGGGTCAAAGATGTCGCGCGGGTAGACCTCGGCGGCCAGATCTACAACCTTCAGGGCCGCTACAACGGACAGAACGCCGCGATCGTCTGCGTGTATCAGCTCCCCGGCTCGAACGCGGTGGATACGATGAAGCAGGTCCGCGCGCTCTTCGATCAGCAGGCGAAACAATTTCCCGACGACTTCCGGTATGAGGTCGCGCTCGACACGACGCTCGCGATCACCGAGGGGATGAAGGAGATCGTGAAGACGCTCTTCGAGGCGATGGTGCTCGTGATCATCGTCGTCTTCATTTTCCTGCAAGGGTGGAGGGCGACGCTGATCCCGCTCATCGCCGTGCCGGTGTCGCTGATCGGGACGTTTGCGCTGTTCCCGATGCTGGGATTTTCGATCAACACGCTCTCGCTCTTCGGGCTGGTTCTGGCGATCGGGCTTGTCGTGGACGATGCGATCGTCGTGGTCGAGGCGATCGAGCACCACATTGAAGCCGGGCTGTCGCCCAAAGACGCGGCGATCAAGGCGATGGCGCAGGTCTCCGGCCCAGTCGTCGCGATCGCGCTGATCCTCGCCGCCGTCTTCATCCCGACGGTTTTCATCCCCGGCATCACGGGCGCGATGTATCAGCAGTTCGCCGTGACGATGGCGGTCTCGGTGCTCATCTCGGCATTCAACGCGCTGTCGCTAAGCCCTGCGCTCGGCGCGCTCCTCCTGCGCCCGAAAAAGGAGACGACCGGTCCGCTCGGGGCGTTCTTCCGGTGGTTCAATAAAATGTTCGGACGCGCGACCGACGGCTACGTGAGCATCTGCGGCGGGCTGATGCGGAAGTTTGTGATCAGCCTCTTCCTGCTTGCGCTGCTCGCGCTGGCCGGGCTGGGGCTCGGCGTGCGGATGCCGACCGGCTTCATCCCCGAGGAAGACCAGGGGTATTTGTTCGGGGTCGTTCAGCTCCCACGCGCGTCGTCGCTCCAGCAGACCGCCGCTGCCTCGGGCGACATCGAAAAAATCCTGGAAAAAATCCCCGGCGTCCAGCACGTCACCTCGATCATCGGATTCAACCTGCTGAGCACCGTCCAGAGCACCTACACCGGGTTTTTCTTCATCGCGATGAAGCCGTGGGCGGAGCGCACCAGCGCGAGCCTCCAGATTGACGCGCTTCAAGCGACGATCAACCGCGAGCTCGGCGCGCTCACCAAACCGACCGCCGCGTTCGCGTTCCCGCCGCCCGCGATCCCCGGCATCGGCACGGCCGGCGGCGTGACGTTCATGCTCGAGGACCGGCTCGGCAAAGATGTCGAATTCATCGCGAAGAACACGAGCCTCTTCATGGAGAAGGCGAAGGCACGCCCGGAGCTCACCGGGCTGTTCACGACCTCGCTCTGGGACGTGCCGCAGATCTACCTCGATGTGGATGAGGCGCAGGCGATGATCCAGGGGGTCAGCCTCACCGACGCCTACCAGACCGTCCAGACGTTCCTCGGCGGGTATTTTGTCAACTACTTCAACCGGTTCGGCCTCCAGTGGCAGGTCTATATCCAGGCCGAGGGCGAGTTCCGCACCGACATCAGCAACCTCGGGCTCTTCTACGTGACAAACGACAAGGGCCAGGCCGTGCCGGTCAACTCGTTCATCCGCGAGCGGAAGTCGTTCGGCCCGGAGTTTACGATGCGCTACAACATGTTCCGATGCTCACAAATCAATGCAGGCGTCGCGCCCGGCTACTCGACCGCCCAAGCGATGCGCGCGCTCGAAGAAGTCTTCGCGCAGAACATGCCGCAGGGGATGGGCTACGACTACTTCGGGATGTCCTACCAGGAGCAGCAGGCCGCGCAGGGGGTTCCGCCGGCCGCGATCTTCGGGCTCTCCCTCCTGTTTGTGTTCCTCATCCTCGCCGCCCAATACGAGAGCTGGTCGCTGCCGTTCAGCGTTCTTCTCACCACACCGGTCGCGGTCTTCGGCGCGTTCGCCGGCCTCGCGATCCGGGGGATGCAGGACAACCTCTACGCGCAGATCGGGCTCGTCATGCTCATCGGACTCGCCGCAAAAAATGCGATCCTCATCGTCGAATTTGCAAAGGACGAATACGAAAAAGGCAAGCCCGCGCTCGAGGCCGCGCTCGCCGGCGCAAAGCTCCGGCTCCGCCCGATCCTCATGACCGCGTTCGCATTCATCCTTGGCACCATCCCGCTCGCCGTCGCCACCGGCTCGGGCGCGGTCTCCCGCCGGATCCTCGGGACCACGGTGATCGGCGGCATGCTCGCCGCGACCCTCCTCTCGATCTTCCTCATCCCCGCCTGCTTCTACGTCGTCGAGCGGTTCTTCGCCGGCCGCAAGGATGACGCCCCGGCGGACCCGCCGAAACCTGAAGATCCGTAGGGAGCCCGCTTTCGCCAAGGGACTCAAGGGACCAAAGCGACCAAAGGGGAAGATGCGAGCGCGCCAGCAGACTTTGGTCGCTTTCGTCCCTGACGTCCCTTCGCCCTTGGAAAAAAATCCTCGCGTCACGCTCCCGCCCGGCCACACTCACAGCCATGCAGACCGGCCGCCCATCGCCCGGCTTTATCCCGCCGCACGGCGGATACGCGAGCCTGGCTTCGTATCAGAAGTCGCTCGTGGTCTTCCAAGCGACGCGCTATTTCTGCGAACGCTTTCTCAGCGTCAAAGACCGCACGTTCGACCAGATGGTTCAGGCTGCCCGCTCGGGCAAACAAAACATCATCGAGGGCAGCCAGGCATCGGGCACCTCGAAGGAAATGGAGATCAAGCTGACCAGCGTCGCCCGCGCCAGCCTCGAAGAGCTCCTTGAGGACTACCGTGATTTTCTGCGGGCCCGCAAAATTCCCGAATGGGAAAAAACCCACGCCCACGCGCAGCGACTTCGGCAGCTTAACCGAACCCCCGGCGCAAACTACGACACATTCCAAAAAGGCATCGAGCACCCCGATCCCGGAATCTGCTGCAACGTCATCATCGGTCTCATCAAAGTGACATGCTTCCTCCTCGACCACCAGATCGCCTCCCTCGAAAATGCCTTTCTCGATCAGGGCGGGCTTCGCGAAGCGATGACCCGCGCGCGACTGCGGTCGAGAGGCGGCCGACAGTGAGTGGCTTTTCCCAAGGGACTCAAGGGACCAAAGCGACCAAAGGGGGAAATGCGAGCGCGCCAGCAGACTTTGGTCGCTTTCGTCCCTGACGTCCCTTTGGAAGATCCGCCCTCACAGAGTTCCCTCCCCGGTCGGCATCCCGGCTTGAATTCGTGTGGCACGCTGCTAAGAGTCCCCCCACACACAACCCAGACATGAGACCCATCACGCTATTCACCGGACAATGGGCGGATCTGCCGCTCGAGGAACTCGCTCCGCTCGCCAAGGGCATGGGCTACGACGGGCTCGAGCTCGCCTGCTGGGGCGACCACTTCGATGTTGCCCGCGCGCTCGCCGACGATTCCTACGCCGCCGACAAGTGGGCATTGCTCGGCCGCCACGGGCTCGGCTGCCATGCGATCTCGACCCATCTTGTCGGACAGGCGGTCTGCGACCGCATTGACGAACGCCACCGGGCGATCCTTCCGCCAGAGATCTGGGGCGACGGCGAACCCGAAGGCGTCCGCCGCCGCGCCGCTGCAGGGGTCGCCGATGCTGCACGCGCGGCCCGGAAGTTTTTCGACGCGCGCCCGGGCGGTCCCGGCGGGTTCCCGGCGGTTGTCAACGGATTCACCGGCTCAAGCATCTGGCACGCGCTCTACGCATTTCCGCCGACCGACCAGGCCTACATCGAGGCCGGGTTCCGGGATTTTGCGCAACGATGGACCCCGATCCTCGAGGCCTTCGAGGAGGCCGATGTCAACTTCGCGCTCGAGGTGCATCCGACGGAAATCGCGTTCGATATCGCCACGGCCGCGCGCGCGCTCCAGGCCGTGAACTCGCACCGGAGGTTCGGGTTCAACTACGACCCGTCGCACCTCGGCTACCAGGGGGTGGATTACGTGAAATTCCTCCGTCATTTCCCGGACCGGATTTATCATGTCCACATGAAAGACGTCTGGTGGGGGCACGGCGACGGCACGGTCGGCGTCTTCGGCGGCCACACGGACTTCGGATCGCCGGCCCGCTACTGGGATTTCCGCTCGCCCGGACATGGGGACATCCGGTTCGAGGACATCATCGTCGCGCTCAACGATATCGGCTACGCCGGCCCGCTCTCGGTCGAATGGGAGGACAGCCGGATGGACCGCGTCCATGGCGCGACCGAGGCGGCCGCGTTCACCCGCAAGCTTGATTTCAAGCCGAATCGCACCGCGTTCGACGCCGCATTTTCCAAAGAAAAAAACCAATGACCCGCAGGCTGCGCATGGGGATGGTCGGCGGCGGTCCCGGGTCGTTCATCGGCGGGGTCCACCGGATGGCCGCGAACCTCGACGGGCAGATAGAGCTCGTCGCCGGATGCTTTTCATCCGATCCCGACAGGAGCCGCCAGTCCGGCGCCGACCTCTTCCTCGATCCCGCGCGCGTCTATTCCGACTTCTGCGAGATGGCCGAAGCCGAGGCCTCGCTGCCAGCCGACCTGCGGATTGATTTTGTATCGGTCGTCACGCCGAACCACATGCACGCGCCGGTCGCCACCGCGTTCCTTCGAAAGGGATTCCACGTCGTATGCGACAAGCCGATGACCGCGACGCTGCAGGAGGCGGTCGCGCTGCGCGACGAGGTCGAAAAATCTGGAAGCCTCTTCGTGCTCACCCACAACTACACCGGCTACCCAATGGTCAAACAGGCGCGCGAAATTGTCCGCTCAGGCGAACTCGGCGACATCCTCAAAATCGTCGCCGAATACCCGCAGGGCTGGCTGCTCGACAGCATCGAGAACGACGGTCAGAAGCAGGCCGCATGGCGGACCGACCCCGCCCGCGCAGGCTCCTCGTGCTGCATCGGCGACAT
Source organism: Chthoniobacter flavus (assembly GCA_020718585.1). GTDB lineage: Bacteria > Verrucomicrobiota > Verrucomicrobiia > Chthoniobacterales > Terrimicrobiaceae > QYQL01. The sequence continues at coordinate 7,037 of DYRS01000061.1, forward strand.
CGGCTCGCACGCCGAAAACCTCGCGCGCCACATCACCGGTCTCGACATCGAGGCGCTCTGCGCGCACTTCACCACATTCGTCCCCGGACGCCTCCTCGAGGACGACGGCAACCTCCTCCTGAAATACCGGGGCGGAGCGGTCGGAGTCCTCCACTCGTCGCAGATCTCGGCGGGCGAGGAAAATAATCTCTCGATCAGGATCTATGGGACCAAGGGATCGCTCGCATGGTATCAGGAACATCCGAACGAACTCGCGTTCCAGCCGAAAGGCGAGCCCGCACGCACGCTCCGCAGGGGGAATCCCTACCTCTGCGAGGCCGCAAAAAAATTCACCCGCCTCCCGGCCGGCCACCCCGAGGCGTTCATCGAGGCGTTCGCGAACATCTACCTGGAAGCCGCCGCCGATATCCGCGACCGGGTGGACGGAGTCCCTTCCCGCGCGCGCGACTATCCGACAGTGGACGACGGGGTCCACGGCATGGCCTTCATCGAGACCGCCGTGGCTTCCGCCGCGTCCGAGTCGAAATGGACCCCGTTCCTAGCGGCCTGATGCTCACCGACCTGCGACTGCACGACTTCCGATGCTTCGATGATCTGGAATTTTTTCCCGGGCGCGGGCGGACGTTTGTTTCCGGCGCGAACGCGCAGGGGAAGACGTCGCTCCTTGAGGCGATCTGCGTCCTGCTGCGCCTGCAGTCCCCACGCACGGCCGCGATGGCCGAGGCGGTGAAGCTCGGGCGCGGCGGGTTCGCGCTCGACGGACACTGCGCGGGCACCCACATGGTCTGCCGGCATGCGTCGGGCGAACGCGCGATCGCGCTCGACTCGAAGCCGCAGTCGCGCACGGACGACTACCTCGGGGTCGCGCGGGTGGCATGGTTTGCCAACACCGACCTCGAGCTGGTGCGGGGCGGCGGTGGCGGCCGCCGCCGGTATCTCGACTTCCTCGGCTCCCAATGCCTGCCCGGCTACCGGAAATCCCTGCGCGACTACGAGCGCGCGCTGCGCTCAAGAAATTCGCTACTCAAAGACCGCCGCCCCCGCCGCGAAATCGGCGCGTTTGACCGTCCGCTCGCCGAGGCGGGCGACTTCCTGCTCGCCGCGCGCGCATCGCTCGCCGCCGAGCTCGCCCCCCGGGCGGCCGCGGCCTGCTCTGAGATCGGAGGTGCCGGCGAATCCCTCGACATCGCCTACATTCCCGGTGCCGACGGCGCGCTCGCCGATGCCCTCGCAAGCTCCCGCAACAACGAGGACAGGCTCCGCCAGACGGTCGTCGGCCCGCACCGCGACAACCTCCGCCTCACGCTCAACGGGCTCGATGCCGCAGCATTTGCCTCGGAGGGGCAACAGCGCGGGATCGCGCTCGCCATGAAGCTCGCCCAAGCCCGCCACCTCGAGGCCGTCCAGCTCCACGCACCCATCCTCCTCCTCGACGACATTTTCGGAGAGCTCGACCCACACCGCCGGAACCGCCTCCTCGCGTCCCTCCCGGCCGGCTCCCAGGCGATCATCACCACGACATTCCTCGACTGGGCCGACCGCTCGCCGGACGACACCATCTTCCGCCTCGAAGGCGGACACCTCGCCGTCTGATCGCATGCTTTCCGCGTGTTTTTACTGATGCATGTCGATAGCCTGCCCGCGATGAACATCCCCGACGCCGACTCATGAACCCGATCACTCTCGCGATTGAAAGCATCGGGTTTGGCGGTGCCGGGGTCGGCCGCCTCCCTGATGGCCGGGTGTGTTTTGTTCCGCTGACCCTGCCGGGCGAGCGTGCGGAGGTCAGGATCATCCGCGAAAAAAAGTCGTTTACCGAAGCCGAGGTCGTCCGGTTGGCAGAGGTTTCGGTTGACCGCGTGATCCCCCGCTGCCCGGTTTTTGGGCGGTGCGGGGGCTGCGCCTACCAGCATGTCCGCTACGAGCGGCAGCTTGCGCTGAAGACCGGCCAGGTCCGGGAGGTGCTGAGGCGAATCGCCGGGCTTGCAGACGCCGATGTGCGCCCGATGCTCGCCTCCCCGCAGGAATGGAGCTACCGGAACCGCCTCGGAGTTCACGTCGCGAACCACCAGGTCGGATTTTTCGGACGGAAGTCGAACCGGATCGTCCCAGTTTCCGACTGCCCGATCGCGTCGCCCGATGTCAACGCCCGGCTCGCCGCGCTCGCGGCCAACCCACCGCGCGAAGATCAAAAGATCACGCTCCGCGAGGACGCAGGATTTCACGGGTTCAGCCAGGTCAACCCCGGCGCGGCGGCGATCCTCGCCGACGTCGTCGCGGAGATGCTCGCTGGCGGAGGCGACCACTTGGTGGACGCCTATTGCGGGGCCGGGTTTTTGTCATCCCGGCCGAAGGACAACTTTCGTACGCTGACCGGCATCGAATGGAGCGCAGGGGCGGGGCGGGCGGCTCGGGCGGGTGCTCGCGCAGGCGACCGTTTCCTCGAGGGCGCGGTCGAGGCGCACCTGCCGACCGCGCTCGCCGCAGCAGATCCCGTCGCAACCTCCCTGATCGTTGACCCGCCCGCCGAGGGGCTTTCCCGGGAAGTGGTGGACGCGATCCTTGCAAACCCTCCGGCCGCGCTCGCCTACGTCTCGTGCGACCCCCCGACCCTCGCCAGGGACCTCAAGGCACTCTCGGAAAAGTTCCGGCTGGACTTCGTGCAGCCGGTTGACATGTTCCCGCAGACCGCAGAAATCGAGGTCGCGGCGATATTAAGAATCCGTTAATCTGTTGCGTTTATTGTGAAGGACCAGCCCGGATGAATCAGGTGGCTCGGATTGCAAGCAAGATGGGCTGGCAGATTTTCCGGGCTAGCGACCGGGCATCGCCCCGAGGGCGACGCCCTTGAGATACTCGGTCTCGGGCAGCCCGAGAACGACCGGATGGTCGGCCGGCTGGCCGATCCGGCGGATCAGTCGCATGTTGCGTTTGGCATCCTGGAGGCCCTCCGCGATGGCCGACTCGAACTCATGCCCGGCGACATGGTGCGAGCAGGAGAAGCTCACGAGCAGGCCGTCTTTGGAAAGCAGGCGCGCGGCGCGCGCGTGAAGATCGCGGTATCCGCGCAGCGCCTCGTTGACCCGCGCCCGCGCTTTGGCAAACGATGGAGGGTCGAGCACGATCAGGTCGAACTCCCCGCCGCGCGCCAGCACATCGAAGACGTCGGCATGGCGGACATCCAATTCGACCGCATTGCGCTCCGCGTTTTCGCGCAGCCGCGCGACCGCCTCGGCGCCGGATTCCACCGCGACCACCGATGCCGCACCGGCCTTCGCGCAGGCGAGCGCAAATCCACCCTGGTTTGAAAAACAATCGAGAACACGGCGTCCGCAGGCCATTCCGGCAACGATCCCGTAGGATTCGATCTGATCGAGATAGAGCCCTGTCTTGTGCCCGGCAAGCGGGTCCACAAGGAACGTGACCCCCGCCGCCGCGACCTCGATCACGCCCGGCGACTCCCCGGCGAGCATCCCCCTTGCCGGTTCGAGCCCCTCGGCCGCACGCACCGGCGCGTCGTTTCGCTCGATCACGCACCCAACCCCGGACACCTCGCCAAGCACGCCAGCAATCACATCCTTCCGAAGGTCCATCGCCTTCGTCAGCGTCTGCAGCACGACCGCCGGACCGTAGCGGTCGGCGATCACCCCCGGCAGCCCGTCGCTCTCGCTCCAGACAAGCCGCCCAAGATCCTCCCGGCAGCCGGCGCGCGCCCGGTATTCCAATGCCTGCGCAATCCGCCGACGAAAAAAATCCCCGTCCAATTCCTGCCGCCGCCGGGAAAACCTGCGCACGACGATCTGCGACTTCGCGTTGTATATCCCCACGCCCAGCAGATTGTCGCGTCCGTCTTTAATCGAAACCACACTTCCGTCGTCGGGGCTCCCGAACGTCTTCAGAACCTCGCTGGAATAGACCCAGTCGTGCCCGTGCAGGATGCGCGAGCGCGGGCGAACGATGATGCCTCCTCCCATGGTTGATCGGTTCAGACCGGCAGCAGCTCGTCGCAGCGGGACGGTTCGCCAGATGCGACCGGCTCCGGGTATTCAAAAATTTTCCCATCGTAATTTCTCATGACGACTTTTTCTTTGTCGTGGTAGATGACGTAGCTTGGATTGACCGGCACTTTCCCGCCCCCGCCCGGCGCGTCGATGACAAATTGCGGGACGGCATACCCTGTGGTAAACCCGCGGAGCGCCTCGATGATCTCGACCCCCCGGGCCACCGATGTCCGCAGGTGCGACGAGCCCCGGATCAGGTCGCACTGGTAAAGATAATATGGACGCACCCGGCACATGAGCAGCTTTTGCACGAGATCCTTCATCGTCTCCGCGCTGTCGTTCACGCCGGCCAGCAGCACGCTCTGGTTGCCCAGCGGAATCCCCGCATCGGCCAGCCGCCCGAGCGCGTCGCGCACCTCGACGGTCAGCTCGCGCGGATGGTTCACATGCACGCTCATCCAAAGCGGATGGTATTTCTTCAGCATGTCGCAAAGCTGCGGGGTGACCCGCTGGGGAAGAAAGATCGGGACGCGCGTCCCGATCCTCAGGAACTGGATATGGCGGATCGCCCGCAGCCTCTTCAGCAGCCCCTCCAGCCGGTCGTCGGACAGGATCAGCGCGTCACCGCCCGAGAGCAACACGTCGCGGATCTCCGGGTGTTTTTCCAAATACTGAAACGCCTGCTCGAAATCCGTGTGCAGTTCCTGCTCGCCCACTCCGCTCACGACGCGGCTCCTCGTGCAATACCGACAATAGGACGCGCACCGGTCGGTCACCAAGAAGAGAGCTCGGTCAGGATACCGATGAACCAGCCCTGGCACCGGCATCGCAGCGTCCTCACCGCACGGATCCGACATTTCATAAGGCGTGTCCCAGCCCTCCTCGATCCGGGGGATCACCTGCCGCCGGATCGGACATCCGGGATTATCCCGCTCGATCAGGTTGAAGTAATGCGGCGTCACCGCCAGCGCAAGCTTCGTGCCCGCAAGAAGGACACCCGCGCGCTCTGCGGCGGTCAGCTCCAGATGCCGCTCCAGCCCGGCCAGCGTCGTCACCCGATGCTTCATCTGCCAGCGCCAATCCCCCCACTGCGGATCGGCCTCCCAATATCCCGGAGCGTGGGACACAAATTCTGATTCGCTTGGATCCATGAAATTTCCGCAAACGCTACCCAAGCCCGCCACCGTGTCAACGCGAGAGCTGACTTCGCCCAAGACAACTCAATCCCCATCGTCCGGTTTGACGGGCGGTGGCTCAAAAAGACGAAGTTATGAAGAATCACCCCCTCTCAATCCGGCGCCGCACGCTCCGA
>DYRS01000232.1 GCA_020718585.1 Chthoniobacter flavus
CACACTGCGGCGGCCGGGCGATGTCCGGTCGATCAGGCGAGCGTGTTGTCGAGCGCGGCGAGGAGTTCGGCGATTGTCGCGGGTGTCTCATCGCCCATGTTTGAGATGCGGAACGTCTTGCCCTTGATTTTGCCGTAGCCGCCGTCAATCACGAAGGAATGCTTTTCGCGGAGGCGCTTGATCCATGCGGCGACATCTACCTCGCGGTTGTTTTTCACGCAGGTGAGCGAGAGTGAGCGAAAGCCTTCGGGTGCGAAGAACTCGAACCCACGGGCGCGGACCCAGTCGTGGACCTGGGCGTTGAGGGCGGCGTGGCGGGCGAATCTGTTGGCGACCCCCTCGGTGAAGATGTCGTCGAGCTTTGACGCGAGCGCGTTGATGAGCGGGATCACCGGAGTGCTCGGCGTCATGTCCTGCTCCTGGTTTTTCGCAAACTCGACGAAGTCGAAATAATACCCGCGGTCGGGCAGCGTCGTCGCCCGCTCCATCGCGCGCTCGGAGACCGAGAACAGCGCGAGCCCGGGCGGCATCGCGAGCGCCTTTTGGCTGCCGGTGAGCAGGACGTCAATTCCGAGGTCATCCATCGGGATCGCCTCGGTCGAAAACGATGAGACGCTGTCCACAATAAACATGACCTCCGGGAAACTGCGCAGGACGTCCGCGATCGCGGGGAGCGGGTTGCGCATCCCGCACGACGTCTCGTTGTGGATGAGCGTGAACGAATCGAATTCGCCGGTGGAGAGCGCCTCGCGCACGAGTTCGGGCGTGACCGGCGAGCCCCACGGGACCTGGAGTGCCCCGGCCTGCCTGCCGCAGCGCTTACTGACATCGAACCACTTGTCGGAAAACGCGCCGCACATCGCGTTGAGCACCTTCTTTGAGGTCAAGTTGCGGATCGCGCCCTCCATCACCCCCCATGCGGACGACGAGGAGAGGAACACCGGGCACTTTGTCCCGAACAGCTCCTGGAGCCGCGGCTGCATCCCGCCGTAAAGCTTTTTAAACTCCGCGCCGCGATGCCCGATCATCGGCGCACACATCGCGCGAAAAGTTTTTTCGGAGACTTCAACCGGACCCGGAATGAACAGCTTGATGTGATTGGACATGCGCGGAAACTTACGTGCTGGTGCCGGAAGATCGAAGAAAAAATTTTCACCCCACCCGAAATCGGAGATTTCCCGACATGCCACCGGCCTGATTCAATTCGTTGGATGAACCAGCAAGCACTCCTCGAAGCTCTCGCGATTCCGTCGCCCTCCGGATGGGAAAAGGACGGTCAAAAATTGTGGATGGACCTCGTTGCGGGGGTTTCCGACCGTGTCGAGTCCGACGCTTACGGGAATGCGTGGGCGGTGATCGAGGGGGGGGCGCCGCTGGTGATGCTCGAGGCGCATGCCGACGAGATCGGGCTGATTGTCCGGCATGTTGACGAGAAGGGATTTCTTTCGGTCGGCCCGATCGGTGGCTCCGACCGCACGCTGGCCCCCGCTCGCCGGATCACGATCTTTGGGGCGTCGGGGCCGGTCTCCGGGCTCGTGGGGAACACGGCGATCCACCTTCGCGATACGAAGAAGGACAAGTCGCCAGAGTGGAAGGATCTCTTTGTGGACATCGGCGCGAAGTCGCCTGCAGAGGTGACGGAGCGAGGGGTGAGGGTCGGCAACCCCGCGATCTTCGAGGCGGCGTCCACCGGATTTCATGGCGGCCACATCGTCGGCCGCGCGCTCGACAACCGGATCGGCGGCTTTGCCCTCGCGCTCGCGCTCGACGATCTCTCGAAGGCGCGGCCCGGGGCCACAACGTATGCCGTCAACTGCGTGCAGGAGGAGATCGGGAGCCGCGGCGCGCGGATGGTCGCGCACCGGATCGCCCCCTCGGCCGCTCTTATTTTCGACGTCACCCATGCGACCGACACCCCCGGCATTGACGCCAAGGAGCACGGGCTCGTCGGGCTCGGTAAAGGCCCGGCAATCTCGCACGGTGCCGCGAATCATCCGCTCGTCGTCGAACGCCTCATCGCGGTCGCCGAAAAGGAAGGCATCCCGCTTCAGCACGAAGCGGTCTCGCGCTGCACATGCACCGACGCCGACGTGATCTACACCGCCCGCGACGGGATCCCGTGCGCGCTCGTTTCGATCCCGCTCCGCTACATGCACTCGCCGGTCGAGATGGCCTCGTTCGACGACATCCGCTCAACCGCCCGCCTCGCGGCCGCGTTCGTCCACAGCCTCACCGATTCCGACACGTTCCGGATCCACGGGTAACCGCAGGCGCATTTCTGATGGCATGAAGCTCCATTTCATGCGGTCTTGCCTCCACTAGCCCCACTTCGCGGACTGGAGGGATCGGATGGCTGCGGAGCCGCTATTTTGCGATATCGACATCAAAAGGTCGGCACTACCGCCGTGCTGGATTTTCGGCGGGGCTTGCTCCGGCAAGGTAATCTTGAGTTGCTGGAGCAAAAGCTGGAGGTCTTTTTCCGGCTGAGTGTATCGGGTGAGGACGATTTCGCAGCCGTCTGTGGTGGGGAGGTGAACGTCGAGCATCTGCACGGCGGCGAACTTTTCGAATGCAGCCCTC
>DYRS01000062.1 GCA_020718585.1 Chthoniobacter flavus
GATTTCCCCAGCCCACCGCAGGGCTAGATCGCCATCGGATTTTCTGCTGGATTTTCTTGCCCGGCGGTCATCAGGCTGGTAGCTCGTAGCAGATATGAAAAACGTTCGCTTTCTCAAAATAACCGCCGCGACGCTCAGCATGGCGGTCTTCACCTCCGCCTGTGAAAATATGACCCCGGGCGAGAATGCCGCGCTGTTCGGCGGCCTCGCAGCGGTTGCCATAGCGGTTCCCCTGGCCTGTGCGGGAGTTGATCCGAGCATTGTTGTGCCGGTCACCGCAGGTGCTGCGCTTCTGGTCGCCGGAGCGTCCTACGTCATCGCCAAGCATCAGGCGACCGAGCGCCAGCGCAAGGTCGCCGAGCAGCGCGCCCGGCTCTACATGGCCAAGCGCGCCGAAGCCGCCCGCCTCGCATCCTCCAGCCGGTCTTCGTCGTCCGGCGGCACTACCAAGAAATCTGCCAAGCCCGCTCCCGAGCCCCGCTACATCGCCGTCAACACGGAGAAAAGCGGAGCCTCGACAACATCGTCCGGCCCGTCAGTGATGGTCTTCGACACCCAGAGCAGCCAGATCGTCGGGAACAACGTGTATGATTTGAAGTCAGCCCCGAAGACTGGCTCGGCGACGAAGTTTGACACCTACACCGCGCAATACGTCGGCAACGGCAGCTAGTTTTTCGAGGTGACCGGGTGAGCGCGAAACCGGCCTATTTCCGGATCGGCCTATTTGTGGTGGTCGGCGCAGGGATACTTGTAGCCGCGCTGCTGGTATTTGGAGGGGGCCATATGTTCCGCCAGCGGATCACGATGGAGACCTACATCAAGGGCTCGGTCCAGGGGATAGACATCGGATCGCCGGTAAAATTCCGGGGCGTGCTCATCGGAAAGGTGACGAGGATGAGTTTTGCGTTCACCGAGTATGACGTCGAATCGGTCGAGGGACTCGGCAACTATGTGATCCTCTTCATGGAAATCAACCGCGAGGTGTTCCCCGACATGTTCACCGAGGATCTCACCCCGCTCCTCAACCGGGGGATTGACCAGGGGCTGCGCGTGCGGATCGAGCCGCAGGGGATCACCGGACTCAACTACCTCGACATTGACTACCACAACCCCGAGCGGTTTCCGGTGATCTGGCCGGCATGGAAACCGAAATACTACTACATCCCCTCGGCTCCCGGCGAGCTCACGAGCTTTCTGGATTCGATCAACGGCATCCTCCACGAGGTCGAGAAGCTCAACATCGGCGGGATCAGCACGAGCGGGACCGAGCTCCTCGAAAACCTCAACAAGGCGGTCGTCGACGCCCAGGTTGACAAGATCAGCACCGACCTCCAGACGCTCATCGGCGACTCGCGCGCAATCCTCCAAAAATCCGACATCCCCGCGCTCTCGGCCGATGCAAAAAAATTTCTTGCCGAGATCGAGTCATCGAACAACGAGCTGAAGAAGATCCTGAAGAACATCGAGCCGGCGACAAAAATCGACCCGGTCCAGATCCGGGCGTTGATCTCCGGGCTGACCGGCGCGGCCGCGAACCTCGAACAGCTCAGCGCCGAGATCAAACGCCGTCCGTCCCTCCTGCTCTGGGGCACTCCTCCAAGCCAGCCCACCCCGAAACCCACCCAGAAATCAGGCAGGGCGCGCTAGACCCAATGCCGTTCGGGAATCCCGCAGTTGATCACCTCGAATTGCGCGGACGGAAATCGCGTCAAATAGCAACTGCTCAAGAGGCATCCTGAAGCAGCATATTTGACTTGGTCGCAATCAAGAAGCTTAGCTTCTCCGCTCCGAATACATGCTTGGCACCCTCTCAAAAGGATTTTCATGTGTTCGCAATAATCAACTCGTCCGAGAGCTTTTTATCACCGGACTTTCCCGAAGATTTTTCGTGCGATTCTTCATCCATTCGCTTGGAATCCGTCGGGCGGGGTGGCAGTCTGACTTGAGGTGAGGTCAAAACAAAAAGTCCGGTTTTGGTGGCTTCTGCTCCCGCTGGTGGCGGGTTTGCCGGTTGCCGTGTTCCTCGCCGAGCGGGCGGGGACCCAGCGGTCGTCCGCGCCGGCAGAATCCGAAGGGCTTGCGCCCGCAGTGCCGGTGCCGCCATCCGACGAGCCTCTGGCTGATGAACCGGAGCCCGCCGCGCCCACGCCTCCCGCCAGGAGTAAGACGGCTCCCGGTGAGCCTTCCGCGCCCGAGATTGACGTGCCCGCCGCGCGTGAACCGGTGGTCGCGCTCCCGGTTGAACCGCTTCCCGAGCCCAAGCCCGCCGCGCAGCCGGACTGGACCGCCGTCTCGCGAGACCGGGATCGCTGGCCGAAGCAGACGCGCCTCACGGCTGCGGTCTCGTTCCCGATCGTCGTCGGCGGGAAGTCCTCGGGATCCATGCAGGCACCCATGGGCACCGAGGTCGCGGTCACGAAAATCACAGCCGACCTCGTCGAGATCGCCTACGCGGATTGCCGGACATCGGTTCCTGCGGACCGGACAACCCTCGGCAAACAGATCCTTGAAGCCGGCCCTCTCCCGGCTGCGGAACCGGCGACCGCCACGCCGACTCCTGATGCAGCGAAACCCGCCCCGGAAGAAAAACCCGCCCCGGAACCAAAGCCGACCGCTGACGACAACCTCCTGGACCCGCAGAAAAACTACCTCAAGCATGCCGGCGCGGCCTTCAACTCCTCGACCGAGCTGTATAAGGTGCTCGCGCCGCACACGCGGGCGGATCCGTCGCTCGAGGTCTCCGCACATCCCGAAATCTACGGCGGGGTCACGCTCATGATGCCGCTCCGAGAGGCGCTCAAAAAGCTTGGGCTCGACAAGGAAATCGTCCCCTCGAAATCCCCGATCTCGCATCCGGGAATCCCGTTTTATTTCAGGCCATTCGCGAACAAGGAGACGAACGATCTCCTCCCCGGGCTTGTGCCTGACTCCGATGACTACTTCAACCTCCTCTACCTCATCACCGACGCCTCGGACCGCGTCGTCGGCATCGAGTTTGTCTGCGAAACACCACACGGCACTCGGGTTCCCAACTCGGACTTTCTCACCTACAACTACGTTCTGAACCGGGCGAAAATCGTCAAGACGTACAAGGTCCGGCACGAGGTGGAACACCTCGGCGACGACCTGCTCGTGGTTGAAACATCCCTGATTGACGCGCACGGGAAATGCCGCGAGATCGTCCGATGGTACCTGCCCACCCGCATCGGCAACTTCATCAACCACGTGATCAGGACCCGCCTCAGCCGGTCCTCCGGCCCATGAGAATCCTGGTCCTAGGAGCGCGCGGCCGGCTCGCATCCGCTCTGGCAAGAGCCTGGTCGGCATCGCACGACACCGTCTGCATGGGCCGCCCGCAGCTCGATGTGGCGGACATCCCGGCGCTCCGCCGCCTGCTTGAGGCCCACAGGTTCGACCTCCTCGTCAATGGCACCGGGCTCACGAACGTGGACGCCTGCGAGTCGCGGCGCGATGAGGCCCGCACGGTCAACGCCCTCGCGCCCGCCGCGATGGCGGCCGCCGCACGAACGCAGGGCGCACGGCTCATTCACTTCGGCACCGACTACGTTTTTGACGGCGAAAAGCGCGAGCCCTACACCGAGGGCGATCCCGCGCGCCCGCTCGGCTGGTATGGGCGCACGAAGCTCGACGGCGAACTCGCCGTCCTCGCCGATTCCCCCGCGCATCTCGTCGTCCGGGTCTCCTGGGTCTTCGGGCCGGACAAACCGGCATTCCCGGACCAGATGATCGCCCGCGCCCGGGCCGGCACGGATGTCGCCGCGATTTCCGACAAATTTTCTTCGCCGACCCATGCCCCCGACGTCGCCGTCTGGCTGGCACCGTTTTTTGATCCCCGGCTCCCCGGCGGGCTATTCCACGCGTGCAATTCCGGAAGCTGCTCGTGGCGCGAATACGGCGAGTGGGCGCTCGCCTGCGCCGCCCGCCGCGGCATCCCGCTCGCCACCACCTCCGTCCGCCCGCAGCTCCTCGCCGATATGAAAAGTTTTACAGCCCGGCGTCCGGTCCATAGCATCCTTTCGACCGATAAGCTCGCCCGCACCACCGGCATCTCCCCGCGCCCGTGGCGCGACGCGCTCGAAGAATACATCACCAATGCACCGATTCCACCTGCAGCCTGAATCCTGGGAAACCTCCGCTCTCCCGCCCTCCGAATCCCACCACTGCGTCAACGTCCTCCGCCTCGGAGTTGGCGAGCGCGTCACCGTCTTTGACGGAGCCGGACGCGAGGCCTCGGGGAAAATCGTCACGGCCGACGCCCGGCGGGTCGGGCTCAAGCTCTCGGCCGCGACAAAGTCCCCGCCTCCGCCGTGCGCGATCACCCTCGCCCAAGCCGTCCCGAAGGGAAAAAATATGGACCTCATCGTGCAAAAGGCGGTCGAGCTTGGCGCGGCCGCGATCGCCCCGATCCTGTCCGACCGCACGGTCGTCCAGCTCGATGCCGCCGATCTCGAAAAAAAGCGCGCGAAGTGGCGGGAGGTCGCGCTCGAGGCGTGCAAGCAGTGCGGACAGAACCGCCTGCCCGATGTCGCCGCCCCGTGTGCGCCGAAGGAATTCCTCGAGCGGGCCGACCGCAGCGACCTCATGCTCATCGCCTCGCTCCAGCCGGACGCCCGCCCGATCAAAGCGGTCATCGCCGAATTCGTCTCCCAGCACTCCCGCGCGCCGCGCAGCGCAACCGTGCTCGTCGGCCCGGAAGGAGATTTTACCCCCGCCGAATTCGCCCTCGCGAAATCCTGCGGATGCATCCCGATCACTCTCGGCCCGATCATCCTCCGCACCGAGACCGCCGCGATCTACTGCCTCAGCGTCCTCGCCCACGAACTCTTCGCACCCACAAAACTTTGATGCGGCCGCACCAAAGTTTTGTAAAATTCGTCCTCCGATGAAATCGGTCGCCTATCTCGGACCCGAGGGGACGTTTTCGCATATTTTGGCCGGGCGGAGGTTCGGCGAGCGGGCGGGGTTCGTCGGGTGCGAGACGATCGAGAGGGTATTTGATCGGGTGCTTGCGGGCGATGCTGATCTCGGCCTCGTTCCGGTCGAGAACTCATCCGGCGGCACGGTCTATGACACGGTGGATCTGCTGATCCGGCATGCGGGGAAGATTTCGGTGCGCGAGGAGCTTGCGCTCGACATCCGGATCGCGCTGCTCGGGCGCGCGGGCCGGCCGGTGCGCACGATCTTTTCGCACTTCATCCAGATCAAGCACCTCGGCGACTGGCTGAAAGAAAATTACCCGGATGTCCGGCTCGTGACGGTCGAGAGCACGGCGGCGGCGGCCGACCGCGCGGCCGCGACGTCCGGTGCCGCCGCCCTCGCGTCGCCGTCGGCCGCCGCCCCGCGCGGGCTCGACGTGATCGAATTTCCGTCAGGCGGCGAGCCGGTCAACGTCACCAGCTTTTTCGTGATTGCGCGGACTCCCGGCCCGGCCCGCCGACCCGACCGGACCGCGCTCGTCGCGGAGCTCCACAACGTGTGCGGAAGCCTCCACAAATTTCTCGGCCCATTCGCCCGCGAGCGGGTGAGCCTGACCCGCATCGTTTCGCGTCCGATCCCCGGACACCCGAAGACCTATGTTTTTTACGCGGAGATCGAGGGCGGTCTCGGCTCGCAGCCGGTCGCGCGTGCGCTCGCCCGTGCCGGTCGGCTTGCCGGCTCGCTCACCTGCCTCGGCACGTTCCCGATCGGCCGACGGTTCCGGTCCTGAACCCGGCGGGCCAGACATCCTGTCGTCTGGAAAAAACGATGATGAGAGGAAATGGATGATTCCGCTTGCGACGGAAATCGGCGTCTACACGGGCCCCCTTTGGCCTGAGCTGGCTCACCTGACTTCCTTCGAGGTCAGGGTGTCTGGCTGGCGGTCAATCGTCCGCTACATCGAACGGGATGGCGGGGAGGAGACCGAGCGACCAAGTGTTGGTTTTTGAGGGGTCTTTTTTATCGGGGGCGGAGGCGGTGATCTCGACGAGGAGGTTCCCGGCGGCCGGCGGCTTGATTTTTGCAGGGTCGGCGGCGAAGGCGATTTCGAAGCCGGATTTTGTCGGCGTGGCCGAGGCGATGGAGATTCCGTCCGGCGGGTTGACGAGTGCCGCGCGCAGGCCTTTGGCGAGGTTTTTCTGAGTGGTGGCGGTGACGGTGGCGGTGCGGTTGGCGGAGATCGTCACGCTGTCGGGCCGGACGCCGAGCGGCTGGCGCTTCGGAGCGTCGGGCGGGACGAACGCGAGGAGTTCATCGGCCGGGACGAGGTGGTGGAAAAAAAATGCCTGGAGCATGTCGTCGGTCGGCTCGGCCTGGCGGGTGGTGAGTCCGTCTGCGATGTCGGCTCCCCCGACGATGACGATTTCGCGCGGCTCGGCGTCCGTCTTCGCCGGGAACGCGAGCGTGGCGGTGACCGATTCGGCATCGGCGGGGATCCGACCGCCCGAGAGCGCGAACCCGGGCGTCCCGCAGGCGAGGCGGATTTCGCCGCGAAAGCCGTCCTTCCGGAGCGCGCGGACGGTGATCGGGACGTTTGCGCCCGGCGAGCCGCTGAGTCCGGAGGGGGCGATCCGGAGCCGGAAGTCCGGTCGCGGCGGACCGATGCGGAGCCGGTAGGGGAAGTCCGGTCCGCCGGAGTTCTGGGCGTCGCCGATCCGGATGTGGTAGAGCCCGTCGGCGGGCGGGTCGAAGAGCACGCGGGAATCCGCATGGTGGGTGAGCAGCCCGTACGCGAGGTCCTCCTGGTCATCGCCGCGCGCAAGTTCGCGCCCGGCGGGATCGGTGATGCGGACAAACGAATCGAGCGGCGACCCGAGCCGCCGCGCGAAGACCTCGACGACGAGCGGCGACCCGCGCGTGGCGCGCACGGGAAAAACATCCTCGTCGCCCGGCCGCCCGATCCGGCCGTTGACCGTGACCGGCGTCGTCAACGGAGCCGCGCGCGAGGGATCTTCGTCCGGCTCGGCGGCGGTGATTTCCGCCCCGTCTCCCACCTCAAAAACCGTCTCGGGAGATTCGGCGAGGAGTCCGGGGACCGGGCCTGCGATGGATCCCGGTTTCGCGGGCACCTCAATGCGCGCGCGGTTGCGGGCGAGGTTCCATCCGAAGACCTCGACCTCGGCGGATGTGCCGACCGGTGCGCCGAGCGGGGCGATCCCTGCGACGAACGGGATTTTTCCGGCAGTGATCCGATAGATAAAATCCTCGCGTCCGCGGTGGAGCGCGTCGCGGGCTTCCAGCCGGTAGTCACCGCTTGCCTTGGCTTCAAAGACGAAGGCCGGGTCGGGGGAAAACCGGAACGACTGCGCGCCGGCCACCTTGTTGTCGGCCGCATCAAAAACCGTGAGCACGAGTTGGAACCATCCGGGCACGGCGTCGGCCAGATACGGGACGAGCGCGCGGGCCTGGCCGACAAAGACGATCCGGTCGCCCTTGGCCGCGTGGAACCGATACCGGTCGGTCGTGCCGGGCAGGATCTGCCCGTTGATGACGATCGGGAACCGGAGCGGCGGCGGTGCGGGCGGTGAGGGATCGGCGGCCGGCGGCTCGCGGACTTCGGGATGCGCGCCGACCGCGAACGGCAGGGGGTTCGAGATCCCGTTTTTTCCCAGCAGGCGGAGCGAGCGCGGGCCGGGCAGCGCGCCCGGCGCGACCTCGACCCGCAGCGAGACCGTCTCCTCGAGCTGCCGGTTGTCCTGCCGTTTAGGATCGTTCTTCTGCTCCCGCATGATGAGGAACAGCCGAATCTCCTCCTCCGACGCACCGGCCTCCTGGAGGATCGGACCGATCGCCTCGACACCCGGCTTTTTCCCCTTTTGAGTCATCCCCATCATGTCGTCGCGCCGGCTCGCGAGGGTTTCCCGGAATTCCTGGAACCGCTTGCCCGGGAGCGGACGGCTGTAGCCGGTCACGGCGACCGTCACCCCCTCGCCGGTGATCCTCGCCCCGGTGATCTGCGAGAGCTGCTGGCCGCCGACCGTGATGTCGAGCGATTCGCCCGCGCGTCCGCCGGCCGGGTAGATGTAGGCGATGTCGGGATCTTTCGCCTGCTGGCCGAACGCGCATCCGGCGGCAAGGCAGATCGACGTGATGATCAAAGAGCGGCGCATCACATGATCTCGGCGAGGCGTCCGCCGGATTTGATGTCGCCGCCGATCTCGGGGGTGAGGCGCACCGAGGCGTCGGCGGTGCGCGGGAATGTGGCGTCGGGGTTGATCCCGAGCAGCTCATACATGCTGCCGGTGAGATCCCATGGATAGACCGGCCGGTCGGCGACCTCCTCGCCGCGGGCGTCGGACGCGCCGACGACGTGGCCGCCGCGGAACCCGCCGCCCGCCACGAGTGTCGAAAACACTTTCCCGTAGTGGCTGCGTCCGCCATTCCACGGTGCCTCCCACTGGACGCGCGGGGTGCGGCCGAACTCGCCGCCGCACCAGATGATCGTGCTGTCGAGGAGTCCGTGGTCGGAGAGGTCGGCGAGAAGCGTGGCGAGCCCGCGGTCGAGTTCGGGGAGCTTGCGATTCATCGTCTGGAAGTGCTGCTTATGGGTGTCCCATCCCTTGTAGTTGATCGTGATGTATTTTGCGCCGCGCTCGACGAGCCGGCGGGCGGCGAGGCACGACTGTCCGAACGAGTTCCGCCCGTAGCGCTCGCGCAGCGCGTCGGTCTCATTTGAAAGTCGGAAGACCTCGGCTCCCTCGCCCAGGATCATGTCATAGGCCTCGTCGCCGCATTTTTTGTAATCCATGAACCCCGGGTCGTCGGAAAAATGCCGTCCGAGCGAGTCGAGTTCGCCGAGCAGCTTCCGGCGCATTTTCTGGTGTTCGGGCGAGATCCCCTCGGCGACGATCCCCTCGACCGCGAACACCGGTTTTGCGGGGTCGCCGCCGGTGGCAAACGGCTTGTAGCGCGGCCCGAGGAATCCGGCTTCGGAGAACCGTCCCTGCGGCTCGGTGAGCACGATGTAGGGCGGGATAAGTCCGGTGTAGCCGGCGTCGTAGCCTTTGAAAAGCGACACGACCGCACCCATCGAAGGATACACGATCCGCTCGCCGCTCGAGTGCCCGGTCTGCACCATGTAGGCTGCGGTTTCGTGCCCGTTGTTCCCGTGCGTCATCCCCCGGATCAGCGAAAACTTGTCGGCCTGGCCGGCAAGATTCGGGAGCAGCTTGCCGAGCCGGATCCCGTCCACATTGGTCGCGAGCGCCTCGTTGAGCGGTCCGCAAAAATCCCGCCCGGCATCCGGCTTCGGGTCGAACGTGTCGATGTGGCACGGTCCGCCCCAGAGCCAGATTTGGATGACCGCCTTTGCGGTCGCGGCGCGGGCTGCGGGGGCGGGCGGGGCGGCCGCGAGAAGGCCGCGGCGGTCGAGCATCATCGCCGCGGTGGTGAGGAAGCTGTAGCGGAAAAGTGCGCGGCGAGAGAGGTTCGCGCCGAACGGGATGTGGGAGAGGATGCTGTTCATGGCAATCAATGTTTGAAAAGGAATTCCGGCGAGTTGATCAGTGCCCAGGCGACGTCGAGGAATTTTTGCCTGGCCGGATTTTTTCCCGGCGGCTCGTGGGCGGCGATCACCGCGAGTTCGTCATCGGTCGGATGGCGCGAGAGGATTTCGAGGTAGAGCGCGTCGGCTGCCGACCGGACGTCCTTCGCCGAGCGGGCTAGGTCGGCCAGCTTCCGGCTTTTTTCCAGTTTTCGGAGGATATACCCGGAGTTCATGAGCTGGAGCCGCTGGGCGGTCGTGACCCGCGCCGGACGCTCGCAGAGGAGCCCGGTGTCGCGGGGCGGACGGCCAAAAATCTCGAGCGCGGTGCTCGTGATGCTACCATCCGGGAGCGCGACCGCGCGCGTCCCCTCGGGGATGAATGTGAACGGCTCGGGGATCACGCTCGAATACTCGTCGGCACTCCCGGTGATCCGGTTGATCGCGTCCACCAGCACCTCGGCCTCGACCCGCCGGGTCGGATACGTCCCCGTCGGCCGCTTGTCGGAAAGGAGGGCGGAGATCGAGGTCGCCTGGTAGGAATCCGAGTTCAGGATCGTCCGGAGCAGTGCCTTCGTGTCGTAGCCCGACTCGGCAAATCGCTTCGCGAGGAAGTCGAGCAGGGCAGGATGCGTCGGCGGGTTGTCTGGGCGGAAGTCGTCCGGCTCATGGACGATCCCGCGTCCGAACAGCCAGAACCAGATCCGGTTCGCCCCGTTGGCGGCAAACGGGGATCTCGGCGACGCGATCAGCCAGTCCGCAAGCACCGCGCGCGGGTCCGCCCCGGCGCGGACGTCCGTGCCGTCGGGCAGCCGCAAGCTCCGCCGCACGTCCCCGCCCGGTTCGATGAACAGGATTTCCTCCTTCCATTCGTTCGTCTTCTTGAAGCGGACGGACGAAAAAAATCCGGCGAGGTCGTCGCGCTGGGCGGGTTTCCAATTGGCCGTGCGGGCACCCATGAAGACGACTGCGGCCGAGGCGGCAAGCGACGCGGGGTCGTGTCCGCCGGCCGCGCGAGAGAAGTTGACCTCGGGCACGCGGAAGTTGCTTCCGGTGGCGGTGAGCAAGCGTCGCGCGAACTCCGAATACGGCATGTTCCGGCGCAGGGCGTCGCGGATCCACGCGTCGTAGGCCTGGGCTGCGTTCGGCCAGAGGTTCACAGGAAACTCCGACTTCACGCGCAAGATGTCCCCCCATTTCATCCCCCAGTAGTCGGCAAATTCCGGGCGCGCGAGCAGCCGGTCGATCAGTGCCTCACGCTTCTCCGGTGCCTTGTCCGCAAGAAATGCCGCCGCTTCCTCCCCGGTCGGAAGCACCCCGAGGACATCAAGATAAACCCTCCGCAAGAACACCGCATCCGAACACACCGGCGGGGGCGTGCGTGATCCCGCGCGCGCGACCCGGTCGAGCGCCGCCGATTGCGCGGACATCATCCGCACCGCCGCCGCACGCTCATACGGCTCGACCGCGCCGTCCGCCACCGCAGACAGCACAACGATCAGAAAGAGGGCGTATAACTTTGCCATTGCGAAGGAGCCGGCGAACCTGCCAAGAAACCATATACTAGAAACCCCGCCCGCACCGGAAAGTTTTGAAATTTTGCAACCGCGCCCGCAGTCCGGGTGTTCCATCTTCCACATGTCAAACCCATCCGCCTCACCCATCGTCCGCCACATCGAACATTCCGGGTGGACAGAATCGCATCTGTCGTTTTTTGTCGACGCGGGAGGGTTGGCGGATGCGCTTGCGCGGCTGCCCGGCGGAGCGACTGTTGTTTCAGCCGACGTATTTGGAACCGCAGAAGAAATTGCGGCAGCCGGGGCCGCCTGCCGGGCGGCTGGCATCACCGCGCCGCTCACGTGCGTGCTTTCGACCGCCGCCGGCTGCGGCGCGCTCGAGATCGTCGCGGCCTCGGGATGCCTGGTCAGCCGGGCGGGCGATGAAGGCGCGGGCTTCCTTGTTGATGCTCCCGAAGCGCGGCATCTTTTCCTTGGCGGAATCGTGCCGACCGATGCCTCCGCCACTCGCGAGGCGCAGACGGAAGCCGTCTTTTCGCGGATCGAGCGCACGCTGGACGCGGTCGGGATGACATTTCCAGACGTCGCGCGGACGTGGTTCTACAACGACCGGATCCTCGACTGGTATCCCGGATTCAACGCGGTGCGCACAGAGTATTTCCGGCACCACGACATCCGCCAGATGCCCGCCAGCACCGGCATCGGAGCGCCGAACCCGGGAGGCTTTGCGCTCGTCGCCAAGGTGCTCGCGGTCGTCCCCCGGCGGCCCGGCGCGGCAGGCGTCCACACTGTGCGCTCGCCGCTCCAGTGCGACGCGTTTGCATACGGCAGCGCGTTCAGCCGGGCGGTCGTGGTCGGTGATTCGCGCGCGCGCATGCTCCACATCTCCGGCACCGCCAGCATCTCGCCCGGCGGCGAATCCGCCCACCCCGGTGACACGGCGGCCCAGATCCGGCTGACGATGGATGTTGTCCGGGAGATCCTCCGCGAGGTCGGGATGGATTTTCCCGACGCCGTGCGGTCGGTCGTTTATTTTCGCAATCCCGCCGACATCCCGCTGTGGGACTCGCGCCGCTTCGGGCTCGACGCGGCAGCGTCCGCCGTCCTCGGCTGCGACGTCTGCCGCGACGACCTCCTCTTCGAGATCGAACTCGACGCCGCCAGGCCCGCCGCTGCGGAAAGTTGACTCGCTTTCCCGGTGCTCGCGCATCTGTGCAGACGAGGTGCCTCACAGGACCGTGGGCGTCACGCCCGCTTCTTCGGAAAGCGGGCAAGATGCCTGCAGTCCCGGCGCAGTCGCAA
>DYRS01000233.1 GCA_020718585.1 Chthoniobacter flavus
TTCTCGGCTTTTCAAACCGGCCAATTCATCCGACGTTCACGCCGCCGCTCGCAACCGTCACACCTCACACAAATTGTCCGGCCCGCCATTCGGTTGGCGGTGAAAAACGGCGAGAAACGGCGTTGACTTTTACGGGCATGTAAGCACACTTGCCAACATGTCTGAAAAAACGCTGGGTCAGCACCTCAAAGAACTCCGACTTGCGAAGGGGCTCTCTCTCCGGGATTTGGGAGGGAAGGTCAGTGTCACCGCCCCGCACCTGAGCGACATCGAGCAGGGCAATCGTCAACCCTCGGAAGAACTCCTCGCCCGTCTCGCCGAAGCACTCGAAACCCAACTCGAAGAAATCCTCCGCTTTTCGAAGCGCCCGCCGGCGAAGCAGATGGAAGAGTTGATCGGGCAGGATCCCCAGTATGGACTCGCCTTCCGGAAGTTCGTGGACGCTGTCCGCGAAAAAGGCATTTCGCCCGAGAAAATCCACGACATCACCAAGAAACTACCGCCCAAGAAACCATGAGTTCCGCCGCATCCGGGGCGGGACCATTTCCGCGCCGCATTTTCATTCCCGACCAACACATCGAACGCCTCTCCCGCGAGACGCTCGAATCCGTCGGCTTGCTCCCGGAGTCTCCCCAACCGATCCGCATCGACCGCTTTATCTACCTCCAGTTCGGATTCGAGGAGGAGTCCATCCCCGATGGAGATTTCGGCGCTGAGGAACTCGACAAGCTCGCCGCGCATTTGATTTCCCCGCCGTCCTACACTCCGGGCGCGTTGCTCGACGCGGTGGAGATGCTCGAAATGCTGACATCGAGCAACGGATGGGCCGAGCTGCAAATGATCGCGCCCGATCTGGTTCGCAAACTCAGGACCGACGATGACAGCGCGGGCGATGTCGCGCTCAAGGTCTGGTTGATGGACCGGCACGCCATCGAGCGCATTTACACGAAGTTCAGCATCGACAGCGGAAGGACGCTCGTTTGCTTCCGCGCCCCGGACGACACGCCCATCGCCACGCCGACGCACGATCTGTGCCGGGCCATCGCCTCCGACCTTTCGCTCCACTTCGCCGATCTCTTCAACACCCCCACGTCCGAGGTCATGCCGTTTGACGAGGAAGGCGGCCATGCATTCCTGATCCGGCACGGCGATGTGGTAAAGCGACTCGGGGTTCTCGACGATGACGGCAAACCCGACACCAAGGCCATCCGCCCGCTCAAGCATGATGTGGCGTTCCTGATTCCCGGCTCGTTCGAGCTTCAAGTCTCGGGCAGGAGCGAAGAAATCCGGGAGGTTTACCGTGGCATCTTTTCCAGGCACCTGTTCGGTAACGCCTCCGCGCTCAAGCCGGCCAAACGCTTCACGCTCGAACCGCTGCGCACCGGTCGCACCTGCCTCGCCGCACCCGACATTGCGGAGATCAGCGGGTCCTGGCTGCGCGAACTGCACCTGCGCCGTCGCCTCGGCACCAACTCGACCATCCACCGGGGCGAAGATGTTTTTTCCGAGATTGAGGCGCACGGCAACGGCTACCTGGCCGACTTCGATCTGACCCGCGCCCGCTTCGCCATTCGCGTCAGGGGCCGACGCAAAGCGCTCAGCTTGTCGGTCTCTCCCGAGGAAGACGCCCTGCGCGGCGACACCCACGACCCGCTCGCAACCGCCTGGCTGGACGCCGTCCGGCTCACAACCCATCGAATTCTTGAAGAAGTTCTGGCAAACACTTGACCTCCTCGGCGTGGAGGGCGCGCCACGGCTGACGTGGAAATCCGAACTCGGGGATGATTTCCCGAAGTTCGAGGGATTCCTGCGCCCGCGTCACGTCGTCGATTCGATGCGTGACCCGGAGGTGCCCAGCCAGATTCTCGACCTCGAAGAACGCGAGGACGGCGACTTCGACGCGTTCAGCCGTGAGATCCCGGCCCACCGCCGCCCGATCCGGATCGCACGACCGGATGCCGTCCGGTTGGTTCCCGACATCGCTCCTCTCGCAGCCCACATTGCGCCGACGCTCGGGTTTGCCGCGCAGAACGCCCGACCAACGAGGATCGGCAATTTTCACGAACTCGGTGCGCTGAACCTCCCCCGGCAACAACCTCGTCCGGTTTTTCTCTTCCTGCCGAGTGCCCGCCCACGCCCGCTGGCCCTGAAGGAAAGTTTGCTCACCATCGAGTCTGCGGTCGTGCTTCTTCCGACCGCCGTCGGCATGGCTTTCGACCTGCGCCAGATCGCCTCTGCCCGCGACATCGAGATTCGTATTCTCGCTACGGACAAGGAGCTTTCCCTCGCGCCCCCGGTTCGCGGCACGAGCCGAATGCCCACCCGGCCGCCGCTGATCACCCCGCCTCCTGGATCGGAATGGAAACATCTCACGCTCGTCTTCGATGCGGACGGCATCCGCGCACGGCTGCGCGGCCAGGAGCGGTTCGCGACGTGGAAGGAACTAGGTTTCAAGGCGTTTGCCTGCGGCAAACTCCAGGGGCCGCTGAAAATCCTGAGCACCCTTGCTGGCGGACGCCACATCCTCCAGCGCCGCAGCAACGAGAACGAGCGCCAGCAAATCAGCCG
>DYRS01000063.1 GCA_020718585.1 Chthoniobacter flavus
TTTTCAGACCTCACACCCCCACACTCGCTCACTCACCCCCCCAACCACCCCTTTACCACTGAACTCTTTAACACTTAATACTTAAACCTAATATGAAAACCCACGAAGTAGGAATCATCATGAACGGCGTCACCGGACGCATGGGAACGAACCAGCATTACATCCGCTCGATCCTTGCGATCCGCAAGCAGGGCGGGGTCAAAGTGAGTCCGGAGGAGGTCATCATGCCGGTGCCGGTGCTGGTTGGGCGCAGTGAGTCGAAGCTCACCCATCTTGCGGCGATGGACCCCGGGGTCAAGTGGACGACGAACCTTGACGAGGCGATGGCGGACAAGAAGAACGTCATTTATTTTGACGCGCAGACGACCGGGCGGCGGGCGGCGGCGGTGAAGAAGGCGGTGGCTCTCGGGAAGAACGTCTATTGCGAGAAGCCGACGGCGGTCTCGACCGAGGCGGCGCTGGATCTTTACCGCACGGCGAAAGCAGCGGGGGTCAAGAACGGCGTCGTGCAGGACAAGCTCTGGCTGCCGGGAATGCTCAAAATCAAGAGGCTCCAGGAGCAGGGGTTCTTTGGGAAAATCCTCAGCGTGCGCGGCGAGTTCGGGTATTGGGTTTTCGAGGGTCACAACATCCCGGCCCAGCGGCCGAGCTGGAACTACCGGAAGGAAGACGACGGCGGGATCATCGTGGACATGCTCTGCCACTGGCGCTACGTCCTCGACAACCTCTTCGGCGAGGTGAAGGCGGTGTCCTGCCTCGGCGCCACGCACATCCCGGAGCGCGTTGACGAGCAGGGCAAGCCCTACAAATGTACGGCCGACGACTCCGCCTACGCGACGTTCGAACTCGATGGCGGGGTCATCGCGCACTTCAATTCGAGCTGGAACGTGCGCGTGCGCCGCGACGACCTCCTCACGCTTCAGGTCGACGGCACGCACGGCTCGGCTGTCTGCGGGCTCCGCGAGTGCTGGATCCAGCACTACGGGAATACGCCGAAGCCGACGTGGAATCCCGACATCGCCCAGCCGATCAACTTTTACGAGGGCTGGAGCAAAGTCCCCGAGCAGGAACCCTACGACAATGCCTTCAAGGTGCAGTGGGAAATGTTCCTACGTCACATCGTCCTCGACGAGCCGTTCCCGTGGACACTCCTCCAGGGAGCCAAGGGCGTGCAGCTCGCCGAACTCGGCCTCGAGTCGTGGGAAAAACGCCGCTGGCTCGACGTGCCGTCACTGGAAGCCTGAGGGCTCCAGAACACGTTGATGTTGTCGGAACCCGCGCGCAACTGCGGGCTGGTGGAGTTGTTCGATGGTCCAAGCCGTGTCGATCCGGCGGAGAACAGCAAATCCGTGGCGACAGGCGCGGAATCGGCACCCCAGTCACATAGATAGAAATACAGGTCTTGTTTTTTGCGCTCTTTGCCTTCTTTTGCGGCTCAAGTGCCTTGGTTTTTATCCGTCAAAATTGGTGCTGCTTCCCACGAGATATATCTGTCGCTTTTTGCATTGCAGGTGACAGGAACTGGAGAGATCTATGCCCTGATTCGAATGAAACGAAATTGTCACATTCCCGCAGTTTGCCAAACCCGGGGAATCGTGTTTACTGCCGACCTCACAAACTTATGAAACACATTTCCTTCGCATCCGCCCTAGCCGTTGCCGCCTGTCTCGGCCAATCTCACGCCGCCAAAGTCGAGGTGGACGCGGCGCTCCCCGCCTACACGCAGACGAGCGGGGTGACCGGCAACCTCAATTCAATCGGGTCGGACACACTCAACAACCTGATGACCCTCTGGGCCGAGGGGTTCAAAAAAGAATACCCGAACGTCAACGTCCAGATCGAGGGCAAGGGGTCGTCCACCGCGCCGCCCGCGCTCATCGAGGCGACCGCCCAGCTCGGGCCGATGAGCCGCCCGATGAAGTCGTCGGAGGCGGATGATTTTGAAAAAAAATTCGGCTACAAGCCGACCGAGATCCCGGTGGCGGTTGATGCGCTTGCGGTTTTTGCCAACAAGGACAACCCGGTCAAGGGGCTCACGATGAAGCAGGTGGACGGGATATTTTCGAGCTCGCGCAAATCCGGCGGCGAGGACATCACGACATGGGGTCAGCTCGGGCTGACCGGCGAGTGGGCGAACCGCCCGATCTCGCTCTACGGCCGCAACAGCGCCTCGGGGACCTACGGGTTCTTCAAGGATCACGCGCTCGCCAAGGGCGACTACAAGGCGACGGTCAAGGAACAGCCGGGCTCGTCGGCAGTCGTCCAAGGGATCGCGAGCGACATCTCCGCGATCGGCTACTCAGGGATCGGCTACAAAACATCCGACGTCCGCGCGCTCCCGATCGCCGGGGCGGATGGAAAATTCGTCGAGGCCGACTACGAAAACTCGCTCAGCGGCGACTACCCGCTCGCGCGCTTCCTCTACGTCTATGTGAACAAGAAGCCCGGCCAGCCCATGGACAAGCTGACGCTCGAGTTCATCAAATATGTGCTCTCAAAGGGCGGCCAGGAGGTCGTCGTGAAGGACGGCTACTTCCCGCTCCCGAAACAGAGCGTTGACGAAGTGCTCGCGGCCCTCGCAAAATAGCAGCCAGCATTTGATCCCCCCGCCGGGCCCGATCCCGCGCGCGGGGGGGCTTTCGTGTTTTTTACCCATGGCCACCCCACTTCCCAGCCACGCGACCGACCGGAAGCGGTTTGAGACCGGGGTGTGGACGCTTTGGACCGACCGGCTGATGACGGTCGTCATCAAGTTCGGCGGGGCGATGGTCATCACTGCGGTCTTTGGGATTTTCCTCTTCATCCTCTTCCAGGTCTTCCCGCTTTTCCTGGCGGCACGCGTCACCGAGCTGAAATCCGTCCCGCTCCCGGATGCCAAATTCACGATCCTCGGGGTGGACGAATGGGGCGCGAAGCCGTTCCTCGTCAAGCCGGATGGAAAGATGCTCTTCGTGGATTTTGCGACCGGCAAGGAATCTGCCGTGCCGGTCGATTTCGGGGATTCCGCGCCGCACGAGATCACCGCCGCCGCGATCAACAAGCGCGAGCAGAAGATCGCGGTCGGAACGGCCGACGGAAAATACGCGCTCGTTTCTCCCGACTACAAATCGGTTGCGGTGGACGGCGTGCCATCGGTCAGCGCCTCGCCGAGCGCGAGCGCGTTCAAGGACATCGGGGTGCCGGGCGCGAAGGTTCTCGACATCGCCTACGGCGACTCTGGCGCGCAGAAGCTCGTCGTCGTGCTCCAGGAAATGGATGGCAAAAAGTCCGTTTCTGCGCTCCAGCTCAAGCGCAAGCACTCGCTCCTCGGCAAGGGGGCCGACGAGATCGCCGGGACGTTTGACCTCACGGCGCTCATCCCCGGCCGGCCGGATAACATCCTTGTCCCCTCGACCGGCGACGGCGTCGTCGCGACGACCGAGGACGGCACGGTCACCTACCTCGGACTCGACCCGGAGGGGAAATTCCAGCCGCTCCAGTCGTTCCGTCCGTTCGGAGATCTCGGCGACGCGCGGATCGCGGTGGCGGATTTTCTTTTCGGCGACGTGTCGTTGATCTTCGGTGCGGTGGGCGGCGAGAACCGGGTGTTCAGCCTGTTCTATCCGAAGGGCGGCAGCGTTCGACTGTTCGGGCAGACGCACGAATTTCCCAAGCTCGCATGCCGTCCGACCTACCTCGTCACCACGCTGCGCAACAAGGCGTTCCTCATCGGCGGCAGGAACGAGGCGTCGCTCCGGTATGCCACGACCGAGGCGATCCGCTGGCAGGCCGACCTCCCGTTCACCGCGACGAACGCGGTCATCTCGGGGAAATACGCGCGCATCCTCTTCCTGGACGACGAGCGGCGGCTGCATTTTTTCGCGCTCGACGACCCGCACCCGGATTCCGGATGGAAGGCGCTGTTCGGGAAAATCTGGTATGAGGGAGCCTCGGAGAAAAAGTGGGAATGGCAGAGCACCGGTGGCAGCGACGACTTCGAGCCGAAGTATTCGCTCATCCCGCTGATCTTCGGGACAATGAAGGGCACGCTTTACGCGATGATCTTCGCGGTGCCGATCGCCCTGCTTGCCGCGCTCTACACCTCGCAGTTCCTCGATCCGAGGCTGCGCGGGATCGTCAAGCCGACGATGGAGATCATGGCCTCGCTGCCATCGGTCGTCCTCGGGTTCCTCGCCGCGATCTACATCGCCCCGCTCATCGAGCGCCAGATCCCGTCGCTCCTGCTTGTCACCGTCGGGCTCCCGATCGCGGCCGCCGCGTTCGGATGGTTCTGGAGCGAGCTCCCGATCCAGCTCCGCAAATTCATTCGCCCGGGCACCGAGTGGCTCGTCTTTATCCCGATCCTCCTCGGCCTTGGCTGGATCCTCTGGAGCCTCGGACCCGCATTCGAATCGGTCGCGTTCGTCACCACCGACCCGGGGACCGGAAAAAAAGTTGCCGACTTCCGCTACTGGTGGCCGGCTGTGACCGGCGCGTCGTTCGACCAGAGGAACTCGCTGGTCGTCGGGTTCATGATGGGATTCGCGGTGATCCCGATCATCTTCACGATCGCCGAGGACGCGCTCTCAAACGTCCCGGGCGCGCTCAAGACCGCCTCGATGGCCTGCGGCGCCAGCCGCTGGCAGACCGCGATGCGGATCGTCGTGCCAACCGCTTCGGCCGGGATTTTTTCGGGGCTCATGATCGGGCTCGGGCGCGCGGTCGGCGAGACGATGATCGTTGTCATGGCGACCGGCAACACGCCGATCATGGAGTGGAATATCTTCTCGGGCATGCGCACGCTCTCGGCAAACATCGCGGTCGAGCTCCCCGAGGCCCCGCACGCGAGCACGCTTTACCGCACGCTCTTCCTCGGTGCCCTCCTCCTCTTCCTGCTCACGTTCGCGATCAACACGCTGGCCGAAATCCTCCGCCAGCACCTGCGCGAAAAATATAAAACCGTCTAGCCGATGTCCTCCGCCCACCACGACGATTCGCTCACGCGCACGCACGCCGCCCACGGCGAGCCGCTCGTCTGGCTCAGCGCGATGGGGCTCGCGCTCGGCATGCTCATGGTCGTCGGTCTGCTCGGCGTCATCGTCTCGCATGGCATCCCGGTCTTCTGGCCTTCCCCGGTGCTCGAGGTCACGCTCAAGCCGGGCGCAAAAAACCCGGTCCCCGGCGGCGGCAACACGCTCACCGGCACGCTCGTCCAGCAGCGCAGCAAGCGCGCGCCGGTGCTCGATGCCGACGGGCACCGCCAGGCCGACCAGACGGAATACCAGCTTTTCGTCGGCAACAAGGATGCCTACGGAGTCAACTTCGCGTTTGTTGACGGGGCGGACGTCGAGAAGATCGAAGAGCCGAAGGATATTTATGTCATCGAGCGGATGGAATACGGGATCGCTTTTGGGTTCCCGGAGCGGATCACCCTCGCAGACGGCCGGACGGTTGCCGCCTCCGACCCCGGGTTTGCGGACGCACTTGCGGAATTCGTCGCCGAGGCGAGCCGGCGGAGGAACGAGATCGGCACGATCGAAAAGCGCGACATCGGGCGGATCAACGCCTCGCTCAACAACCTCAAGCTCAAAGGCCGCGGGTCGGAGGAATCGAAAATCGAGATCGCCGCGCTCGACGAACGCTACAACAAACTCGCCGCCGAGGCCCGTGCGCTCCGCGCCGTCCAGCAATCGGCCACGCTCACCTACAAGGTCCCAAACGGAAAAGAACGCTCGCTGGCGGCCGGCGACATCATCGGCTACTATCAGGCAAACCGGCTCGGGTTCTTCCAAAAAGCCGGCCTCTTCCTGCACAATATCTGGAGTTTTCTCTCCCAAGATCCGCGCGAGGCGAACACCGAGGGCGGGGTCTTTCCGGCGATTTTTGGGACGTTTGTGATGACGATGCTCATGAGCATCGCGGTGATGCCGTTCGGAGTGATCGCGGCGATCTACCTGCGCGAATACGCGAAGCAGGGGTTTTTCGTCCGAGCCGTCCGCATCGCGGTCAACAACCTCGCGGGCGTTCCCTCGATTGTCTTCGGCGTCTTCGGCCTCGGGTTCTTTGTCTATTTTGTCGGCGGCTCGGTGGACCAGCTTCTCTTCAGCGACTACCTGCCGACCCCGACGTTCGGCACCGGCGGGATCCTTTGGGCCGCGCTCACGCTCGCGCTCATGACCGTGCCGGTCGTCATCGTCGCCACCGAGGAGGCGGTCGCCGCCGTGCCGCGCGGGATGAAGGAAGGCTCGCTCGCATGCGGCGCCTCAAAATGGCAGACAATCCAGCGGATCGTCCTCCCCGCCTCGCTGCCAGGCATCCTCACCGGTCTCGTGCTCGCGATGGCGCGCGGAGCCGGCGAGGTCGCCCCGCTCATGCTCGTCGGCGTCGTCAAGCTCGCGCCCAGCCTCCCGATCGACGGCGAATTCCCGTTCCTCCACCTCGAAAGAAAATTCATGCACCTCGGGTTCCATATCTACGACCTCGGATTCCAGTCCCCGGATTCCGAGGCCGCGAAGCCGATGGTCTTCGCGACGACCCTCCTCCTCATCATCCTGGTCGTCCTCCTCAACCTCACCGCCATCCTCATCCGCGAACGCCTTCGCAAGAAATATTCCACCGGAGCATTCTAAACCGACATGAACGAGCCAGCACCGGGAAAACCCGACTACATCAAAATTCAGGATTTCAGCTTTCACTACGGCTCCAAGCAGGCACTTTTCGACATCCGCATGGACATCCCCGAGCGCGAGGTCACCGCGTTCATCGGGCCCTCGGGATGCGGGAAATCCACCCTCCTGCGGAACCTCAACCGGATGAACGACCTCATCGAGGACACCCGAAGCGAGGGCGATATTTTTGTGAACGGACAGAGCATCTACGACCCGCACATCGAGGTCATCTCGCTGCGCAAGCGGATCGGCATGGTCTTCCAAAAATCCAACCCGTTCCCGAAATCGATCTACGAGAACATCGTCTATCCGCTCCGCGTTGCCGGCCAGAACAGCCGGGCGGTGCTCGACGAGACGGTCGAGCGCAGTCTCAAGGGCGCCGCGCTCTGGGACGAGGCGAAGGACCGGCTCCACGAAAGCGCGCTCAGCATGTCGGGCGGCCAGATGCAGCGCCTCTGCATCGCCCGCGCAATCGCCAACCGCCCGGAAATCCTCCTCATGGACGAACCGTGCTCGGCGCTCGACCCGATCGCCACCGTCAAGGTCGAGGAACTCATCCACGAGCTCAAAAAAGAATTCACCATCGTCATCGTCACCCACAACATGCAACAGGCGACCCGATGCTCGGATAAAACCGGGTTCTTCTACCTCGGGAAACTCATCGAGTTCTCGGATACCCAAAAAATCTTCTCGAACCCCGCAAAAAAACAAACCGAGGACTACATCACCGGCCGCTTCGGCTGACCGCCGCGATCAGCACACTTTAGGAGTCGGATCAGAGGTCCTTTTCCTTAGGCACTCTCAAGGTCAAACAATCGGATGTTAAATGGCGGGGGCGCGCTCGAGCTGGTGGCGAGCCAGTCATGGCACGATTTTCTGCGGGCGCCCGATCCAACGGGGATTGCCGACACCATCGCGGAACGCCCTAAGCGCGGCGGGGGAGGAGTTTGCACGGAGATTGCTGAAGCTGCCGTCCTCATTTTGCCAGCGCTCGTGCCAGAAGACCGCCGCGCGGATCCGGGGGAATTCCGGGATCGTCCGGAACGCGTCGCGGATCCACTTCGCCTTGTCGCCGGATTTCGGAAAGTCCCCGACGCCGAATTCCGCGAGCATGACTGGCTTGGCGGGGTCGAGCGCCGAAATCTCCTCGTAGGGCCATTCGAGGAGGGGGCGGAATTCCGCCCAGTTTCCGGAGTTGCGGAACTGCTTGCCATACACGCTCAGGCCGAGCCAGTCCACGTAGTCAGGCCCCGGATAATACGCGGCCATGACGTTCCATTCGTCGTTGATTCCGGGGTAGGCATTGACGTGAAAAACCCAGAGGATGTTGTGCGTGCCGCGGGATCGGACCCGGTCCACGACATGCCTCCACGCGCGCTTGAAGACCTCGTTGCCGCCGGCCTCCGCGCCGTAAAACCAGCCGGACCACGGGAACCAGTCGCCGTTCATCTCGTTGCAGAACGAGACAAAAAACGGCCTGCCAAATGCCTTCGCTCCATCCGCCCATGCGTCAATATACGCATCCCATTTTCCGGCGAGGATTTCCGTGAGTGCGAACCGGTCCGGTCCTTTCGACTGTTCGTAGGGTTTGTCCCATGGCGACCAGAAGATCAGCGGGATCGCGCCGTGCCGGGCGACGAGCGCGAGGTTCGCGGCGGGGAACGTCTGCTCGCCCCAGTAGCTTGACGAGGCCACGATCGCGGGGGATTTCCCGACCAACTTCTCGAACCGCTCGATCGCTTCGAGCGTCACGCCGTCCTCGGTCTCCCCGAAATCCTCATACGCGCCGAAGATGACGCCGTTTTTCGGCAGGCCGGAAAACGGGTCGGCGGCCGACGAGGCGGCTGAGGCGGCAGCGAGCGCGAGGCAGAGCGCGAGCAGTCGGATAGGCGCATTTCCGAAAAGTGCAAGCTGCCGGGATCGCGGGCATCCTGCCCGCTTTCCGAAGAAGCGGGTGGGACGTCCACGGTCCTGTGATCCGCGTCGTCTGCAGTTTTCACAGATGCGCCTCGGGCGGGTCATGGCAGCGAGACCGAGGCCGTTCGCTGGAGCTTTCCCCAGCCGACCCACGCCCCGCGCAGAGCGTGCAGGATGGACTTCCAGATCACGTAGCTGAGAAGCGGGCGGTAGAGGAACCGCTGCGGGATGATCCGGAGCGCGTCGCGGAGCGGCAGGCCCTCGATTCGCACGGCCGCCGCCGCGAGAAGCACGTCGCAAAGGAGGAAGACGAGAAAATACGGCAGCACGTCGCCCGTGTGCCCGAGGAGCAGCGACTGCAGGAAAAGCAGGTCAATGAACGGCGAGAACGCGACCAAGATCACCTGAAAAAACCAGATCCCCGGGAGGCTGAACCAGCCGAGCGCCTTGAAGCGCGGCTTGAAGACGATGTCACGGTGCTTCCACGCGCACTGCATCGTGCCATACGCCCAGCGGAACCTCTGGCGGGCGAGCGTCGCGAACGATTCTGGCGCCTCGGTGTGCGCGATCGCGCGCGGCTGGTATTCGATCCGGTAGCCGGCTTTGTGGATCGCTAGCGTGAGATCGGTGTCCTCGGCGAGCGTATCCTGTGAGAACCCGCCGGCCGCGACGAGCGCCGTCCGGCGCACCGCGCTGATCGCGCCGGGCACAACCGTGATGCAGTTCCATGCCGCGTAGGCCCGGCGGTCGAGGTTGAACCCGCTCACGTATTCGAGATCCTGGCAGCGTGCGAGGAACGTCTTCAGGTTTCCGACCCGCGCATGCCCGGAGACCGCGCCGATCCGCGCGTCGGAAAATGTGTCCACCAACTGCCGGATCGCGTCCTTCTCAAACTGCGTGTCGGCATCCACAAAAACCAGGATGTCGGACGTCGTACGGTCGGTGCCGTTCTGGAGCGCGTGCGCCTTGCCGACATTCGCTTGGCGGACAAGCCGGACCCTCGGATCACCGACCGCCCGGACCACGGCGGCCGTGCCGTCCGACGAGCCGTCGTCCACCACGACGATTTCCATCGGCCCGTCGTAGTCGGACGCGAGGAGCGACCGCACGGTTTTTTCGATCACCTTTTCCTCGTTGAATGCGGGGATCAGGACCGAGACCGCCGGGCGCGGGCGGATTACGGAAGGTGTCGGCGGGCGGTGGATGTGCGCGAGGATCACGACGAGGAGCGTGCGCGCGAGCACGAGGAACGTGCCCAGCACGAGGAACGCGTGCAGGGATTCCTGGGCGAAGTGCAAAAATTGGAATCCGATCCCGCTGGCGATCCCGTGCATCCCCTCGGCCACGACCGGCGGCATGATTTTTCTCTCGTCCACACCGAGCAGCCCGCCGATCGAAACCACCCGGTCGCCGCGCTCGTCAAGCCAGTCAAGGATCGCGGGCAGTCCCGCCACGCTGGATGAGCGGTCGCCGCCGCCGTCGTGCAGCAGGATGATGTTCCCGCTGTCGCGCCCGGCCTTTACCCGCAGCAGAAGCTCTGCCGGCTCCGGCTCCTCCCAGTCCTTCGGGTCGATATTTTCGAGCACGGTCAGGTAGCCGAGCGACTCGGCGATCGCGATCGGCGCAAGCTCGTCGAGGTTGGTCGGCCGCGAATCCGCGTTGTAGGGCGGACGGAAGAGCGTAGTCGTGCGACCGGTCAGCGATTCGATGAGCCGCTGGTTCGAGTTGAGCTCGAGCCGGACGAGTGCCTCCGGCAGCTCGGCGAGGTTCGCATGCGTATACGAGTGGTTGCCGATCTCGTGGCCCTCGGCGACAATTCTCCTGACGATCTCCGGATAGTGCTCGGCCTCGCGGCCAACGACAAAAAATGCGGCCTTCACACCGCGCGCCTTGAGGATGTCCAAAATCGCGGGCGTCCAGTCGGGATCCGGTCCGTCGTCAAACGTGATCGCGACGGCGTCCGGGCTCCCGCCGCCGAGCCGAAAAAGCGTCGGGTGCGCCGGGGTCACCGCGTAGTTGCACGAGATCCTTCCGTCGGCGTCCGCCGAAAACGACCGGTGCCCGTCGCCGGTCGTCGGGTCGAGGCTGACGACCTCGCCGTCGCCGATGGAGGTGATCGCGTCCCCGCCCGGCATCGCGGTCGGAAGATCGCCCGCCCTTGCATCGGCGCCGGAACCGATGACCGGCCAGATTCCGGGATCTTCGAGGCCGAGCCGGTTGACGGCGATCCCGCCGAAGCCGTAGGCGCGGACTGCGTTCCATTGGTTTGCGAACGATGCGGCGTCGAGGAACCAGACGTCGTGCGTTTTTCCATCGTGAAAATACGAGAAGCTGCCGTTGAATGTCGGCGCCTCGCTGCGCACGCGGCGGCAGCCGGCATTTCCGGCGCGGCTCATCGCGTCGGCGAACGAGATCTGCTCGCCGGGCGGGTCGCCCCCGGCCCAATCCGAACCGTGGGTTCCGAGCGATGCGATCCACTGCTCCGGTGGCCCGCAGTGGCTGATCACCTCGGCCCAGCCGTCGAACCAATCCTGCGAGGCAATCGGGCCGGCGGGATCGGCCTCGCCGTTTTCGTCGTGCATCAGGGCGACAAAGCGCGCGACATGCGGCGACAGGCGCTCGAAATCCCACGCGGAAAACCCAGCGTCCATCGTCACGCAGACCCATGTCTCGAGCCCACGCGCCTTCAGCCCGTCGGCGATCTCGACCACAAGCCCGCTGAGCTCGTTGTCCGCGCCGGCATCCACCTCCTCCCAATCGAGCACGACGCCCGCCGCGTTCGCTCCTTCGAGTTTTTCGGCAAGCCGCCCGATGAATCGCTGCTTTTCCTCCGCGCCGGCAGACATCAGGAACTCGACCCCCTCGGGTGCCCGCAGGCTGCCGTCGAGGTTCGAGAGGACCGGCATGACGCGCAGCGAATTCGGCAGGGAATCCATCGCCGCGTCAGGATCTTCGACCGGCCCGGCTTCCAAATCGCTGAACGTCAGCCACGCCGGGCACACATGGGTGAGGAGCGCCCGGTGGCGGTCGAGCGACCGAAGGGACGCCGCATCCCAACCGACAAAAAATGCCGCGCGCACGCCGTCGCGCGAGGGGGCCGGCTTTTGCTCCGGCGCGGGCTTCTCGCCGCCCAGCAACCGGGACAGAACCCGGTCGCTGCCGCTGCCAGCCGGGATCGGCGTGAGGTTCTCCGACGCCCGGACCTGAGATTTGAGATCCTTGAGCAGCTTCGGGGAGTTGACGTTCGGCGCCACAAAAAGCGCCTGAAGAAACAATGCCAGCGCGCCGGCCCCAAGGAATGTCCCAAGGCATGCCAGCACCTTGAACCGCAGCCAGCGCCCGCCCCCCGCATCGTGGAAAATAAATTTATCGTCCCGCATTTTGGGGCCTCTTCAATCGTCAAAAATCCCGTAGAAAAAGGAAGCTGGCCGTTCCTCCCGCATGTTCCACCGGGCGAACAAGGGCCCGTGCTCCTTTGGAATGCGGCTTCCCGTCACGCTTTCGCCCAAAAAATTCCAGCCGCAAAACCTCAAGCTGATGCTGTGCGGCTTGCGAAGTGAGATCATGGATGTTTGCCACAATAGCCCCGGTA
>DYRS01000064.1 GCA_020718585.1 Chthoniobacter flavus
ATGGTGATGCATTCCACGTGTGGGAATTTCCCACAGAGCGGAATATTTGCAACAGAAACCAGCCTTGGATCGCCGCTGGGCGTCGGCGGTTGACTGGAGAGTTTTTTGCTTTTCCCGATTGCGCCTAGCCTCGGGGCATGGCAAATAGCCACCCATCGGCAAGAAATACTACAGTTGGGAGCGGGCGGACCGACATCGGCCGTTTTATGTGCGCAAGCGGTTCTGGATCCCCCTCGCGCTTCTGGTGCTGGGCGCGTTTGCGGCGTGGGTTGGCTTTGGGGTGCTCTCGTTCCATTACGAGAAGCGGGTGGAGGAATTCGACCTCGCGAAGGTCGGGGAGATGGAATCCGCCTCGGTCCTTTTTGACCGCAAGGGAAACGAGTTTGGGAAGCTGTTCATCCAGAACCGCCAGCCGGTGCCCTACGACCGCCTGCCGCCGATGCTTGTGAAGGCGGTCGTCGCGGCCGAGGACAACAAATTTTACGAGCACGACGGGGTGGATTACATGGGGATCGCGCGCGCCGCGATCGCGAACTACCGGCGCGGAAAAATCTCCCAGGGTGCGAGCACGGTGACCCAGCAGCTTGCGAGGAACTCGTTCGAGCTTCGCGAGCGGACCTACCAGCGGAAGATCGTCGAGATGTTCCTTTCGTGGCGGATCGAAAAGCAGTTCACGAAGGACCAGATCATGGAGCTCTATCTGAACCGCGTGTATTTTGGCAGCGGGTTCTACGGCGCGGAGGCGGCGGCGCGGGGGTATTTCGGGCGGCCTGCGAAGGATCTCGACATCGGGCAGTGCGCGACGCTGGCCGGGCTGCTCAAGAGCCCGCAGGCACTCTCGCCGTGGAACAACATCGAGGGCGCGACGGCCGCGCGGAACTTTGTGCTCGGGCGGATGCGCGCCCTCGGGTTTATCACCCGCGACCAGCTCAACGAGCAGACCGAGATGCGGCTTTATGCGGTCCGCCGCACGAACCCGTTCAAAACCTCCTACGCGGTCGAGCTGATCCGGCAGCAGGCGATCAAGGCGCTCGGGTTCGACCGCGCGATGAACGGGGGATACCGGATCGAGACGACGCTCGACTCGGACATGCAGCGCGCCTCCGACCGCGCGGTGCGCGAGGGCACCGAGCTGGTCGAGTCCACGCCCGGCTACTCGCACCCGACGTTCGCGCAGTTCCGCGCGGCGACAAAATCCATCGAGGACCAGATCAACCGGGGGAACATGTCGGTGAAAATGCCCGAGCCAAAATACCTTCAGGGTGCCGCGCTCGCGCTCGAAAACCGGACCGGCGGCGTCCTGGCGATCGTGGGCGGCCGGGATTTCAAGCACAGCGAATACAACCGCGCGGTCCAGGGGACCCGACCGGTCGGCACCGCGTTCACGCCGATCGTATTCGCCGCCGCGTTTGAGTCAGGGATGTTTCCCGGCGAGATCGTCCAGGACGCCTGCCTCGACAACCGGTATGTGATGGTCGGCGGCGAGACCGGCATCCTTGGCGAGTGGGGGGTCGAGCGGCCGGACAACGAATACGAGGGCCCGATGCCGGTAATCGAGGCGCTCGTGAAGGGGAAAAATGCGGCGACCGTGCGGGTCGGGATGCGTGCCGGTCTCGACGCGCTCAGAAAGACGGCGGCATCGCTCGGGATCGCATCGCCGATCCGCGATTTCGCAAACAGCTTCCTCGGCAGCAGCGAGGTCACGCTCGATGAGATGACCCTCGCGTTCACAGCGTTCCCCAGCGGCGGGAAGCGCGCGGCCGAGATCCACATCATCCGCCGGATCCTCGACTCCGACGGCAACCTCATCTACGAGGTGCCTCGAAAAACCGTCCAGGCAATCTCCCCGGCCGCCGCGTTCCAAGTCCATTCCGGACTCGCGGAATTCCTGCGAACCGGTGCGGTCGCAAACCCGGAATTCCCGGCCGCCGGAAAATCCGGGACCGCCTACAACTTTACCGACACGTATTTTTTCGGATACACAAGCGAGGTCACGTGCGGGGTCTGGATCGGGTTCGACAAGCCGACAAAAATCTTCCGCGGTGCGTTTGGCAAGGACATTGCGATGCCGGTCTGGGCAAAGATCATGGCGGTGGCTGCGAAGGAATTTCCGCCGGCAACGGTCGCGAAGCCGGACGATTTGCAGGAGGTCGAGATTTGCCGGACGTCTGGGCTTCTGGCCACCCCTCGCTGCAAGATCGAGACCCAGGACGCCTCGGGCGCGATCACCTCGACGCTCTCGCTCGCACGCACCGAATTCGCCACCGCCGCCCAGGCACCGAAGATGCGCTGCGACATCCACGGCGGCGGGGTGAGAAACTACGCGAAGCAATATGACGCCGCCGAGTGGCCGCGCGCCGCCGCCGCCGTGGACCTCGCAACGATCCGCCCGGTCGCCGTCTCCGCGCCCACACTCCTCGGGTTCAACGACGTTTACCAATCGGTCCACCCCGGCATGGAGACCCTCGACGACGGATCGATCCCCGTCGCAAAGGCGATCCCGGTCGGCAAGGAGGAAAAAGACGCGCAGGCGGCGGATCCAAGCCAGCCCCTGCCGGAGGCGCTGCCCCAGGCCCCGGTTCCGCCCGCAGAGCCCGAGGTGCGCAAGGCCGAAAGCGTCAGCCCGCTCGACTCGCCGCTCGACAAACCGGCGGTCGCGCTGCCGCCACCCCCGCCGATGGATTTTTGAGAGCGGAGCCTTCGGTGTTGTAGCTACGGCACTCTGTCGCCGAGTTCCGCAGCACCCGACCGCCCGAGGCGATCACCATTCGAGCACGGTGGCCGCGTAGGTGAGGCCGCCGCCGAAGGCGACGAAGAGGAGTCGGTCACCGCGGCGGATGCGTGCGGCGCGGTTCGCCTCGTCGAGCGCGATGCCGATCGAGGCGGCCGACGTGTTCCCGACGCGCGAGAGATTGACAAAAAACTTTTCGAGTGGGACGTCGAGCCGGTCGGCGATCGCCTCGATGATCCGGACGTTGGCTTGGTGGGGGATGACGCAGGCGATATCGCCGGGTTTGAGTCCGGCGGTGTCGAGCGCGGTGAAACATGCGTGGACCATGGCGGTGACCGCGTGCTTGAACGTCTCGCGTCCGTTCATGCGGAGGGTGCGCAGGTTTTGGTCCGCGTTTGCGGCGGTGATCGGGATCGCGGACCCACCGCCGGGGACCTGAAGGATCTCGGCGAGGTTGCCGTTGCTCTGCATGAACGAGGCGAGGATGCCGCCGCCGTGCTCGGTCGGGCGAAGGACGACCGCGCCCGCGCCGTCGCCGAAGAGCACGCAGGTATTGCGGTCGGTCCAGTCCACCAGCGAGCTGAGCTTGTCGGCTCCGATGACGAGGGCGGTCCCGCAGATCCGATTGGCGATAAACTGGCGGGCGACCTGCATCGCGTAAAGAAACCCGGTGCAGGCAGCGCTGATGTCGAAGGCGTTTGCGTTCGTCGCGCCGATGAGCGACTGGACCCGGCAGGCGGTCGCCGGGACGAGAGTGTCGGGGGTCACGGTCGCGACGATGATGAGGTCCACCTCGGTGGCTGCGATCCCCGCGCTTTCGAGCGCGCGGCGCGCGGCTGCGGCGGCGAGATGGCTTGTGAATTCATCGTCCTTCGCGATCCTTCGCTCGCGGATGCCGGTGCGCTCGAAGATCCATTTGTCCGAGGTCTCGACAAGTGCCTCGAGATCGGCGTTTGCGAGCACGCGCTCGGGGACGTAGCTTCCCGTGCCGACGACGCCGACCGCGCGGGGAAACGCGGGGGGGCAGAGGCGGGGGCTCGGTTTATGTGCGCCGGATGGCATGGACTCAAGAATGCGCGATTCCGCCGCGTTGCAAAGACTTGATTTTTGCCTCGTCAGTAGAAATTTTTTACCACTCTGCGTTCCTTTGCAGAAAAATCCTCTTCCTTGAATTGGCCGCCACGGCGGCGAGTGCCGCGCTCCGCGCGGGATTTCATAATTCCTCATTTCCTCAGATCGCCCCCCCCCGCGCCTCCGCGTGAGTTCTTCCGCTTTCTCCGCAATTTTATTGACATAGGTCAATCTTGAGAACCGTTTTCTCCGGCAGCCTTCAAGCTTGAGTGGCGCCATTTTTGGCGCGCAGTTGCGACGCCTCCAGCGATAAATCCACCAACTGATCCGGTACTGCCGCTTGGCATTGAGGAGATCAGCCGGAAAAGGCACGCGGGCAAGCAGGCGGAGTTTTCTCGTTTGCTCGGGCGGCATCACGATCTGGGCCATCGCGGCACGGTCGGGGAAAACATGCAGTATTTGGAAACCTTCGTGGACACGAGTCGCTTTGCGGGCACCTGCTACCGCGCGGCCAACTGGCGCATGGTGGGAGTGACCACCGGGCGCACCCGGCAAAACAAAACGATGATCCCGCAGGCTGCTCCCAAAGCGGTGTGGCTTTACCCGCTGCAAACAGACTTTCGGGAGGCGCTATGTGCGAGTTGAGCCGTCGTCGGGAGCAAGTGCTGCTGCTGGTTCGCCGCCAGCCCGAGGAGGCCGCAGAGCGCATCCTCACTCTGGAGGATATCGCAAAATAGCGGCTCCGCAGCCATCCGATCCCTTCAGTTCGCGAAGTGGGGTTAGGTCAAAGGACCTGAACAGTTGCGAGCTTTTTGAGGCAGCTCCATGCCCGCACGGATCGCGCACTGGCGGGCTCGGTCGCCGCGGCCGATGCCGAGCTGGCGGAGCCCGCGGAGCAGGTAGAGCACGGCGCGCAGCCGGGATCCGTCCACTCCCCTGCCGCAGGCGATGCCGTAGCGGAAGGCGTAGCGAAACGTGAGACGTTCGGGCGCGACCTCATGGTGGCTCAGCGCGCCGGCGATGTAGTATCCTCGCCGTCCGGCTTTGAGAAGCCGCTCCATGAACTCGGTATCCTCGCCGCGGCCTTTGTCGCGCCCGCAAACTCCGAGGTCGGTGCGAAAAAGGTTGCCGTCGGCAAAGCAGGCGGGGCGGAATCCCATGCTGGCACCGACCGGCAGGACGTCGCCCGGCAGGATTTCGCGCGATGCCGCACCGGGATCGAAATTCACAAAAAGCCCGTCCAGGAGGTCCATATTTTGATCGGCGAGCCAGGCCGGGCGGCCGCCTTCAAAGAGCGACTTCACGCGGCCGCCGAAAAAATCCGCCTCCGGGCGGGCATCCGCCGCACTGGCATAGGCCGCGATCCAGTCCGTCTCCACGCGCACGTCATCGTCGGTGAAGACGAGCAGCGAGCTGGCCGCCGACTCGGCGGCCGCGCGGTTGCGGGCGTGGGAGAGCCCCTGGGCCGGCTCGAAGAGGTAGCGGAGGGGCAGGGTGGATTCCCATTCGCGGACGATCCCGCGCGTGCCATCGGTCGAGGTATTGTCCACGACCAGCAGTTCCCAGGTGAGCCCTGCTGGCACACGGCACGCGGCGATGCTCGCCAGAGTTCTCCGCAGGCTGGCCGCGCGGTTAAACGTGCAGACGGCAACGGTAATCATCGGGCCGGTTTGCAGGAGCCAAAGGGATTAACCACCTCGACCCCGCCGTAGTCTTGGCCGTCATTCAGATCTTCGGAGAGAACTTGGCGGCAGCCGCAGGCTCGTGCGGCCTCGATAATCGCCGCATCCCAGTAAGAAGTTTGCCAGCG
This sequence comes from Chthoniobacter flavus, assembly GCA_020718585.1. Lineage (GTDB taxonomy): Bacteria > Verrucomicrobiota > Verrucomicrobiia > Chthoniobacterales > Terrimicrobiaceae > QYQL01. Next base: position 5,613 of record DYRS01000064.1, read on the forward strand.
TTCCCGCGACGCAAAAGCCGCCTGCATAATTGAAACGGTTATCTCTTGGACTGGAAACCGGAGCCACTTGGCGACAAATGAAGCGGCATCGCGGTGCGCGAGGCGGGCGGGCTTTGATGACCGTGTCGCCTGCACGAAGAACTCCTGAAGAACTTGGACGGAGAGGCTGAGATCCTCCGAGAGAAGGATTTTCCGCGCTATGTCGGCTTTGGTAGCCTCGCGGGGATCGGTGCTGATGCTGTAGAGTAGGATGTTGGTATCAACGAAGCGCATGACGTTCGTGGAGCTCGGTGCGCGACAAGCGGTCGGATGCGCTGAAAGTAATCCCTTCGGATGCGATGCGCGAACGGAGCTCGTTCTCCTCGCGTTTCAAGCGCTCAAAATCGGATTCTTCCCGGACAACGGCTGCAAGGAACTGTTTGACGAGCGCTGAGACGGAAGTTTTTTTCTGAGCGGCATAAACCCGCGCCTGATGATACAGGTCACCGTCCACAGATACTGTGATATTTTTCATGGCTTCACAGTATTTGAAATAGTGGTTGGCGCAAGTGGGAATTGGTCGAGCCATTCCGAGAAGACGAGGAGGAGCCAGAGCTTGGTGCTGACGTTGCCGGGGGAGGAGAGGAGGCGGTCAATTTCGGGCGTTCGGCAGAAGTCGCCGATGCGGGACGAGCGGATGCGGTCGGCGATGCCGTCGCGCGAGCCGGGAGCGAACCAGTCGCGGAGGGGGACCGAGAAGCCCTGCTTTTTGCGGTTGAGAAATTCTTTGCCGAGGAGCGGTTCGAAGACGCGTTTGAGGAGGTGTTTTTGATCGAATCCGCCTTGGGTTTTGCGGAGTTTGAAGCGGGACGGGATCCGGCCGCAGAGTTCGATGATGTGGTGGTCGAGGAGCGGGACGCGGGCTTCGAGTCCGAACGACATCGTGGCGATATCCACTTTGGCGAGGATGTCGTTCGGGAGGTAGCCGGATATGTCGCACGCCTGGAGGCGGCTGCAGAGGTCGGCGGGAAGCCGGCGGGTGGTCGGGGGCGGAGGCAGAAATTCCGGGCCGAGCAGGGCGGCGAGGGCAGATCGGTCGAAGACCGCCTGGGCTTCCTGCCAAGTGACGATCGGGTCGGCCTTGTCACCGATGGCGAAGCCGATGTGCTGGCGGAGAAACCCGGATGCTCCGCCGAATGCGCCGACGACGCCGGCATACCATGGGTAGCCGGCGAAGACCTCGTCGCCGCCGTCGCCGGAAAGCGCCATCTTCACCTGCCCGCCCGCAAGCTTCGCAACATAGTGGGTCGGGATCGCCGAGCTGTCGCCAAACGGCTCGCCATGCCGGCTCACGATCTCCGGCAGCACGGCCAGCGCATCCGGACGCACGATCTCCTCGCGGTGGTCGGTCCCAAATTTTTCCGCGACCTGCCGGGCGAACGGGAGTTCGGAGAAGTCCTGGCTCTCGAAGCCGATTGAAAACGTTTTGACCGGCGACGACATCTCGCGGGCCATGAGTGCGACGACCGCGCTGGAATCGACGCCGCCGGAGAGGAACGCCCCGAACGGAACATCCGACATCAGGTGCGAGCGGACGGATTCGGTCAGGGCGGCGGAGAGGCGCTCGATCCATTCCTCCTCGCGCACGTTTTCCTCCGGCTCGAACCCGGGCCGCCAGTAGCGACGGGGCGAAGTTTCTCCGCCGTCGAATGGCACGCGTAGCGAGTGGGCGGGCGGGAGCTTGAAGACGTGGCGGAAGATCGTGTGCGGAGCCGGGATGCACGCGTGCCGGAAAAACATCCCGACCGCCTCGGGCAGGATTTCACGCGGCGGGTCATCGAGCGCGCCGATGGCGCCGAGCTCGGAAGCAAACGCGAACCGGCGCCCGTCGCGGAAATAGACGAGCGGCTTGATCCCGACGCGGTCGCGGGCGAGAAAAAGCGATCGGTCGCGAAGGTCGAGGATCGCAAACGCAAACATCCCGCGGAACCGCGCGACGCAATCCGCCCCCCATTCCTCGTAGGCGTGGACGATGACCTCGGTATCGCAGCGGGTCGCGAACCGGTGGCCGGAGAGCTCGGCTCGAAGCTCCGCGTGGTTGTAGATCTCGCCGTTGAAGACGACCTGCACCGAGCCGTCCTCGTTGCCCATCGGCTGGGCACCGCCCTCGATATCAATGATCGAGAGTCGGCGGTGCGCGATGCCTGCCGGCCCGCAGACAAGCGTCCCGCAGCCGTCCGGACCTCGGTGCGCGATGCGCGCGGCCATCCGCCGCAGCACGTCGTCGAAAGCCGGCGAACCGTCAAAATTCAAATACCCCGCGATCCCGCACATAATTTTTCCTGTTCCAATGCAAACATTTCAAATTCCCGGCGCTCAGGTTCTGTCGTCCACCCGCTGGCATGCGGCCACTCGCCGCCGGGCTCCGAGTGAGAATGCCGGGAGAATTTCCTGAGCATATTCCGAGCGATCCCGGGCAGCCGGTCGAGCCTGCCCGAGTCATCGGGAAATGTCACGCCGGCGGCGGGTCCGGCCGACCGCGTGTTGGCCGCCTCGTCGAGGAATCCGGCCCATGCGCGGATGTCGTCCGGCGCGATGAGCGCGCCGCTCTGGGAGGTGCGGGCATTTTCCGAAAGCCGGGCGAGCAGGCTGCGATCGTGTTGGAGCCGCTCGATGCAATCGCAGGCGTCCTCGATCCGGCCGACCGGAAAACTCAGCGCGTTGAACTCCGGACGAAAGAGCCCTTCAGTAAAAAATCCGATGAACTCGCTGAGCACCGGGACAACCCCGTGCGCCATGCCCTCGCGTGGAGAAATCGTCAGACCTTCCGATGGGCTGAACTGCACGAGGACATCCTGGCTGGGAAAAAGCGCGTGGAGATCGGGCGCGGAGAGCCAGCCGAGGAACACGACCCGGCCGACGGCGACCTCGTCGCAGAGTTGGGATTCGATGCCCGCGCGGTCGCGTCCGTCCCCCGCCACGGTGAGCGTGAAATCCACACCGCGACGGTCCAGTTCCCGGACGAATGGCACAATGTCGCACGCGCGCTTGTCCGAGTCGTCGAGGCGGCCGACATGGCAAATCCGGAGCGTCGGGCCGCCCGGAACGCGCCCGGGCGATTCCTGCCGCGCGATGCCGGTCGGGATCCGCCGCACGCGCTCGGGCGGAATCCCGCACAAGCCGGAGATCGCGAGCTCGGGCAGCCGGCTGTCCACCACGCAGAAATCCACGATGTCCCGATACCTGCGGAGGTCGGAAAACAAATCCGGATCCCAGCTTCCGACCATCTCGACGAACGGCGTGCGGAGCCTGCCCGCGCGGAGCGAGTTCATGGCGGGGATCGCGTCAAACAGCCTCGCCCCCACGACGACGTCGGGAGCGAGGGTGCGGACGGCATTTTCAATCGCCCTTCGGCGCGCGAGAAACGTCCCGCGCGTCCCGTCGAGCGCGACCGCGTTCAGCGGCGGCCCCCCGTCGAGGAAGCGCGCCGGGTCGTGGAATGCCCCGCCGCGCGCCAACCCGATGACAGCCTCCCATCCGAAGTCCGGCAGCCCCCGGCAGAGGTTGCGGAGCACGGATTCGAAACCGCCGCGCGCCGAGGCGGAAGGGGAAAGGAAAAGGACGCGCAGCATCAGTGCTACGAGGTTCCCGCCGGGCTGGGTCGGCGCCAAGCGGTCGTGTCGTTTTCATCCGTGGCAATCTCGTAGCCGAGATCCATGAGCTCGCCGTAAACTTCGAGGCGTTCGGATTTTGAAAAATGCTGATGCTCGAAATGCACGACCGTCGGCCGACGGGAAGCGAGGTCGACCGCCCGCAGGAGGACGAGGTCGTGCCCTTCGGTGTCCAGCGCAAGCACGTCACATCGTGCGCTGGGCAGGTGGCACCAGACATCTGCCCACACCACCGCCGGGAGCTCCTCGCTGGCGACAACTCGCTCGTCAAGGCCGACCAGGCGGAGGGATTCGAGCAAGCCCTTCCTACTGAGAGTGGCGAGCCCGTGGATCCAATCCGGCCCGGGGGTTCCCTCCCTCACGTAATACATCGTCCTCGTCCCGCTCGACTCGTCCACGAGTGCCTGCAAAAGGACAAGCCTCGGACAGCCGTCGTAGGTTTTTTCGAGCGCCCGAAAATTCTGAGGCACGGGTTCGACCAGAACTCCCCTCCACCGATGCTTCCGCAGAAACGGGTGAAGAGGGTCGAACCTCTGACCGTCGTTCGCTCCCACCTGGATGAACGAAAGCCCGTCGAGGTCGGGAAACCGTTGCAGAAGGATCCCCTCGAAGACGCTTTGAGGCGGGTGTTCCAAATATACCGCACCCGGGTGCGACGCGCTCGCTAGGATAAGCCCCAGGCGCCGTAAGAAAGCCTTCAAAATTTGGCGTCCTTTTGGAACTGCCCGGACCATCGGTATCATAAGACAAAACTAAATCCCGGCGGCCTTGAATGCAACGCAGGACTTCAATTTCCGGGGCGCATCTCGGGCACTTCCAGCAGGAGGTTCCCCCAGTCGGGATCCCATTCATGCTGGCCCTCCGGGAGCCGGCCAGGTGCCTGGAGATCGAAGTGCAGGACGTTGTGGACGACCTTGGCGCGCTCTCGCTTCAGACGGTGGAGCATGTGCGCCGCTCGCTGCCGAAGATTTACAGCAGGAAATTGGTCGATCTACTTTTTGAGCAGCCGTATTGTCGGATTCAAAATCTCACGCAGACGGGAATCGCCCAGTGCCATGCTGCCTCCCGGCATCTGAAGGATCTCTGCGAAATGGGAGTTCTCGAAGAGAAGAGGATCGGAAGGGAAAAGCTCGGCGTACCGGTACCGGCATGGGTGACGAGGCATTCGGTAGCCGGAGGTGCTTCAGCTCTTTGCGGGAGCCGTTCGGAACATGAAGCCGGTGAGCAGCCGGGTGAGGACGACCTCCTCGGAGGTCTGGCTGGATACCAGTTGGAGGTTCGCGTCGGCGCAGCCTTGGAACGCCCGAAACAGCTCGGCCGCGGTGTAGTGGACGGAATTTCGTGCCGCGAGCCCGAGCGGGTAGGCGTTGAGGGTTCCATCCTTTTTTCTGGGCAGGTGCTCGATATCCTCGGGCGGGAGGCGGTTGAGCATCGAGCCGAAAAACTGCGGCTGGGATGGCGGCTGCAGCCGGTGGCGTGCGAGAAGCTCCTTGACGAGCAGGAGGTTTCTGACCGTCGGGACGATCGAGGCGAGAAGGATGCCGATCCCGGATTCGCGCTGCCGCAAAAGCTGGGAAAGCGTCTCGAGCGCGAGCCCGAGATCTCGGGCCGCGATCGCATTTCCGATGTCGAAGATCCCGCTCTCCCGCGTCGCAGGGACAAGCGAGCGCACGTCGCGCGCCTCGATCGGATGCCCGACCCCAAACGCGGTCTCCAGCTTGTCGAGCTCGTTCTCGAGCTGGCCGGAGTCCAGCCCAACCCGCGCTGCGAGGACTTCGACCGCCTCGTGCGAGATTTTGAGCCCGCGGGCGCGGACCTTTGTGGCCGCCCATGTGACGATCTCCTCCTCGCCCGCTCCAAATCCCATCGTCGGCTTGTCGTGCAGGGTCGTCTTGCAAAGCTTCGCGAGCGTCTTGTATCCGGTGCGCACCTTGTAGGGCTCGATGGCGCTGAGCAGGAAGCTCACGCCGTCGGGCAGAGGGTGCTTCAGAATTTCGCACAGCCCCTCGAGCGAGGAGAGGGTGGACTCGGAATTTCCCGTGACCGTATTGCTCAGAAAGGTCGCGCTCTTCAGCCAGATCAACTTCGAGCCACCAAGAAATGGCATCGTCTGCAACGCCTGCGTCGTGTCGTGGATCTTCGAAACCGCCGCGTCCACCGTGTCCACCCCGCCGTCAATCACCTCGAGCCCGAATGCGTCCGCCCCAGGCGCAATCTTTTCCGCCAGCGCGACCGCCGCCTTCTTCACGGCCGCCTCGTCCGACCCCGCAATCAAATATTTCGAGCTCATGCCCGAACCACTACCACGAAACGGAACCGCAGCCAAACCGGAAAGGGGAGGGCAGGAAAAGCGTCAGATCCCCGTGTTGACAGCAAGTATACGTGTATAGGGGGTCATATAGGGGAACCAGTCCGAGCATTTGATCATTTTTGCTTTGAGTGCTCTTGTTGCCCTGTCTCCCCCATTTCGAAATCCAGCCAACGCGCGAGTGACATTGCTACGGTGCCCCATCTCCAATCGCTCAAGAATCCATTCATGCCCGACAACCGTACGGCTTTTCACCAACCACACAAGTGCCTGTTTGCGTTTGTCATTCTTTCTCAGCCTTTTCACCTCCTTGATCCCCGCCACCCCAAGCGCTCTCATTCCAGCCTGCAGCAGTCTCTCGGCCTCCATCTCGTCATGCCGACTCACTGCCTCTCCGTCAAAGCTCTCCCTCTTCTTCTCCCCAAGGGCTCCCTTCACAACCCCCTCCAGTCGTTCAAGAAATTCCTCCCCTCCGAGAAACCTCCCCCTCCGCAATGCCTTCAAATCCTCCTTTTGCAGTGATTGTTGGCGGAGTTTTA
>DYRS01000234.1 GCA_020718585.1 Chthoniobacter flavus
CCAGGCTGATCCATCCCACCATGGCTGCACCCGTGACCATCGGCGGGGCGCAGAACATGCCTGCCGGGTGGGCGAAGGAAAGCAGCCCCGGCGTGCTGGGCGCGCCGCAGCCCATCGTCGGCGGGCTGGTCAACGCGTTGGCCGGCGAGTTCACGGTAGCCCGAAGCGCCAGCGAGGGGAGCGCGAGCCTTAGCCCGCCTTTCTCATCACATCTGAAGATGTGGTGGGCGATCACCGCGGAGCGGCCTTTTTTTCGTTGTGGCGGTGTTCGTAGTCGCTACCCATGCTGAAGTGGGGGCCGCGTTGGTGCGTCTCGCCACGTGGAAACGGCGTTTCGCACCGTTTCAGACGCCGGAACGGCCGGTTTGCGGCCGCCGGCGCGTACCCCGATCCCAACGGGCTCGCCGTCGCATCGATTTTCTCCGTTTCTTCTCCCGCGTCTCAAGTCCGCACGGTCACGTAACCGCTAGGCGGCCCGGAGCGACACCGGCAACAGGCCGAGCCGGCTCCCCGGACACGCCCCTGGCAAACTCCTCGGCGGCTCGGCGGAGGTTGCCCAACACTTCACCGAACAACTCACGGTAAGGGTAACTGCTCGAAAAATGAGCCCACACCCGGCGGGTGGTCACCTTGATCAGCGCGCCAATCTTGAACAGACGCGTGCGGATCGTCGGGCATTGAGCTTGCGACAGTTCCGTCCCCGCCAGACCAAAACGACGAAGCAGCATGCACAACACGTACGCGAACGAACATTGGTACAGACGGATTTGGTTCGCCCGCATCGCCTCGCACGGCAAACTGCCCGCGAACAAATACTTCTGCTCCTTGATCCGATTCTCCGCGTCGCCCCGCGGACAGTAACCGTCCTCGTAAGCCGTGCGCCCGTCGAGTTCCTCCGCGGTGCGCGACAGCACCACGAACCGCACATTCGACTTCCCTTCCCAACGCGCTTGCTCCGACAACCAATCCGCCTCCGTGCGGGCCGCGGCCGCTTGCGCTTGCAAGGTCTCCACACGTCGCTCGGCCGTCGCCGCCGCACGCCGCTCTTGGCCAGCCAACACCGCCGCCCGTTGGGCCTGCTTCCGAGTCGACTTGGCAGTGGCCCGCAGAGATTTCGCACGTTCGCTGTGATCGCGACGAGCCGCGGCGGTCATCGTGTCCGCCAGGCCTGCCAGCCGTTGGGCACGCCGCTGTTGGGCGTCGGCAGTGGCCGTTGCGGTGGCCGCCGCGGATCGCGCCTCCGCCAAACGCTGCTCCGCTTTCACCGCACTCGTTTCGGCATGGGCCACCGCCAGGGCACTCACCGAATCTCCCGTTTTTCCCGGCAAATGCTCCACTTTCGCCACCACCCGCCGTTCCTGGCTCCAACTGTCAAGCGTGCGATAGGCAATCTCCACGAACGTCCGCGGCGGCTCCTGTTGCGGGCCACTGCCTTCATCCGACTGCTTCGCTGCGGCAAACTCCGCGGCCATTTGACGCTGGGCCTCTTGCACTTCTTTCAGCAGCCGCGCGTTGCTCGGCATCCCGACAAGGAACTCCAGCCCGGGCGTCGCTTCACACCAACTCATCAACCGGTCGTCGCTGAAATGCCCATCACCGCGAATGCTGATCCGCACGTTCGGCCACCGCTGACGAATTCGCGTCACAATCTTTTGCAACAACCCCATCGCGCCGGACATGGCACCCACGTCGCCCGGCCGCAACTGGGCGGCCAGCAGAAACTCGCCGCAAAACACGTACTGCGGCAGATAACAATAGCCGTCGTAATGTTTCTGAAAATGGCGGCCCAGTTGATCGCCGAACAATTCCAGATTGGTCGGGTCGATGTCCAGTGTGATTTCGCCGGGCGGCTGGTTATGCACGTCGAGAAACACATCGACCAGCAAGTCCGCCAGGGCGCCCAGATCGGCGACGATTTTGCAATAGAGCGAATCGGGATCGGCTCCGGCCTTGGACAACTCGACCCGATCGAGCGTACTTTTGCCGGCCAGGGGCATGCCTCGGTCGGCCGCTCGGCGTCGCTGCTGGCCGTCTGGATCTTGCTTGCCCACGCAGGCGGCGATCAACGCATCGGCCCGCAGCCGATCGTGGTCATTCAAATCTTCGTACCCCAAGCAGAGTCCATAAATCCTTTGCCTGACCAGATCGAGCACGGAATGTTCGCTCCGTTCTGGATCGCGATGATCGGTAAAACAGGCCGCGTACCGCTCTAATACGCGAAACATCCGATCGACCTCGGCGAGCAGCGGCACGCCACCGTCGCTGACAATATTGCCTCCGTCAAAACCGGCGGTCAGCACCCGCTCGCCGAGCCCGTGAAATTCGATCCGTGATTCGTTACACTGTGTTTGCACGAGGAAACCTCCATGATTTGTCGTAACTGGTTTTCGCAAAAACACGTTATGACAAATCTGGGGGCCTCGCGCTAGCCGGGTGATGAGAAATCCGGGCTAGGTCGCACCGCACCACTTTCCCCGCCCCCTGCCAGCTCGCCTGGCAGGAGCGCAAGTTTGGTGGGCTAGC
>DYRS01000005.1:0-25981 GCA_020718585.1 Chthoniobacter flavus
GATAAACTTCAAAAAACCGTGAAAAATCCGCTTCTGACTTCACAGGAAATCCGGCGCCTCCAATCCCGCTATCGCTCCCTGGCTTCGCGGATCGGAAGCTTTGAGTCCTTGAGCCAGGGGAGCGTCTTGCCGCAGCCGCCCGGTGCATGGAGATGGACGAGAAAAGTCTCCGGAAAAACAGTCACCCTCGGATTGAAGCCCGCGAAAGCCGAATCACGCGCCGAGCTGCTTTTGCACCTCGGCACTGACTGTACGACCCTCCGCGCGTCCGGCGACTTTGGCATTCACGAGCTTCATGACATCGCCCATTTGCTTACGCGAGGTGGCACCGGATTCGGCGATCGCGTCGCGCACGATCGCCGCAATCTCGTCGACCGGGAGTGCCTGCGGCAGGTAAACCTCCAGGAAGCCGATCTCCGCGCGCTCGTTTTCCGCCATCTCCATGCGCCCGCCCTTTTCGAACCCCTCGATCGAGTCGCGGCGTTTTTTGATTTCCTTGCGGACGATCGCCATCGCGTCGGCGTCGTCGAGCGAGCCACCCGCGCCGTGTTTCTCGATGGCTGAGTTCATGAGTGCGGCTTTGAGCATCCGGAGCACTCCGAGCTTGAGGGTCTCGCGTGCGAGCATTGCGGATTTGAGGTCGTGGTCTATGCGGGCTTGAAACGTCATGATTCGGGGATTCTGGCCGAGATCCGCCGGGCGGTCGAATGGAATTTCCCGCGTGCCGCAAAGTAGGCGGCGAGGTCTGGAACGAGGAGGGTTTCGGGCGGGCTGCCGCCGAGGCCGCAGACGTCGGTGAAGTGTCGGAGCAGGACGAGCGAGGCGACAGCGTCGGACTCCGCATCGTGCCAGCGGAACCCCGGAGCCGAGATCTCCGGCTGCACGTCGAGCCCAAGCGAGCGGATTGTGTCGCCGAGCGAGTGCGAGGTCAGCCCGGGGTAAACCGCCCGCGCGAGAACCAGCGTGTCCACCCACGGACCGAACGCATGAAACGGAAAGATCCTCAGGAATCGTTTTTCGGTGGACGCCCCGTGCGCGACGATCCACCGGCCCTGCATCGCGGCGCGGACATCCGGCCAGATGTCGAGCAGGCGCGGCGCGGCGCGCACGGTTTCGTCGCCGATGCCGTGGACTTTTTTTGCCGCCCATGTGACCGGGACTTTCGGGCGGACATACGAGCTGAGCATCCGGCGGATGTTCGGCCCGTCGAGGTGGGCGACGGCGATCTGCACCGGTTCGTCGGTGCGTCCGGGAGCCGACCCCGCGCTCTCAAAATCAATCGCTGCAAAGCCGGTCGAGGAAATATCCGCCGGGCGGCAGGCGTCCGGGCGGCACGGCGGGCGATGGGAATCTGGCGGCATGGGAATCGAAAATCTCCCGCAATCCCGGCCCGCACGCAATCAGCTTTTCAATCCCGGCCGGTTCCGGCATGATCCTGCGGCATGACACACGCGAGGCGCGACGGGTTTTGGAATGCGGTTGGGCGGCATCCGTTCGGAGTTCTGCTTGGGGCGCTATTTTTGATGATCGGGTTTTCGCCCTGCGTGTCGCTACTTACGAAAGTGCATCCCGGATTTCATGGGATTTCGGCACTCGCACCGCTGAGCATGGTCGTGATTTGCGCGTCCATGTTCGCGCTTTGGAAGCGCGCCCGCCACCATGCGACCCACATGCTCGCGGGCGGGCTGATCATCGTCCTCCTCACGTTCGGCGGCCTCATCTCGCACCATGCGCTCGTGCTCGCCCAGGTCGTCGGCCAGATCATCTTTCTTTCCTACATGATCGGGGTCGTCGTGCGGAGCGTCTTTCGTGCCGCAGACATCACCGGAGACATCCTGTGCGGCGCGGTCTGCATCTACCTCCTCTTTGGCGTGCTCTCCGGCTTCGTTTTCGTGCTCATCGAAGACCTCCTACCTGGCAGCTTCCTCGTCAGCAACTGGCAGACAAACTCCGCCGAACAGCAGGTATTGTTCATCCACGACCCGGGGTGGCTCATCTACTTCAGCTTCGTCACGCTCACAACCGTCGGCTACGGGGACGTTCTGCCCGGGAATGCCATTGCCCGCAGCGCCGCGGTCATCGTCGCGGTCGTCGGCCAAATCCTTCTCGTCGTTCAGATCGCCCGCCTCGTCGGCCTGCACGTCGCACAGGATACGTTCGTCAAAAAGAACGGAGAGTAAACCGGGACAGGCATCCAGTCGGCCAAGCTGTCGGAAGGTCACTCCATGGGATAGAGGCAGGAACGAATGCCTGACTTCCGGCTTTTTGAAGTTCAGCGAAACGACAGCCCGAAATACCCGGCGGCATTGTCGAAGCAGACGCTGCGGACGAGGCCGGAAAGCATTCCGATATCGCACGGGAGCTCCCCCCGATCGGCCTCGCCGCCGATGAGGTTGCAGAGGATCCGGCGGAAGTATTCGTGGCGCGGGTAGGAGAGGAAGCTGCGCGAGTCGGTGAGCATTCCGACAAACCGCGAGAGCAGACCGAGGTTCGAAAGCGCGTTGATCTGCCGCTCCATCCCCTCCTTCTGATCGAGGAACCACCATCCGCTGCCGAACTGGATCTTCCCCGCAACCGTGCCATCCTGAAAATTTCCCGCCATCGCGGCCATCGCGTAGTTGTCGGAGGGGTTGAGATTGTAGAGGATCGTCTTCGGAAGCTCGTTCGTTCCGTCGAGCGCGTCGAGGTAGCGGGCGAGCGGCCCGGCCTGCCCCCAGTCGCCGATCGAGTCGAACCCGGTGTCCGGCCCGAGCGCGCGAAACAGTCGGGAATTATTGTTCCGCTGCGCGCCGAGATGGAGCTGCTTGACCCACCCGCGTCGCGCGTCGAGGCGACCGAAAAACACCATCAGGAACCCCGCAAACGCATCCTGCTCCGGGGCGGTGGACGCCTTGCCGTCTCGCGCTGCGGCGTAGATCCGGGCTGCCTCGCCGGTCGTGCATGCGTCGCCGAAGCAGTGGCTGAGGCCGTGGTCGGAAAGGCGGCATCCGTTTTCATGGAAAAACGCGTGCCGACCCTCAAGCGCGTCGAGGAAATCCTGAAGCGTCGAACATCCGTTTCCGGAAATCGCACACAGCTTTTCCAGCCACGGAACAAAGAGCTCCGGATGGTCCACTGCGAGTGCCTTGTCCGGGCGGAACGTCGGGTAAACCCTCGTGCGGAGGGTTCCGTCGTCGCGAATTTTCCGGTGATGATCGAGCGAGTCGGTCGGATCGTCGGTCGTGCAGACCACGGCCACGTTGCTGCGCTCGAGGAGGCCTCGCACCGAATACCCGGGCGATGCGAGCCGCTCGTTCGCGCGCTCCCAAACCTCGTCGGCGGTGGATTCGTCGAGGAGAACATCGATGTCGAAATACCGGAGCAACTCGAGGTGGGTCCAGTGGTGGAGCGGGTTGCGCAGGGTCGCCGGGACGGTCGCCGCCCAGGCCTGGAACTTCTCCCGCGCAGTCGCATCCCCCGTGCAGAACCGCTCGGCCACGCCGTTTGTGCGCATCGCCCGCCATTTGTAATGATCGCCGGCGAGCCAGATTTCAAAGAGGTCGGCAAACCGGTGGTCGCCCGCGATCTGGTCGGGCGGAAGGTGGGTGTGGTAGTCGAAAATCGGAAGCTCCCTAGCGGTCTCGTGGTAGAGCTCGCGGGCGGTCGGGGAGTGCAGAAGGAAGTCGGCGGTGATATACGCTTTCATGGCCGAAACTGTCTCGCGTCCGGCGGGTTCTGGCAACGCCGGATTCTCCCTCGCGATGTTGTTATGTCGCGATGTTGTTATTGCCTACGGGGCGCAAAACGGGCAAAATCCCACCATGTCACGATCTATCCCGACACGCCCGAGGCGCGCCCCGAAGTCGACGCTCTCGTTCGCGATTGTCGCGAGCCAGTATAACCAGAAGTTCACGCAGGCGCTGGTGGACAACGCCCACCGCGAGCTCCGCCTTCTTGAGCCGGGCGCGACAGTATCCCTCATCTCGGCTCCCGGCTCGTATGAAATCCCGCTGATGGTGCAGGCGGTCGCCGCGCTCGAGCGCTACCAAGCGATCCTTGCGATCGGCGTGCTCATCCGGGGAGAGACCGCGCACGCGTCGCTGGTTGCGGACGCTGTGACCACCGCGCTCATGGAGATTTCGCTGGCCAACAGGATTCCTGTCATCCACGGCGTGCTGCTAGTGGAAAACGAGGACCAGGCCCGCGAGCGGTGCCTCGAGGGCGAGCACAACCGGGGCGTCGAGGCAGCCCGCGCGGCGGTATCGGCCGCGCGCGCGCTCCGCGACATCAAATAATCCCATGGGAGTTCGGCGCGACGCCCGCGAAGCTGCGGTCCAATATCTCTACCAGCGCGAGCTCCATGGCGACGACTCCGACGCCGGGCTTTCGGAGTTTTACGCACTCCGCGGGCTGAGCCCGAGCGCCCGCCGGTTTTGTGAATCCCTTCTTGCCGGCTGGGCGGCCCACCGCGCGGAGATTGACGAGGCGATCCGCCGGCAGGCGCGAAACTACGAGTTTGAGCGGCTCTCGGCGGTGGACCGAAATGTCCTGCGCATCGGATGCCACGAGGTCCTTTTCAGCGACGATGTGCCGGCTGCCGTCGCAATCAACGAGGCGATCGAAATCGCCAAAAAATTCAGCACTGCCGAGTCCGGAAAATTTGTGAACGGCGTGCTCGACAGCATCCGTCGCTCGCACCCGCGTCCCTGATCGCATGGCACTCGGGTTCCTCAAGTCGTTCGTCGCAAAGTTTTCCGCGCGTCCGGTGGACTGGGACGAGCTCGAGGAGGCACTGATCCGGGCCGACCTCGGGGTTCCGATGGCGATGAAAATCATGGAGTCGCTCCGCGGGCGTGGCGGGGCGGTCACCGGCGAGACCGCCGCCGAGGTCGCGCGCGGGGAGATCCTCGCAGTGCTCCCCGCCTCGCTCCCGCCGCTGCGCCCGCTGGCCTCGAAGCCGAAGGCGGTTCTCGTCGTCGGCGTGAACGGCACCGGCAAGACGACGTCATCCGCCAAGCTCGCCCACTGGCTGAAATCCCGCCGCCATTCGTGCATCCTCGTGGCGGCCGACACGTTCCGCGCCGCCGCGATCGAGCAGCTCGGTGCCTGGGGCGACCGCCTCGGCGTCGAGGTCGTCAAAAGCCAGTATCAGGGCGACTCGGCCGCGCTCTGCTACGATGCGTGGACCAGCGCAAACCGCCGGAACATCGAATTCCTGGTCTGCGACACGGCCGGTCGCCTCCACACGAAGAACAACCTCATGCAGGAGCTTGCGAAAGTCTCCCGCACGCTCGCCAAACACGACCCGGACGCACCCCACGAAAAATGGCTCGTTGTTGATGCCACCACCGGATCGAACGCGCTCGTCCAGGCAAGGGAATTCCACCGTGCGGTCGGGCTCACCGGGATCATCCTCACCAAGCTCGACGGCAGCGGGAGGGGAGGGGTAGCGGTCGCAATCCAGCACGAGCTCGGGATCCCGACTCGGTTCATCGGAACCGGAGAAAAGCCGGACGACTTCGCGCCGTTCGACCGCGAGGCATTTGTCCGGCGGATCATCTGAATCCGCGAAATTCAGCCGGGGTTCTCACGATTCGGCATCCTGTCGGCTTTGGTGACGGTTGAGCTTCAGGCCGCAGGCCCGCTTTCCGTTCGAGCTTCCATCGCGCGGTTGAGCGCGCTGATGAGCGCCTTGATCGATGCGAGCTCGATGTTCGTGTTGCTGCCGACCCCGAAGAATGTCCTGCCCGAAGGGGTTTTGATCTGCATGTAGCTGACCGCCCGGGCGCCGGCGCCCGCGCCGAGCGAGTGCTCGGAGTAGCTGAGAACGTCGAACCCTGGGAATCCGGCGTCGCGCAGCGCCTGGACAAATGCGTCGATCGGCCCGTTGCCGGTGCCGGTGATGTGGAGTTCTGAACCCGCGTGGAAGAGCTTCGCCTCGCAGGTGACCGCGCTCGAGCGCTCGACGGTCGCGAACTCGACGAGGGCGACCGGAGTGTCCCGGGTGATGTAGGTTTTGACGAAGACGTCGTGGATTTCCTGCGGGCTCAGCTCGTCGCCTTTTTCGTCGGAGATCGCGTTGATGATCCGGCCGATTTCCTGCTGCATCGGCCTCGGGAGCTGGTAGCCGAATTCCTTTTCGAGGATGTAGGCGACCCCTCCCTTGCCCGACTGTGAGTTGATCCGGATGATCGCCTTGTAGCTTCGGCCAATATCCGCCGGGTCGATCGGGATGTAGAGCGTGTCCCACGGCCTGCCCGGCCGCTGGTGCTCCCACGATTTTTTAATGGCGTCCTGGTGCGATCCGCTGAACGCGGTGAACGCGAGGTCGCCGGCATACGGGTGGCGCGGGTGGATCTCCATCCGCGTGCAGCGCTCGTAAACCTCGCGGATCGCGTTGATATTTCCGAAGTCGAGGCCGGGCGCGATCCCGTGCAGGTAGAGGTTGAGCGCGAGGGTGGCGATGTCGAGGTTGCCGGTGCGCTCGCCCAGCCCGAAGAGCGTCCCCTCGACCCGGTCCGCCCCCGCGAGGAGGGCAAGCTCGGTTGCTGCGATGCCGGTCCCCCGGTCGTTGTGCGTGTGCAACGAGAGCGTCGTCAGATCCCGTCGGGTCAAGCGGGTGGACATCCACTCGATCTGGTCGGCATGGACGTTCGGCGTCGCGTATTCCACGGTGGCCGGAAGGTTGAGGATGATTTTGCTGTCGGGCGTCGGCTGCCAGACATCGGTGACCGCCTCGCAGATCTCGAGGGCGAAATCGAGCTCGGTGCTGGTGAAGCTTTCCGGCGAGTATTCGAGGCGGACCCGTGCGCTCGCGTCGGCGAGCGGGCGGACCGCCTGCTTCAGGAACCCGACCGCGCCAGTGGCGATCTTTACGACCTCGTCGCGCGTCGCGCGGAACACGAATTCCCGCTGCTTGGGAGACGTCGAGTTGTAGAGGTGGAAAATGATGTTCTGCGCCCCTTCGAGCGCATCGAGCGACCGCGCGATCAAGTCCTCCCTGCACTGGCAGAGGACCTGGATCGCCACGCCCTCCGGGATCAGGCGGTCGGTGATCAGACGGCGGCAAAAATCAAATTCCGTCTGCGAGGCCGACGGGAACCCGATCTCGATCTCGCGGAACCCGATCCGCACGAGCATGTCAAAATACTCGAGTTTTTCCTCGACGCTCATCGGCTGGGCGAGTGCCTGGTTGCCATCGCGCAGGTCCACGCTGCACCAGATCGGCGCGCGCTCGAGCACCCGTCCCGGCCACTGCCTGCCTGGCAGGTCAACGGGCGGAAACGGACGGTATTTCGTGATCGGAGGCGATTGCATCACCCCCCCAAGCTACCACCGGTCGACGTGTCCGCCAATGCCCGAATGGCGGAGAACATTTTGGTTCTGTCTATCGAATTTCGTTATATTTTCATGGAAAAAGGCGGAGCACGGAATCGAATGCGGTCGGGTTGATGCGGCTTTTTGCTCCAAATTCCCTGGCCGCTGCGCAGAGGGTTTTGTATCGGGCGGGGTCGGCAGCCAGCGTGGCGGCGGCCTTTGCGAGCGCGGGTCCGTCGCGGTCGGGGACGACGAGCCCGATGGCATTTTCCTCGATCGCCCGCGCGCATTCGGAAGCCTTCGGTCCGGCAAAAATGATCGGTCGTCCGCTGGCGGCGGCATCGTAGAGTTTGCTGGGGACGACGAGTCCGTCGAACTCCGAGCGGAGCGTGATCAGGTGCGCGTGGGCGGAGGCGAGGAGCGCGGGGAACTGGTCCCATGTGACCGGAGGGATCCGTTCGATCCCCTCCCCGATTGACGCCGATTGCGGGCCGTCGCCGCAAACCGTCCAGGTCACCCCGCCGGCGTGCGAGCCGGTGAGCGCGGCGGCCGAGCGGAGGCCCTCGAAATCGTGCGCGCGGCCGAGGTTGCCGGAATAGAGGATGCGGAAGCCATCCGCCGGGGGCGGCGTGTCGAGCGGTGCGATGCGCGACCAGTTTGTGATGAGTGTCGAGGCGACACCGGCGCGGGCCAGGCACTCCTGCATGCACCTTCCCACGGCGATCACGGCGGCGCAGTCGCGGAGGCAGGCGGTGGCGAGGTATTCCATCGCGCGGCAGGCGGCGCCGCGCGGGTTGAGCACGCCCGCAGCGGCGGCGACCTGCGGGTAGAGATCCTGGCTCCAGTGGACGTGCGGGCATTTCGCGCGGCGCGCGAGCAGCGCACCCGCGCAGACGGAGAGCGGGGGATCGGTCATCGTGACCAGGATGTCCGGCTGCGGGCAGGCGCGGACCGCGCGGAGCATCGCGAGCCATGTCCCCGGGAGCGCGAGCGCGCGCGACGCGAGGGATGCCTTTGAAATGCGCGGCGCCTGGGATCGGACGAACCGCACGCCGTCGAGATCCTCGCGTTCGGCCGCAGCGGGATCCGTGCGCGTTCCCGCGATCCAAACCTCCCAGCCGCTCGCGGCGAGTGCCCCCGCCAGATCGAACAGCAGCGCCCCCGCCGCCGAGTGGTCGGGCGGCACCGACCGCTGGAAAAATAAAATGCGCGGGCGGGGATTCACCGGGCCGGGCGTTTGATGATGCGAGCGGGGTTCCCGCCGACGACAGTGCCCGGCGCGACATCGTGGACGACGACCGCTCCGGCTGCGACGACCGCCCCGGCCGCAACCGAGACACCCGGACCCACAAACGCGCGGGCCGCGATCCAAGATCCGTCGGCGATGGAAATCGGGCGCACGACGAGATCGAATCCCGGGCTTCGGAAGTCGTGCGAGCCGGTGCAGAGGAACGCCTCCTGCGAGACGCAGACGTGCGAGCCGATGGAGATCGGCGCGAGCGTGAGCAGGCGCGAGCGCTCGCCGAGCCAGACATGATCGCCGGCCGCGAGCCGCCAGGGAAACGAGATGTCCACACCGGGACGAATCACGACCCCCTGGCCGATGCGGGCACCGAACGCGCGGAGGAGGGCAGCGCGCAGGCTGCTCGGGAGCGGCACGGGAAAAAGGAAAAACGGAATTTTCGCGAGGATCCAAAGTGCCTCCTTCCAGCGCGGCGCGCCGCGGTCGAGTCCGGACCGGTAGCCGTCGAGCCTCATCGCCGACCCTTTCGCAAGCGGGCATCGAGCAGGCAGACGGCGAGCATCGTTTCGGCGAGCATCCGCTGGAACGTGTAGTAAAGCCCGGCGCGCCCGTCGAGCGCGCAGCGGCGGACGAGCAAGCACCAGACGACGACCAGCCAGGGCGCAATCCATGCCTTCGCCCGGAGGCGATCCTGCCTTGAAAGCCTGCGGGGATCGGAGGCGGCAAGCTTCTCGGCCTCCTGCCGCGCATAGACCGCCTGGGACGCAAACCACCTGGCGATCGGCTTCCGATCGTCGTGGTCAATCTTCATCGGGAGGATCCCGGTCTCCCCGCCGATGACCACCCGGTGGGCATGCCCGTCCTGCTCGTAGCGGACGTCCTGCGTGCGGTGCAGCACGAGTCT
Source organism: Chthoniobacter flavus (assembly GCA_020718585.1). Taxonomy (GTDB): domain Bacteria; phylum Verrucomicrobiota; class Verrucomicrobiia; order Chthoniobacterales; family Terrimicrobiaceae; genus QYQL01. The sequence goes on from DYRS01000005.1 coordinate 9,444, forward strand.
TGGCGGGTAGAGCGTGCCTCGCAGCGGCGTTCCGAAAATGCAGTAGGTGAAGCGCGCGTAGGCGGCGGAGAGGTCGGTCGAATCAAACTCTTCGAGCGAGGCCACGAAGTCGGTCGGCAGAATGTAATCGGCGTCAATCGAGAGCACCCAGGGCGTCCCGATTTGGGAAAGCCCGAAATTTGCCTGCTCAGCAAGCGAGACGAACTCGTTCTGCACGATCCGGACGTGTGGAAATTCCGAACAAATTTCGCGCGTCCGGTCGGTGCTGAAGCTGTCCACGACGACAATATCATCCGCCCAATCGAGGCGTTCGAGGCAGCGCGCGATGTTGTCCTCCTCATTCCATGTGAGGATCATCGGGGTGATGGGGCCGGATTTCATGGATGGGAAAACATGGTGTCGGCTGCGCGGACGGCGGCTTCGACCGGCGGGGTGCCGGAATACGGGACGAGCACGGCGGCGGACTCGTAGGAGAACCTGCGGCGTCCGTCGGCGATCAGCCGCCAGAGGTTGTTGCGCTGGACTGCGGAGCCGGCATTCACAGAGAAAGGGATCTGGCGGGCGTCCACCCACGAAGCCCACAGGAGGAGCGCATGGCGGCCGCCCTTTTCGTAGGGGAGGACGTTCCACTCGACCGGGAGTCCGTCAATCGTGCCAGCGGCCTTGGTCTCCGGGCCGATAAAGTTCCATCCGCCCTCGGGCATGCAGGAATCCGGCCGGTGGTAGAGCTGCTCCGCGTTGTTTTTTGAACCCTTCCAGAAAAAGTGAAACCCGTTTGCGGCGGATCCATCGGGGAGGGCGAGCCGTGCGAACGAGCCGGAATCCGGCGCAAGCCCGCGCTGGAGGACCGGCGGGATCGGCGACTCGCTGACGCCTGCCGACGCGGCCACCGAGAGGAGAGGTTCGTCCTTGCGGGCGGGGTCGCGGGATTCGTTGAGCACATACCATGCGGACGCTCCGAAAAACCCCGCGAGGCCGAGCGCTAGGACGGCGGCGGACGGCGCGAAGCGGACCAGGTGCGGCGAGCCTGCGGACGTCGCCGGGGGGATCGGGCGGCGCATCCACCAGCCGAGCACGAAGAGCCCGACCGCAAGGAACAACAGCGCGGCAATCCCGGCCGCGTCATGGATTTTTTCCATTGCCGGGTTGCCGCCGGCGATGCCCGCCAGCGTGAGCGCGAACGTGCGAGCGGCATTCGAGGCGACGGCAAGGCAGAATCCGGCGACGAGGAGGACAAGGCGGTTGCGCGGGCGGACGTGAAAAAATTCGCCGGAAGCGAGCGCGATCATCACGGCGGACTGGAGCGAGCGGACTCCGCTGCACGCCTCCTCGACTCCGACCGTGCAGTTGAGGAGGACGATTGTCGTGCCCTCGCGCTGGGCAGGGATGCCGGCCAGCGGGAGCACGCCGGCAAGGAACGACGAGACCCCGTGCATGAAGCGGATTGTCAGCGGCTGCTCGAATGCGTTCGGCCACGGAATCCCAGATGCCAGGAAAACCAGCGGAAAAATCGCGCCGAGCACGAACGGCCTGCCACCGGCAAGATACGCGCAGGCCAGCGTCGCGGTCGAAACCACCCCGAAGATCCCCCACGGGAAGACCCGCCAGTAAAGCGGTGCCAGTCGTCCAAGCTCGAGTGGCAGCACCAGCACCGCCCCCGCAAACAGCACCGACCATGCGAGCAGCCGGACTCCGGAATTTTCCCGACCCGGCGAGATCCCGCAGAGACGCTTCCACAAAAAATAAACTGCGAGCGGGAGGACGATCCATCCGTGCGCGTAATCCGGGTTCCCGGACCATTCGGTCGAGCAAGCAGCCGCGAGCCAGAGCCATGCCGCGGCGGCGACAGCGGCGGTCGGCCACGCGCCGGCTGACGGGGAGCCGACCGACGTCGAGGGGCTGGTTGTTGCGTGGAAGTTCATCTTGCGCCGGGGGGATTCAGCACTCCCCCGTCCGTCGAGGATTGGCCGGGGCATCATGATGTCAAGACGGGATCGACGGGATCGGCGGGGCGGACAAAAGTTCGCTGTAGCGGGAGGTGAGCCGCACGGCGCAGGATTTCCAGGAAAATGATTCGCGGGCGAGCCGGGCGGCATTCATTCCGCGCCGGGCGCGCTCGGCCGGGTCGGCGAGTGCCGCGCGCAGGGAATCGGCGAGCGAGGCGACCGGGTCGCCGGAGATCCAGCCGGCATCGGCGGATTCGATTTCGTCGGACAGCGCGACGTGGCGGGTCACGACGCACGGAAGCCCGCACGCAAGCGCCTCGGCCGCAGCAATCCCAAAATTTTCCGACGCGCTCGGCAGGACGAACATGTCGGAGGATTCGAGGAGCCTCCATTTTGTGTCGCCGGCGACGAATCCCGGGAAGGAAATCCTGTTTTCGAGCCCGAGATTTCCGACGAGCGCGTGGATGCGGGAGGTCAGGGCGGGGTCGCCGGATCCGGCGAGGACGAAGTTCCAGTCGAGATCACGGATTTTTGCGAGCGCCTCGACGAGAGTTTCGATGCGCTTTTTTTCATGCCAGCGGGAGAGGAAAACGATCTGCGGCGGAGTGCCCGCGCAGGCGGACGTGCGGTCGGGGATACCGACCCCGAGCGGGACGATCCATTTTGACGCGCGGCCGGGGATGTTCGAGACTGCTTCCTCGCGGCGGGAGGTCAGGTGGATTGCCGCGGCACCCCGGATGTTTGCGGCATCGAAGAGCGCGAGGAACGCGCGCTTTTTCCATGCTGCGCGCCGCAACGAGTATTCTTCAAGGATGCCGAGCGGACGCAGGACATACGGGATCCGATGCCGGCGTGCGAACGACATCGCGGTGGACGGCATGTGCGAGAACAGCGCGTGGACATGGATGATGTCGTAGCCGCGCGCGCTGGCGGACAGCCAGGCACCGAAGCCCGCGCCGATCTGGAATTCCCTGACCGGCGGCCACTGCGGGAACTTTCGCGGGAAGAAGCGCGTGCGCACGCCCTCGTGCTCGACCCATGCCCCGGTGGGAACATCCAGCATGCCGACCCCGTTGTCGTTCGTGCAGGCGATGTCGCAGGCGACGCCTTCGTCGGCAAGCGCGCGGCACATCGCGCCGACGGCGACGCTCGGACCCCCGCGCAGCGGTCCGATCGAGGGGATGACGTGAAGGACATTCATCCGGCCAACTCCCTGAGTTCGGCCTCCAGCCTTGCGCGGAACGAATCCCTGCCGAAGTGAGAAACCACCGACGACCGCAAAAATTCCGGATTCCGGCGAGGGTCGGCCGGATCGCCGGCGAGCGCGTCCTCGATGCTGTCCGCGAGCGATTCCACCGAGTCGGGATCGGCGAGCCAGCCGAGCTTGCCGTCGAGCAGGGCATCCGGCGAGCCGCCCGCGTCGGCGGCGACGACGGGAATCCCGCTCGCCATCGCCTCAAGGAATACGATCCCAAACCCCTCCTTTGTGCTCGGCATCACGAACGCATCGGCAAGCCGGTAAAGGGCTGCAAGCTCCGCGCCCGAGACCGGCCCGGAAAATCGGACCCGGTCGCCGAGACCGCGGCGGAGAGCTTCCGCGCGAAGCCGCTCGAGATCGCTCCCGCTGCCCGCGACGACATGCACGGCCGCGGCCAGCGGTCCCTCCGCACGAGTTAACATCGCGTCCCACACCCGCTCGACCCCCTTGTAGCACTCGCCGACATCAAGTCGCGCAACGGTCAGGAGCACGGGCACGCCCGCTGGAATCCCCAAACTTTTCGCCAGCCCGCCCGGCTTCGGACCGGGGAAGAATTTGTCGGAATCCACGGTGTTCGGGAATATGCGGATCCGGTCCGGGGGGACGCCATTGACCTGGATGAGCCTTTCCGCCGTGAAGTTGCTGACCGCCAGCACGCGGTCCGCAACGCAGAGCGTCGTGCGCTTTTCTGCGGACATCCGCTTCCAGACCTCGATCCCGTGCGCGACGGTCGCAAATGGGATGCCGAAAAATTTCGCGCACGCCACCCCGACCGGAGCGAACCCCGGAAACGTGCTGAGAATCACGCGCGGACGCCATTTGATGCAGAGCCGGAGCGCCTGAAAAAAGAACGTCGCACCTCGCAGTGTGGATGTCCCGCAATCCGTCCACTCCGCGAATCCGTTTTCGTCGGGCGGGGTCCCGTTGTAGGAAAGCGCGACGACATTTGCGAGCCCGTCGCCCGCCTTCAGTGCCCGCACGATTTCGCGGGTGAATTCCTGAATACCTCCGCGCTCGTTTCCGAAGGTTGGAGCCATGAGCAGAACCGGCCTGCGGGGACGCCGACGGCCAGCGGCGGGCGATTCGTCGGCCTCCATCCCGTGCCGGTCGCGCTCCATCCCAGCGCGGAGCGCGGCGTGGTTGTAAATCTCGCCGTTAAAAACAATCCGGTGTCCGCCGCTTGCCATCGGCTGCCCCGCCTGCGGACCCGGCGCGAGGATCGCCAGCCGCCGGTGCGCGAGCCCGACTGTTTCATCATCCGAAAACCAAAGCCCGTCGCCGTCCGGCCCGCGATGGCGCATCGCCTCGTGCATCCGGCGCACAGCGTCCCGCCGTTCAACGGGCCCGATCCATCCCGCGATTCCACACATGATATTTAGTTCTCCCTCCCGCAAACCGCGCCCATCGCACTCACGACGCCCTCAGCCGCATTCCCGACCGAGTAGCGCGCGATCAGCATGCGCGCGCTCGCGCCCATCCGGCTTGCAAGCCCGGGGACGGATGCGATCGCGCGCAATTTTTCCGCGAGGGCGGGGACATTTCGAAACGGAAATGAAAACCCGGTTTCGCCCTCGACGACGAGGTCTTCCCGGCAGCCGACTCGGTCGCTGACGATCGCGGGCAGCCCGCATGCCATCGCCTCGTTGACGACGAGCCCCCATGTCTCGCCCGCATCCGACGGGAGGACAAGGCAATCGGCGGCGGCGTAGGCGAGCGGGATTTCGCTCTGGTTCAGGAATCCCGCAAACGAACACCCGACGCCACGGGCGAGCGCGGCGGCACGGACCCTGTCCTCAAGCTCGCCCGAACCCGCGACAAGAAGGTGCGCGCCCGCAAGCCCTGCCATCGCCTCGACCACCGCTGCCGGATGCTTTTTTTCGACGAGCTTGCCAGAAAACAAAAAGCAAAATGCGTCGGCGGGGATCCCCCATCGCGAGCGGAGTGCCGCCCGGTCTGCGCCAGCGCTCGTCTCCGCGAACCGCGCGTTCTCGATGAAATACGGAGAGTCAAACATCCGGTCGTCGCGAACTCCAAACGCGCTGAAATACCTCCGGTTGGCCGCCCCGATCGGCAGCACCGCATGGTAGAGCGAGAGCATCGCACGATGAAAAATCCGCGCGCCCGCCGAGCGCGGCCGCAGCAGGTTCGCCTCGCAGCGCAGCAGGCGCGGGCGACCGCTGGCGACCGCCGCCGCGATCCCTGCAAACATCGTCGGATGGTGCCACCCGGTGCAAAAAATCGCATCAGGACGGAACGCGCTGAGCCCGCGGCGGAACCCAAGAAACGCCGCCGGCAGCGTCGAGGACGTTCGATCCGCCGCCCCCTGCGCGACGACCGCGTGCGGATACCCGTCGAGGAGCGGGACATCCCACTGGAAGTCCACCCCGAACCCCTCGCCCTGGGTGTTTGCCCCGGGAAGATACGCGTAGAAAACCATGACGTCCGCCCGCCCGGCCAGCTCGCGAAAGAGCGGCGCCTGATATTGAACCGGGTGCGACGCGATGACCGCGAGCTTCATGCCGTGCGCTCCGCGAACCGGCGGCCGATCCGCCGTTTCAATTTGGGCGCAACCGTCGTGTGGGACCTCAAAAAATACGGTCCGCGCAGGAGCACCCCAAGCAGCAGGCCAAGGATCGTGAGGATGTTCACGTCGCCGAAGATCTGGTGGGCGGTCGTGAAGACCATCGCGTTCGCCGCGAGGAACGCGAGGATCCCATAGGAAAGGGCCGCAACATTCTCGTCGCAGCGAACCCTGTCCGCCGCTTTCCAGATGTATCGCACGGCTGCGGTCATGATCCACGCGAGCAGGATCAGCCCCGGCACGCCGAGCTCGGCGAGCACCTTCCCGAGCCCGCCTTCGGCCGCCGCCCCAACGAGCACCGAGCCTCCCCCGAAGTGCTGCGCCCCCTGACTGCCCGTCCCCGCGCCCGATCCGAAAAATCCGTTCTGCGCGATCACGTATTCAAACATGTCCACCGTCATGTGCTTGAACCGCTCGCCGGAATCCGACGAAGCGGTCGCACTTCGATCAATGTATTCGTTCCACTGGCCGGGCAATTCGCTCGACGTGATATAAAAGAAAAAAACCGCCGAAATGATCCCGCCTGCAATAAAAACCGACGCCAGACGGCTCGACCCGGACTTGAAATACGTGACCAGCGCCGCAGAAAACCCCATGAACATCGCGATCTCGACGAGGAATTTCCTGCGCCCGGTCAGCACGAGCGCCGGCAGGATCACCCCGACGACAATTCCCGTCGCCAGGTGAAATTTGAAGTCCGGTTTTCTCGCAAGCCCGATGATCACGAGGAAGCAGATCGCGCTGGCGGAATGCCATCCGGCGACCTCGGGCGACCGATAAAGCCCGCTGCGCAGGATCGTGATCCCGCCGCTCTCGGGGTAAAACACAAACCCCTCGCCAACACACCCGAGTGTCCGCCATGTGACGCCCCCGGCCTCCAGATAAAGGCTGACCCCAAAGACCACGGCGACCGCAATGTAGAAGGCGAGCAACTGCAGCACGTCCCGCGGGTTCTTCGCAAACCGATAGCCGATCATGAGCCCCGGGATCGGTGCCAGATACGCCATCGCCCCGATGCCGGCCAACAGGAAGCTGTGGGTGTTCACATAGGCCATGAGCACCGAGAGCGACACCCAGCCGACAAAGAGAACGGCCGGCAGGTAGAGGACCGGACTGAAGCGGTTCAATTCCTTGAAGCCCAAATCCTCCCCGGCCAGCATCGCCGAGATAAAGCACACGCCGAACAGCGCGGGCGCAATCAGCGTGAACGCGACCGGCTCGCCCTCAACGAGCTTCCGGATCGGATCCTGCAAAAACCCGGCCAAAACGACCACATAAACCCCGCGCCGCCAGTCGGTCAGACAGACGATTGACCCGCCGACAAGAAGAAGAAGCGCAAAAATCATGGGGTGTGCTCTTGGGGAAGAAGCGGCATTTTTCTAAGAACCCTCGGGGTAAATGCGCACCCCTTGGCGAAGGATTTTTTCCAGCAGGGCGGGGTTGTTCGCGCGCTCGGTGCGAACGATGTCAAACTCGTGGATTATTGGAGCTTCCTCAATAGCTGCCGTCAGCTCCATCCATGTTGTGGGAGTGGCCTCCGGTGCCGAAATCGCGAGATCAATGTCAGAAGTCCGCCGCGCATGGCCGGTTGCCCGGGAGCCAAACACCCGGACCTCGCGCACGCAGGGGAATCGCCGAAATGTTCGGCGGAGGGCGGCGATGTCACGGTCTCGCATGGCGGGGAGGTTCATGGTTTCAGTCCCATTCGAGGACTTCGATTCTGCGTGCCATTTCCGAGAGGAAGGCGGCGTAATCGGCGACGATGTTGCGGTGGATGCCTGAAGCGAGTTCCTCGTCGTAGGCGTGGCTGGTCAGGTTGCGATCATCAAGCATCCGCAGCCAGACGTCAGCCTCCTCGGCATCCGGAATCAGGTTCTCGACAAATGCTTTTTTGAGCGTCGGTCGGGGGCCCCCACATTCGTGACCTTGGTGCTCAAGGTAGAGCTTGAGTGCCTTCCATACGGCCTCAAAAGTGAACTCGAACCTCTGGATGGTCGCGTCGCGAACGATGTCGCCGGGCGGTTGGGAAACCGCCTCTGCCAGCCGGGCTGCACTTTGGCGCGCATCGCGCTGCCGTTCCACGAAGCGTTCCTTGCTCATGCCCTCTCTGTATCGTGTTTCGCGCAGGTTCGCATTGAGAAAGTTTTCCCCGCGCAGCAAGCGGGAGCATTTACGAGAAGTGCAGACCCGGCGGCTCACCGGACCGTGGGCCTCCCTCCCGCTTCTTCGGAAAGCGGGCAAGATGCCCGCGCTCCCAGCAGCCTTGGACCTTTGCGGTAGAGTGCCAGCGCCTGCGCCAGCCCGCGGATCTCCGCGACGAGCGTGGCCGGGATCCACCATGGGTTCCTCATGTGGTGACGGGTCGCCACGCTCGAGGCGAGGCGCCGGACGACGCGCGCCACCGAGCCGGGGATCCCGGATTCCAGGAACATGTTGTAGTAGGCGCCGCTCGAATGCGCGGGCGTCACCGTGCGAAAGTGGGTGCCGTGGAAGCGGGTGCCCCCGCGGCTCGCCCGCAGGTGGCGGATCGAGGCGGATGGCTCGAAAAAGATCTTCCCGCCGGAGCGCGCGAGGCGGCGGGCAAACTCGGTCTCGAACATGTAGGCCGCGCCGACGAAGTTCTCATCGAACCCTCCGACCGCAACCGCCCGCGCGCGCTTGACCGACATGTTCCCGGCCATCGCGGCGGAGATCCACTGCGGGCTGTCTGAAAAAAAGTGAAAGTCCTCGCCGACCGGCACCGGCACCTCTCCCGGCTGGAGGATCTGTCCGACGACCGCGTCGGCATCCGGGTGCGCCTCATGCGCCCGCCGGTGCGCGTCAAGCAGCTCCGGACAGGGGATGATGTCGTCATCGAGAAAAAGAACAATCCCGTCGCCCGCCTCGACGAGCCCGGTGTTCATCGCGCAGGGGATGGACGGCGCATCGAGGCGGATCCACCGGATCGCCCCCTCACGGTCCCATGCGGCCAGCCGGGTGCGCGTCGCCTCGTCGTGCTCGGGCGTCTGGTCCACCACAATCAGCTCCGTCGGCGTGAGCACCAGAACCTGCGCGACCGTCTCCAGCAGGATCTCCTCGCGCCCAAATGTGGGAATGACGATCGTCACGTTCTTCGCAGGATCGAGAGGCTGTCCACCTGGCAGGCCAGCTCGAACCGGTCGTCGGTCGCGATGATCTCTCGGACGAGCGCCGGCGGGCCGGATGTTTCCCCCGGCGCGACGCTGTCGTGAAACGCCGCAATGCCTCCCGGCACGATGTGCGGCGACCAGTCGGCCCAGTCGCGCCGCACCCCAGCATCGGTATGGTCGCCATCAAAAAAGATCATGTCCACCGGCATCTTCCATCCGTCGGCGGCCTCATGGCTGAACTGATGGAGGAACCGGACCGATCCGTTGCGGGATTTCGCGATCTCGCGCTGACTGATCGAGAACCCGTAGGAAAACCCGAACACGCCGACAAAAAACGGGTCCACACAATGCAGGGTTCCCGCCGGATCCATCGCTCCGCGCAGCACGAGCGAGGTGACCCCCTCGAAGACCCCAATCTCGACGACGCACCGGCGGCCGCGGGCATGCGCCGCAATCGCCTCGCGCTCGGCCGCCGTCGTCTGCGTCGCCGCAGGATCCAAACCGAGATGGAACCTGATCCAGTGAAGAAATTGTCCGCCTCTCATTTTTCTTTGATCATCAGCCGGCCGGTGTAGTCAATCCGGTGGAGGTAGGAACGGATGTTATGCCGCCGGAAATATTCGTCCACCGCAAGCTTCGCGCCCTGCCAGTGGCCGTAATCGTCAATGATGAGGACGCCGTCGACGTTGAGCAGCGGATACATGTGGTCGAGTTCGTGTTTGGTGGACTCATACCAGTCGGTGTCGAGCCGGAGCATGGCGAGGCGGCCGGGGAGCCGACCGGGAATCGTGTCCTCGACCTTGCCTTTGATGAGGTGGATTTTCTCCTCCGGGTAGCCGGTCGCGAGGAGGTTGCGCGTCACCTCCTCGATGCCGGCGTAGCACCAGACTCCGGTTCCCTTTTCCTCCTGCTCGAGCTGGACATCGGCCGACTCGTCGCGAAGGTTTTTGTCGAGGTCGGTCGGCGGGGGCATCCCCTCGAACGTGTCGTAAAGAAATAATTCCCGGCTTGTGTCGCCGTGCGCGAGAAGCGTGAGCGCGCCGAGCATCATGCTGCCGCCGCGCCAGACCCCGCACTCGACAATGTCGCCCTCGATCCCGCGCGTCGTAATGTGCGTGACCGCGTTGATCATCGCCGCCATCCGCTCAAGACTCGTCATGCAAAATGGACGCGCCATCGCCACGATCTCCCGCTGCTTTTCCGTGAGATCCGAAAGCGAGCTCAGATCGTCGGGCGAATACCTCGACACGTCGTATCCGAACCGCCGCGCGGTCTCACGGAGCGTCTGCTTCCAGGATTTTTTAGGACCGGTCGGCGCGGCGGCTGGAGGTTTGGCATGCATTCGGTTGTGGGGATTGGGAAGCCGCCAGCATGCGGCTGAATTCCTCGAACCGCAAGGCCGCCTTTTGCCATGTCATCCCCTCCGCAACCGCACGGGCGGCGCGCGAGACCGCAAGGCAGCGGGCGGGCTCGGCCGCCAGACGGATGATCGTGTCCGCCAGCGGGTCGGACGCGCCGGGCGCGAAAAGGAATCCGCTCTCGCCGTGTCGGATCGTCTGGAGCATGCAGTCAATCTCCGAGCCGAGCACGATCCCGCCCCGAGCCATCGCCTGCACGAATGCAAGGCTGAACCCCTCAAAATACGAGGGCTGGAGAAAAAACCCATGACGGTCGAGCAGGCCGCGAAGCCCGTCGGTCGGAACCCAGCCGGACAGGCAGACGCGGTCGGCCTCGACTCCGAGCAGCGCGCGGATCGCCGGGTGCGCGGACTCCTGCGCAACCCATGTGAGCTCGAAGTCGGTCTCCCGCGCGAGCCGCCGCATCGCGGCCGCAACGACCTCCGGCGCCTTGTGCGTCGAGAACGACGCGGCGTGGATGACCCGCCGGAACCGGGCGGGATCGGGCGGCGGCAGGGGGGCAAGAAAATCGCCCGCAATCCCCGGCGGCAGGACGAGCACGTTCCGGCATCCGCCTTCCGAAAGCACGGCGTCCCGGTCGCCGTCGGTCTCGACAACGATGCCGTCGGAATAACGGGTGACAAGCCGGTTGTGGCGGGCAAGGAACCGACGCAGGATGGTCGCGGCCAGACGCTTGCCCAGCGGACGCGTATCGTGCTCGAATTTTTCGACAGCCTCCCACGAGCGGGATTCCCATCCGTGGCTGCGGTTGACAAAGACACCCGGCAGGCGGGCTTCGCGGAATGCCTTGGCGGCAAGCCAGGCATGCGGCTGGTTGACCTCGACGACGTCGTAGCGCTTCGCCGCGCATTTTTCCAAAACGACCCTGCGGAACCATCGGGGTAGCTCGAGGAGCTGGTGGAGGTTGTGGTGGGCGATCCGCCTCGGCCATCCGCCGGTCCACACCGCGTCCACCTCGTGCCCGAGCGCCCGCAGCGCAGCGATCATGTTCAAATCGCACCCCGACGCTCCCTGCGCGGGGTCCGGGTGCGTGTTCGCGACAAATAGAAATTTCATTTTCGGAATAGCGAAGCGATCAGGCGGACAAGCGCCCGCCAATGCAGGGGCTGGAGCCGGAGCGCCTCGCGGAAGTAGTGCCGGGCGGACGGGTCGCCGCGCCGGGCGAGTTGCACGCCGATCCGGTAGTTCGATCCGGCGATCGCCGCCCGCGAGCCGCCGGATTTTTTTTCACGCAGCCCATCAGAAAGCGCGGCGAGTTCGCCGAGGAACCGGCTGTCGTCCCCTCCCCCGAGCCGCTCGGCATGGCAGAGCTGGCAGATCTCCCCGAACCGGCGCTGCACGTCGCCGAACCGCCCGGAAATCGCGGACGGCGACAGCGTGTAATGGTAGAGCGTCTTCTGCGCGTAGGTGATCTTCCCGCGCAGTGCCATCCGCAGCCACAGATCGGAATCCTGCCCGAAATAAAATTCCCTCCGGTAGCCGCCGGCCGACAAATACGCGTCGCGGCGGAACATGACGCTTCCGTGCGCGGGCGGACCCAGCCGCCTGTGCAGAAGCCCATCGGTCGCCTTGGCGGGATCTTCTGGACGGCGGATCTCATCGAGTAGTTCGCCGGACGGTCCGCGGTAGTCGGTCCATGAGCTGACCATCGTGCAGGCCGGATGCCTCCGCGCCACATCGAGGGATTTCTCGAAGCGCGCGGGCTCCGACCAATCGTCGGCGTCCTGCCGCGCGATCCATTCCCCGCGCGCTTCCGCGCACCCGGCGATCAGCGCGCACGTCAGCCCGGCATTCGCCTGGCGAATGATCCTCACCCGCCGGTCGCGCCGCGCAAATTCCTCGAGCTCCTCGCCCGAACCGTCGTCCGACCCGTCGTCCACAATCAGAAATTCAAAGTCCCCGAACGTCTGCCCCAGGATGCTTTCCACCGCCCGCCCGACGCACGCCCGCGCATTCCAGACGCCCATGATAACTGAAATCTTCGGGGGATTTTCAGAAGCGGCATCCTGCCGCTTGGATTTCAGAGGGGAAAGCGGCGGGACGCCGCTTCTACGTTCGCCGTTCTCTTTGGAATTCATTGTCTTCTGCGCAACGTTCATCGCCATTCGGGTTTCGCGTATCCGTCCGCGCTTTTCTTCTTCGATGCGGGCGGGACGCCCGCGCTCCCGGAGAGCCCCGCCTCAGAGGAACCGCTGGCACGCTGCCCGGGAGCGCGGGCATCTTGCCCGCTTGGCCTGCTCGCTGCGGGCGGGACGCCCGCGCTCCCGGAGAGCCTCCCTTCAACGCGACCGCTGGCACGCTGCCCGGGAGCGCGGGCATCTTGCCCGCTTTCCGAAGATACGGGCGGGACGCTCGCGCTCCCGGGGACGCTCAAGGTGAAACTCCCCTCGGCGAGCCGAGCCTTCTTAGGATTGGCGTTTATGTAATCGAGACAATCGGCAAAGTGCTGTTGATTTCGGATGAGGCGGTCCCAGTATTCGTGCTGCCAGAGCGCGCCTGATCGGTTGAGAGCTTTATTGATCGCCTTGGATGTAAAACTTTTCCAGGAGTGCATGATGTCCGAGAGCGGGCTGTCAGGTGCCAGCCTCAAGAGAACATGCACATGGTTGGGCATGATAACATAACTGGCGATATCGTAGCGTTGCCCATCGAAATGATCGAGCGCGTCGGTGACAATTTTGCGAACTTCAGGATACTTGAGAACGCAGGAGCCGTGACCAGCGTCGAGCCACTCGTCGAGCCGAGCGCTAATAAGTTCGTGGAAACGCCGTTCTGTTCTCGAATCCCAAGGCTTGGGATGTTCCTTCAGCCAGATCGCGCGATCTTCCTCCCACTCCACAAGGAGTTTTGGCGGCAAGGAGTCATCAAGTCGCCATGTGACGAAACAGAAGCAGTCGGATTGGCTCCAGTGAGGAAGCTTGTGGGCTGAGATTTTGACTTCAGCACGAGGATCAAAAAACGGAGCGCGGGCATCTTGCCCGCTTGGCTTGCTCGATGCGGGCGGGACGCCCGCGCTCCCGGAGAGCTCCCCCTCAACGCAACCGCTGGCACGCTGCCCGGGAGCGCGGGCATCTTGCCCGCTTGGCCTGCTCGCTGCGGGCGGGACGCCCGCGCTCCCGGAGAGCCTCCCTTCAACGCGACCGCTGGCACGCTGCCCGGGAGCGCGGGCATCTTGCCCGCTTTCCGAAGATACGGGCGGGACGCTCGCGCTCCCGGGGACGCTCAAGGTGAAACTCCCCTCGGCGAGCCGAGCCTTCTTAGGATTGGCGTTTATGTAATCGAGACAATCGGCAAAGTGCTGTTGATTTCGGATGAGGCGGTCCCAGTATTCGTGCTGCCAGAGCGCGCCTGATCGGTTGAGAGCTTTATTGATCGCCTTGGATGTAAAACTTTTCCAGGAGTGCATGATGTCCGAGAGCGGGCTGTCAGGTGCCAGCCTCAAGAGAACATGCACATGGTTGGGCATGATAACATAACTGGCGATATCGTAGCGTTGCCCATCGAAATGATCGAGCGCGTCGGTGACAATTTTGCGAACTTCAGGATACTTGAGAACGCAGGAGCCGTGACCAGCGTCGAGCCACTCGTCGAGCCGAGCGCTAATAAGTTCGTGGAAACGCCGTTCTGTTCTCGAATCCCAAGGCTTGGGATGTTCCTTCAGCCAGATCGCGCGATCTTCCTCCCACTCCACAAGGAGTTTTGGCGGCAAGGAGTCATCAAGTCGCCATGTGACGAAACAGAAGCAGTCGGATTGGCTCCAGTGAGGAAGCTTGTGGGCTGAGATTTTGACTTCAGCACGAGGATCAAAAAACGGAGCGCGGGCATCTTGCCCGCTTGGCCTGCTCGCTGCGTCATTGTGCAGATTTTTGAGGACGGCTTCGGTGGAGTCGGGCATCGCGTCAGGCCGTGCGGGCGGCAGATTTTTGGAAGAAGCGGGCGGTGATCCGGGGCGAAGAGAAGAGGACGGCTTCGGCGGCGAGGCGCGAGGCCTGGAGCAGGTTGCGCACGAGGGCGGTCCCGCGCAGGTCCGGCCGGAACCCGAGGTCCTGCGACCACTGGCCGGAGAACGGGATCCAGCCTTCAGCGGTGGCCATTTTGGCGAGTGTGACGCCTGAAAAATAGTTAAGATGTTCCCAGAGGTTGATCGCGGGATCGAAGCGTTCGCCGCGCTGGATCGCGCGGATTTGCCGGTGCATGTGGTAATCCGGCATCGGGGGCACGGCGACGAAGAGGAGTCCGCCGGGCGCGGTCATTTCGTGGAGAAACCGGAGCAGTCCCCGGGGGTCGGTGACGTGCTCAAGAACCTCGTTCATGCAGATGACATCGAACGGCGCGCGCTCCCGGCACGCATCGGGCGACTCGCAAACCGGGATGTTTTTTCTCTTCAGAAACCGCAGCGTTGAGGCGTCCTGCTCGAACCCGACCGCACGGATGTGCCCGCCTGCGGCGTTGAGAAAATTGACGAGCGCGCCGTGCCCGCATCCGAAGTCGAGGATGCTCTTCGGCGAGTCTCCGAGCGTCGCGGCCGCCCGCAGGATCCGTCCGGCGACCTCCGCAAGGTGGGCCGTCCAATCCGGACGCAGCGATGCGTGGGCGTCGTCGTCGGGGTCGCACGCGTAGAGCCGGTCGAGAAACTCCGGGGCGGGCACGCTTCCGGCAAAGTAAAATCCGCAGGCCGCGCACCGGCAGAGCGGCAGCGGGGTGTCGAGGTCGGCGTGCAAGCCGGCTATGGCATCGGCTGTGCAATGGCGGTTCATCGCCAGGAACTGCCGGGGAGGAATCCCGACGATGACTTCCTGCCGGTCGGAAGAGCAAAGCGGACACATGCGCATCATTTTTCGAACCTTTCGCAGAGCGACCCCGCGCGGGTATAGCCGAGCAGCGCGGTCAGCACGCGGAAGACGGTCTGGTTTTTCAGCCTCACGCTTCCGGCGGCGGCGAGGGACGCCGCAAACAGCCTGCGGGATTCGTCGGCGAGCCCGGCCGCGCCGCATTGCCGGGAAAACAAAAAAAGACACTGCGCGAAAAACCGCCGGTCCGGGTCGGCATCCGGGATCCCCGCCGCAAGTGCTCGGTCGAGAATGAGGAGGCGCGCAGCGCAGCGGTCGCGGAATTTTCCGAGATCGCGCGCGCCGCCGCCGGACGCACGCGGGCCGGGGTGATTGATGGCGGAGGCGAGGAATTCGTCGCAACGGACGAGCTTGACCCGCATTGCGGCAAGCCGCGAATCGTATTCCCAATCCTCCTCCTGCCGGAGCGGGAGCCAGGGTCCGGCGGCGTCGCTCACCTCGCGCCGGATCAGCGGAGTGACCGTCGGCCAGCAGCAACCGGAGAGCAGGCGCGGAAAAAGTTGCTCCAGACTCTCCCCGGTGAACTGGCTGCACCGCCCGTCGTGCGCCTCCCCGCGCATGAACTCCCGGGTCCGGCAATACGCGATCCCGCAGTCCGGGTTCGCCTGCAACGCCCCGACCTGCAACTCGATTTTTTGAGGATCAATCTGGTCGTCGGAATCAAAGTATTGCAAAAACCCACCGCGCGCGAGAAGGCGTCCGCTTTCCCTCGCCGCTCCGGGTCCGCCATTTTCGCGGTGGACGACGCGCACGGTATCCGGGTGCGCGGCCGCGATCTCATCGCACACCCCGCCGGTCTCGTCGGTGGACCCGTCGTCCACAAGGATCAGCTCGAGCGGACGGTAGGTCTGCGCAAAGACCTGCGCGACGGCTTCGCGCAAGAAGCCCGGACGGTTGAACGCCGGGAGGATGATCGAGACGAGCGCGGGATCAATCATCGCGGGGATCGGTGGCATCGGTCAGGTTGAGGAGAAAATAAAGGATGCAAGAAAGCGCGGGAAGGTAGAGCAGCCGGTCGAGCGACTGCTCGATGTGGAGGGTTTTCGTCGTCCAGTTCGAGAAGAGATACATCGAAACGAACGCGAAAAAAACCAGAGCGGTCGCCGCCGGGACGAGCAGACCAGACCAGCGGAACCCGTGCCGCAGGCCGAGGATCCAGCCGGCAGGCAGAAGAACGAACAGCGGGATCCAGAGCGGGGTCTTGAGGACCAGCGTGAGCGAGGCAATCAGGAGGGATGCCCACTCGGCGCGACCGGTCCAGAGCGCGCGAATGCTCGGCGGATTGAAGAACCCGTTGTCAATGTGCATACCGGATTTCCAGATGATCGCAGGGAGGATCGCGACGATCCCGGCAGCC
>DYRS01000005.1:26081-34227 GCA_020718585.1 Chthoniobacter flavus
CATCGCCATCGCCAGGAAGATCCCATAGCCCGGCGGATACGTCGCCGCGTGCATCGAACCCTGCGCGAGGAGCGTCGCCGGGTCGTGTCGGCCGAGGTGGAAATACGACCGCGCCATCGGAAGCCAGTGGGTGAGCACGTCGCCGTCAAAATCGAGGCGCACAACAAAAACCGCGAGCGAGACCGCCAGCACGGCCGCCGCGCAGACCGCAGAGTTCGTGACGCGCCATCGCGGGACCGGCGGCGCGTCGCGCAGCAGAAAAACCCCCGCCGCCCACTGCGCGGCGAGGAGGAACGGCCATGCCTGCCAGGAAAGCGAGGCCAGCCAGATCTGCGCCGCAAACCCGCCGACCAGCCCGGCGGCGGCGGCGAAATTGTCCGCCCCGCGCGCCGCCAGCATCGTCCAGGCAAGCACCGCGCCAAGCAGCAGGCTCAGCCGAAGGATTCGGACCGCAGAAAATTCCGAATGCGGCGCGGAGAAAACAAACCCGCTCGGCCCGCGCAGATCGTCTGGAAATACCGGATCGCGCACGCTGGCGAGCGCTGGGACACGTTTTTGAAATTCCGAAAAAACCTCGCGCGAGTCGCAGACGACCACCGTCCCGTCAAGGTCGAGCGCGGGCGGCCTAGATGCCGGGACGAGCATCGGCGGCGGACGGCCGGGCTCAAAGAAATTGCCTTTTTCATCCACCCCGACCCAGTCGCCCCACCAGTCGCCCGAGCGGTTCTCCGCAAGGATCATCCATGTGCGAACGGCATCGGGGAACGCGAAGTGCCGGAGCGTGAACTCCGCCATGTGCCCGGCTGCCTGCCCGTTGTCGCGGCTCAGGTAGAGGATCTCCCGCGCGCCCGCCAGCGGGGCGTCGAGCCCCTCGAATTTTGTCAGGTGCTGGAGCGTCCGGCAATCGAGCCGGAGCGGGAAAACGCTGCCCGCCAGCAGAAGTGCCAGCGCAAGCAGCGGCGGCGCGGCTAGGAGAAAAATCGTGGACTTTCGGCAGGTCATCGGGGAGTCATGATCCGTGCCCGCCGATCAGATTTCGAGCGGCTTGGGTGCGCAGGTGAGGAGTTTCGGCCCGCGGGCGGTGATGACCGCGACGTCCTCGTGGCGGACCCCGCCGAGCCCGGGGATGTAGATTCCTGGCTCGACGGTGATCACCTGACCCGGCGCGAACTTCGCGGCCGCAAAGCGCGGCGACTCATGGACCTCAAGCCCAAGCCCGTGCCCGGTGCCGTGAAAAAAACCCTGCCAGCGACCGTCGCGGATTTCGGTGGGATAACCCTCGGATGCGAAAAACGCCTTGATCTCCTCGTGGATCGGCTCGCCACTGGCGCCCACGCGCATCTTCTTGAGCGCGAGCACCTGCCCGGCGAGGCACGTCTCCCAGAGCTTCCGCTGGGCGTCGGTCGCGCTCCCGCGAACGACCGTGCGCGTGATGTCGCCGAAATACCCGGTCCGCGCGTCGCGCGGAAAAATGTCCACGATGATCAGCTCGTTTGCGCGCAACGGCCCGCTCCCGCGTCCATGCGGGTCGCACGCCTGCCCGCCACCGGCCGCGATCGTGTCGCCGCGCGCCTCCCCGCCCGCGCGCACGACCGCCGCCTCGATCTCCACCCGTAGTGCCTCGGATGTCAGAACCCGCCGGCCAAAGGCAAGCCGTCCGTCCCGCCGCGGCGCGGCCGATTTCAAAACCTCCATCGCCCGCGCCATCCCGGCCTCGGCAATCCTGACCGCCGCGCGGAGCGAGCGAATTTCCGCCGGCGACTTGATTTCCCGTTCCGGAAAAAGTGGCCCGTTTGCAGGCTTTAGCCGGATGCCTTCCTTCCGGAGCCGCCGGGCAAGAGCGAACGGAAAATCCTCCGGAACAAGAACGTGCCGCGCTCCATTCGCCAGCAGCCACGCCGCCACAACCCGCGCAAACGCTGGACGCTTGCTTTTCTTTCCCCGCAATTCCCGCTCGGCATCCGCATACGCGTCCACCCGGTCCACCGCCGCCTCGCGCCGCCCGCGGTCCACCTCGAGGTCGGAGAGCAGGAGGAGCCGCCGCCCGCCGGACTCCAAAAATACAAACGGATCCGGCGCGCGGAAGCCGGTCGCATAAAGCTGGTCGGCCGAAACCTCGCTCGGGGCGATGATCAGTTTGGATCGCTGCATGGGATTACACGAAGGAGGCCCGACACCAAACGGTTCGGAGACGTCCACCCTGCCGACCTCGCTTCCGCAGAATGGCAGGCGGGACGCCCGCTCCGCGAGTTGTCAGGAAAAGAAGAAAACCCGCCCGCCTTGCGGCGAAGCGGGCTTTCTACACGGCGGGAGGGAAATGAGTTTTTTTACAGCGCGCTTTTGAAGGCTTTTCCGGCGGCGAATTTCACCGACTTCGAGGCTTTGATTTTAATCGCGGCACCGGTCTTCGGGTTGATCCCCTTGCGGGCTTTGCGGTTGGCAACCTTGAACGTTCCAAACCCGATGAGCTGGACGTTTTTGGTTTTCTTGATCCCGAGCTTGATGCCGTCGAGGACGGCGGCCAGTGCGCGTTCGGCATCGGCTTTGCTGGAACCAAGGGTTTTTTGGACTACTGCGACGAGTTCGACTTTGTTCATGAGGAATAACTGATTTTTGTTTGTTTTTTTATGAAAGTTTGGCGACAAACTTGTATGGCAAAGTTGCCAAGGAATCTTCCACGCTGTCAAGCGGAGAGAATGGAATTTCAAAAGAATTCCCGGAAGTGTTTGGCGGTCCGCTTTGTCGGCATCGGACCAAGGTGTCCGCAGATGGGGCCGCTCAGTTCGATTCGTCGGCCTTCGCCGGCGGTTCAGATTCGTCGTCCTGCGGTTTTCCGTTTGCCGGTTTCTGCGGGGCGAAGACTTTTTTGAAGAGCTTGCCGATGATCGGGGCTGCGTGAGATCCGCCGTGAACCGAGTTGTCATTTGGCTCGCCCTCGTAGAGCGCGGCGAACGCGTAGCGCGGGGCGTCGGCGGGAAGGAAGCCGGTAAACCACGCGGCGGTCCGCAGGCCCCATTGCGCGGTGCCGGTCTTGCCGGCGACCTGCACGCCCTTGACCTGCGCGCGGTGGGCGGTGCCCTGCCCGTCGGTGGTCACCGCCACAAGCGCCTTGCGGAGGACATCCTGCACGTCCTGCGCGACCGGGATCTCCTCGCGCACGCGGTCCGGATAGGCGGCGACGACCCGGTTGTCAATCGTCTGCACCTGCTTCACAAGCCGGGTCTGGTGGAAGACTCCGCCCTGGGAGATCGCGCCCATCGCCTGCGCCATCTGGAGCGGGCTGATCAGGATGTCGCCCTGCCCGATCGCCATGTTCGCAACATCGCCTTTTTTGATTTTCCGCTTATGGACGCGCATCATGTAGTCGTCGGTCGGGATGTTGCCGTCGGCCTCCGACTTCACCGGGATCCCGGTCCGTCGGCCGAGCCCGAGCCGGTGCGCGAAGTCAATGATCGTCTCCGCGCCGATCTTGAGCCCGACCTGATAAAACCATGTGTTGCAAGACTGGGTGAGCGCCTCCTTGAAGTTGAGCATTCCGGACCCGGTCTTCTTCCAGTTGTTGAACGTGTGGTCGCCGACGGTCAGGCTCGTCGGACAATTGAACTCGTCCTTGATTTTTATTTTCCCAGAATTGAGCGCCGCAAATCCGACGAATGTCTTGAACGTCGAGCCGGCCGGGTAGGCCGAGCGGAACGCGCGTGGCACGAGCGGGTCGGACGGGTTTTTCGAATACGCGTCGAAGACCTCCGGCTTCACGACCGGCACGAAGTCGTTCGGGTTGAAAGCAGGGTTCGACGCCATCGCGAGGATTTCTCCGGTGCCGGGCTCGATGACGACAAGCGCCCCCCGCTTCGTGTTTTCCGCGAGCACCTTTTCGCAGAGCTGCTGGAAGTTGTCATCGAGCGTCGTGACCACGTTGTATCCGGGCACCGGCTGGCGCGCGATCCGCTCGGACGTCTTCCTGCCCTCCCTGTCGTAGGTGATGTGGAGGATCCCCGGCTGCCCGCGCAGCTCGTTGTCAAAAATTTGTTCGAGCCCCTCGCGTCCCTCGCTTTCCGGGAAGATGAGGTCATTATTTTCGATCGGGCGGACCGACAGCGGTGCCTCGCGGCCGGTGTAGCCGATGATGTGGGCTGCGAGCGGGCCGTTCGGGTAGAACCGGACGTAGGTCTGGCGGAGGATGAGTTCCTGCGGCAGCCCGCCCTGCACGACCGAGAGCTCGGCCGGCTGGAGGTCCTGCACGATGTCGAGCGGGAGGACGCCACGGTTTTTGTAGTGCCCGATGATCGCCGCGTCCGGAATCTGGATGTCGCGCTTGAGCAGGCCCTTCGCGAGCGTGATCTGCTGGCGCGCGAACGCGAGGATCTTCTCGTCGCTCCAGTCGAGCGGGGTCGGAAAATTGATGGCGAGGTTGTAGCTGAGCCGGCTCTGCGCGAGCGGGCGTCCGTTCCTGTCGGTGATCTGCCCGCGCGGAGCGGGGATCGCGAGCGTGTAGGTGCGCGCCTGCCGCTGGGTCTCCCACGTCGGCTTCGGGTTTTCGACCGACCCGGTATTATCAATCGTCACCCCCTGGGCGACGACAGCGATCGGCAGCATGAACAGCAGAAATTTCATCCGGCGCGGAACATACCCGAATCCCGCACGGACTCGAATGGAAAAATGATTGATGCCAGCGAATTTGGAATCAATAGTCGCGCGCATGTCCCAAGCATTCGACCCTGAGCTGGCAGCCCGCATCGAAACATTCGGAGTGATTGCCGTGCTGGTCGTGGACCGCGCGGAGGACGCCGTGCCGCTCGCCAAGGCACTGCTCGACGGCGGCACCGGAGTGATGGAGCTCACGCTGCGCACGCCGGCCGCGCTCGACGCGCTGCGGGCGATCCGCGCGTCGGTGCCGGAGATGATCGCCGGCGTCGGAACAATCCTCACCCCCGCCCAGGTCGTGCTGGCGAGGGATGCCGGCGCGTCGTTCGGAGTGTCGCCGGGGATGAACCCGCGCGTCCTCGCGGCCGCGCGTTCGGCCGGGCTCCCGTTCGCGCCCGGCATCGCCACGCCGACCGATATCGAGGCTGCGCTCGAATCCGAATGCCGGCTCCTCAAATTTTTCCCGTGCGAGGCGTCCGGCGGGCTGGCGTATCTGAAAAATATTGCCGCGCCGTATGCGCACCTCGGGCTGAAGTATGTCCCGCTCGGCGGGCTGAACGAAAAAAATATGGTGGCCTACCTTTCCGACCCGCTCGTCGGCGCGCTCGGCGGGTCGTGGCTCGCCCCGCGCGAGCTCATCGCCGCCGGCGACTGGAACGCGATCACCGCCCGCTGCGCGGCCGCCACCGAATCCATCAAATCCATCAAATCCATCCGCAAATGAAATCCACCATTGTCACGTTCGGAGAAATCATGGGCCGGTTCGCGCCGGCCGGGTTCCTGAGGTTCCGCCAGGCGGTGCCGGGACCGCTCGACCTCACGTTCGGCGGTGCCGAGGCGAACGTCGCCGCCTCGCTCGCGATCTTCGGGGCGGACGCCCGGTTCGTCACCGCGCTCCCACGGCACGCTATCGCCGACGCATGCGTCGGAGTCCTCGCCGGCCTCGGCGTTGACACCTCGCACATCGTCCGTACCGCCAAGGGCCGGCTCGGGCTCTACTTCCTCGAAACCGGCGCGAACCAGCGTCCGAGCAATGTCATCTACGACCGCGCGCATTCGTCGGTGAGCGTCACCCCGGCCGCCGATTACCCGTGGGACGAAATTTTCTCGGGCGCGAAGTGGCTGCACACGACCGGGATCACCCCCGCCCTCTCGCAGATCTCCGCAGAGGCCGCGCTCGCCGCAGTCCGCGCCGCGAAGGCGTCCGGCCTCCACGTCTCATGCGATCTGAATTTCCGCAAGAAACTCTGGGGCTGGGAGCCCGGGACCGCTCCCGGCGATCTCGCCGAAAAAACGATGAGGGCGATCCTCCCGCATGTGGATGTCGTCATCGCGAACGAGGAGGACGCCGCCGATGTGCTCGGAATCCATGCGGCCGAAACCGACGTGCATTCCGGAAAGGTCTCCGCAGAAAAATACCCGGACGTCGCGCGGCAGATCGCGCGCCAGTTCCCGAACGTCTCGCTCGTCGCGATCACCCTCCGCGAAAGCCACTCGGCCTCGCACAACAACTGGGGCGCGATGCTCTACGACGTGAAGGCCGACGCCCCGCACTTCGCGCCGGTTCGGGACGGACGCTACGAACCGTGGCAGATAAAAAACATCGTGGACCGCGTTGGCGGCGGCGACTCGTTTGGGGCCGGCCTGATCTTTGCGCTCAACACTCCGGAGCTGTCCGAGCCGGCTGACGCGATCGCGTTTGCGGTCGCCGCCTCGTGCCTTGCGCACTCGGTCGTCGGCGACACCAACTACACCACCCGCGCCGAAGCGGAGGCCCTGATGAAGGGGTCGGGAGCCGGACGCGTCGTGCGCTAACGGCCCCCGCCGATGTTTGATTCCGCCTTCAACGCCGCGTTCGTCGCAACCCTTCTCGGGCTCTTCGCGATGATGAACCCGATCGGAAATACCGCGATCTTTTTGGGGATGACCGACGGCCTGCCGTCCGGGTTCCGGGCGCGCGCCGCGCTCAAGGCCTCGCTTGCCGTGCTGGTGATCCTCGAGCTCTCGATTTTTGGAGCGACGGCGGTCCTCGGCGCTTTTGGGATTTCGATGAGCGCGTTCGAGGCGGCCGGAGGGATTATCGTGCTCGGTATCGGGCTCAAGATGCTTCACGGCTCGGAGAACCCGGCGCACACGACCTCCGAGGGCACCGGAATAGTCAGTGGTAATCGCCCGCCTGCGGGCTGAGGTCGCGCAGGAGGCTGCATCCGAGCGCGATGGCGGCGAGCGCCACGATGCCGAGGATCGCGAATCCCGGACGGAACGCGACGCGGTCGAACATCCAGCCGGAGGCGAGCGGGGCGGCCGAGTTCGCGGCGATCATGCAGAATCCGAGGAGAGTGAAATGCCCGGCGCGGTTCTCGGGTTTCGGGATCCCGCAGGTGAGCGCGTTCATCGCGCCGGAGAACCCGCTCCAGGACACCGCAGCGAGCGCGGAGGCGGCAAGGACGGACGTCACGCCGGGGAACGCCGCCAGAAGAAAGAACCCGGCGGCCGAGAGCAGCGGCCAGAACAGGAGTGCGTTGCGGGCACCCCAGCGGTCGGTGACCCAGCCTGCGGGCGGGCTCAGGGCGAGCCGCGCAACCGCAGCCGACATCGCGATCCATGCGGCCATCTGCGGCCCGCACTTCAGCTCACGGAATGCGAAGACGCTGGCAAAGACTGCCAACTGGCCGAGAAGCGGAGAGACCAGGCAGACGACGAGCGCGACCCGCAGGAATTTCGAGTCCCTGAAAAATTCCCGCCACATCGTTTTCCCCCATGGCTTCGGCGATCGTTCGACCGGTGTCGGCGGCTCCTTTGCAAAGAGGATTGCGGTGTCGGCGATCTGGCAGAGCAGCCAGGCGAGGACGAGCAGCGCGCCGAACCCCTGCGGCTGCGGGAAAATGCCGAGCATCCACGCGGCGATCCCCGCGCCCGCGATTCCGAGCAGCCCCCCGATTCCGGCCGAAACCCCCGCAAGCCGCCCGCGAAGCCGCATCGGGATGCAGGCGGTGAAAAATTCCTGGTTCGGAAGCCCCCCGAATCCAGCCGCCACCTGCCCGGCGCACATCAGTGCCACGATGATCGCGACCATCGTCCCCCCGTCGGACGACACGCCCGACCATACCGCCGCACCGACCAGGCCGACCGGCAGCAAGTAGAGCGAGTCGGTGACATACAGGTAGATTTTTTTGTGCCGGAACCTGCGGGTGATCCACGGCGAGACGAACATCCCCGGCAGGGTCGCGATGAGGACGCCCTGCGCAAGGCCGATCTGGAAATTCGTCGCCCCGTAGTGGACGAGCAGCGGCTGGAGCACGGCCGAGACCTCGGCCCAGCCCATCGCAAAAACCGAGCCGACCCACACCAGACAGAAAAAATTCCTCCGCGCGTCGGCCGGTTCCGGCTCGCGCGTCGGCTCGGGTTCCATGTCGGTGTAGTATGCCCGATGTTTCCGGCAATGACAAGATGCGGGCGCAAAAAGTCAGGGATTTTTGGATGTTTTGTGAAATAGATGTAT
>DYRS01000235.1 GCA_020718585.1 Chthoniobacter flavus
GGATTCGAACCCACGGTAGGTTTAACCCTACGCTCGATTTCGAGTCGAGTGCCTTGAACCGGACTCAGCCACCCTTCCTTATTAGTTATAAATGACTTCGGAAACAGCTCTGAAAAAACTTTTCGCTTTTTATACGGCGCATTTCTACGGTTAGCGTGAACACTGCACGATAATTGCTACGGTAAGAAGCCCGTCTGGACACCTCGACCAAAGCTCAATCGCTGTATCGTCATCAGATGCGGGCGATATTACGCCAGAACCTTCGCTGTCGGCAAGAAGAAATGGACAACTTGAGGGACGCAGGACAGCATTAGTTTTGCGGACGTTTCTGCGGGTTCATGAGGTTGATCCCCTCTTGCTTGGGATCGAAATTGAGGACAAGCATTTCAGGGAGGGCGAGCGACTCGACTTCTTTGAGCTCGTCGGCGCTGCTCTTCATGAATGCGGCGAGCTCGGTCTGCAGGCTGAGCGTCTTGTGGGTGTTTCGCGCCGCGACGATCGAGAACCCGATCCGCTTGTTTGCCAGGACGAGTTTTTTCCTCTGTGCGTCGAGCTTCAGGATCGTCCACCGCGCGCCCTCGATCGTATCCTGGCAGGATTTGATATTGAGCCCGAGCGCGGCCGATCCCTGGGCATTGTCTCGCGCCTCGTCGGTGAGCAATGCGTCCTGCGCCTCCCGGATCGTTTTTTCGGCCTCGGTGATGATGCTCTTTGCGTGCGGGATGTGGACCGCCTCGATTTTGTCCATGTAGTTGCGCTGGATTTTGTCGAGTGCCATGAGGAGGACGGTGTAGGTCGCGTAGTATTTCCGGGCCAGGTTTTTGTCCGGCTGGGCGAGCACCATCAGCTCGAGCTCTTTCGTGATCGTCTGGATGCTCCGGAAGCTTTGGGCGAGCCCGATGATGTCGTTCCGGTCGGGCGACGCGCAAAGGCTTTTGACATTTTTGGCATCGATGGGAAATCCTTGGGCCTGGAGGGATTTGGCGATCCGTCCGGCGAGCCCATCATTTTCTGATGTGGCGGAGCGGATTTTTTCGTTTGCGGTGGCGGATGATGCGGAGCCGGTCGCGCGGGATTTTGCGACCGCCTCGGCGGCCTCGGGGTTTGAGGTGCGCATCTCGGCGAGATCATCGGACGAGACCTTTGCGAGTTCCTCGTTGTTGGCGATCTGCTTTCTTGCGGCGCTGATGAGGTCGTCGTTTTCGCGGTAGGTTTTTATGAGCGAGTAGAGCTCCGAGCTGCCGAGCTCGACGGCGAGCGTCTCGAGCATTTGCGAGATGGTGTTTTCGTTTGAGAGCCGGTCCTCGCGGAGGAGCGAGCGCTCGGGGAGCATCGCGTTGCGGTCGAGCCGGTCGGCGAGCTCGCGCGCAAGCTTGATTTTTTCCGGGCTGGGAACCTCCTGCGACGGGGGATCCGGTAGCAGCTCGACGGTTGTTCCGTTGGGCTTCGCGACCACCGATTTCTGGCCAGCGAACGGAGAACTCCAACTCCCTTTGGCAAGGCGCGAGAGCAGGCCAGATTGGGCGAGCGGGATCAGCACGGCTGCCGCCAAGAGCAGGAGGATTCCCGTCGCCGCAACATGCGACCCGTGCCGGTGCGAGCCCATCGAATCTACGCGAGCGACTTGTGCGCGCCGTCGCAGAACGGCTGGGCGGACGAATGCCCGCAGGTGCAGAGCCAGGAGTCCTTACCGGCCTCCAATTCGATTTTCGTGGGGCTTTTTGCGGCGATGTTTGCGCTCATAGGGGCTAGTGTCGCCGACATCCGCTCGAAAACCAATCTAAATCAGACATCCTGAGATGGAAGGAAAAGGGATGAGCCGACAATTCTTCGGAGGTGCGACATTCCTGTCGTACGCTGCATGGATGACAGGAGTGTCCTCCCTCCGGGAAGAAGCTTTCGGTTCACGCGAATCCCCTTCGACGGCTGATTGAGCGGGCGACTTCAGGAATTCTAAAAATAGTTGTTGTGTTTTCGGGAACTTGGACGATCAGGGACGCTTGCCAAAACCCACCCGGTCGGCGGGGAAGCGGACCTATGCGAGGTTCGCGTTGAATCTCACCGCGCTTGCCGGAACGGTTTTTCTGCGGCGGACCTGGCGGACCCGCCGCCGCTGAGCACCGGGCGCGCGGATGTAAAAGCTACTGAGCACATTTTCCCCAAAGAAATCGACTTGTGCGGCCACTCCCGGACATCGCGCGCGTCCGAGAAGTGTCACTCTTTCCGTTGGATCATGGCCGGCGGGTTCCCTACGGCAACCAGCTTGAGACCAAGGTGAGTGAAAGGTTTGAAGTCGTCGCCATCTGCGGTGAGCAATTCCGCGTCCTGCTCGATGGCACCGGCTGCAATGAAGCAATCGGCGGTGGATGCGCGGCGGCGACCCGTGGCATTGAACAGGCGTGCCGCCAATTCGGATGTGCTCCGGCTTACCGGTTGAACTCGGGCACCGACCACGCGCTCGACACGCAGAAGTTCATCCGGCATGAGCGGGCCTCGCACGAATTCATGCCATGCCAC
>DYRS01000006.1 GCA_020718585.1 Chthoniobacter flavus
GGGCAAGATGCACGCGCTCCCGGAAACTTGCACTCAGAGATGCGCCCGCGGGCCGGCAACCGGGCCGATACTTCTTGTCATTGGCGGAAGATCGGAAATTTTAGTCGGCGATGAACTTTGCCCCCTCGGAATCCCGCTATCAGTCCTCCACATTCCGCCGCTGCGGGCGAAGCGGGCTGCAGCTTCCGATCATCGCGCTCGGGCTTTGGCACAACTTCGGCGGGGCTGATGACTTCGCGGGGGCGCGGGCGATCCTGCTGCGGGCGTTTGATCTCGGGATCACCCACTTTGATCTGGCCAACAACTACGGACCGCCCCCGGGCAGCGCCGAGGAGCTGTTCGGCAAAGTGCTGAAAACCGATCTGGCGGCATGGCGCGACGAGATCGTCGTCTCAACGAAAGCCGGCTACCGGATGTGGCCCGGACCGTATGGGGAGTGGGGATCGCGAAAATCCCTGCTCGCGAGCCTGGATCAAAGCCTCCGGCGGATGAACCTAGACTACGTGGATATTTTTTACAGCCACCGCCCCGATCCCGATACCCCGCTCGAAGAAACTGTCGGCGCACTTGTCCATGCGGTGCGCTCGGGAAAAGCACTCTACGCCGGACTCTCCAACTACCCGGCCGACATGACCCGCAGGGCGGCCGCCCTGCTTGCGACCGAGGGGGTTCCGCTGCTGATCCACCAGGCCAGATACAACCTGCTTGACCGCTGGATCGAGGGCGGGCTGGTCGATGCCCTGCTGGATGTCGGCGCGGGCTGCATCGCGTTTTCGCCGCTCGCCCAGGGCCTCCTCACAGACCGATACCTCGGCGGCATCGCAGAGGACTCCCGCGCGGGAAAAAATCGGGGATTTTTGAACCCCGGCAGCATCACGGAGGACGCGATGCGCCGCGTCCGGGCACTCAACGCCATCGCCCGGAGGCGCGGGCAGTCGCTCGCGTGCCTTGCCCTGAGCTGGATCCTCTCGCGCCCCGCCGTCACATCGGTGCTGGTCGGAGCCAGCCGGATCTCCCAGCTCGAAGATAATTTGGAAGCGGCAAGCGCGCCGGGGTTCAGCGAGGACGAACTCCGCGAAATTGATGCGGCGTTGCAGCCCTCATAGCACCTTGCTGTTGTCAACTGCGGGTCCGGCTTTGACTCCCGCCGAGCCGGGTGATACGGTTTCCAGCACATGAGCGCGCTTCCCAAACCGATCCTTGCCGCCGCCGATTATCTCGTGATCGAACGCGCCGCCTTCGTCAACCTGACGTCCGTCGCCTGCGAAGTCGCGGTCGCAGAGATCTACGAGCGGGTGGAATTCCCCCTCCCCGCGGCTCCGGTTTCCGACGCGCCCCGCACCGCCCCCCGATGAAAGTCGTCATTCTCTGCGGCGGAAAAGGCACGCGCCTGCGCGAGGAGACGGAGTTCCGTCCCAAGCCGATGCTGCCGATCGGCGGTCGCCCGATCCTCTGGCACATTATGAAGATCTACGCGGCCCACGGGTTCACAGACTTCGTGCTCTGCCTCGGCTACAAGGGCGCGACCATCAAGGATTATTTTCGCAACTACCTCTGGAACACCTCGGATGTCACGCTGCGCCTAGGTGCCAGTGGCAGCGAGGTTTTTCACAACCGGCAGGACGAGGAAGGTTGGACGGTCACGCTCGCCGAGACCGGGGAGGAAACGCTCACGGCCGGTCGCATCGCGCGAGTTCGAAAACACCTCGGCGACGACGAACATTTTCTTCTCACCTACGGCGACGGGGTCGGGGATGTCAACGTCCGGGCGGGCTACGAATGCCACCTCGCCAGCGGAAAAATTCTCACCATGACAACCGTCCACCCGCCCGGACGTTTCGGCGAGGTCTCGCTCGCCACAGGCGGCGGGGTCGCGTCGTTCAACGAAAAACCCCAGACCGAAGACGGCTGGATCAACGGCGGGTTCCTCTGCGCGTCCGCCCGGCTCTTCGACTATCTCGGAGACTCGGACGACATGCTTCTGGAAAAGCAGCCGATGCAGCGGCTCGCGGCGGAAGGCCAGCTCAACGCCTGCCAGCACACCGGGTTCTGGCAGCCGATGGACACGTTCCATGAGTTCACCCTCCTGAACGAAATGTGGGATGCCGGCCGGGCCCCATGGAAGGTTTGGTGATGGGGGGAGACTCATGAAAAAATCTCCCGACCAGCTCAGGAAGGAAATCCTGCGGCTCACAAAGGAATACTCGGACGCGGTTCACCGCTCTCTGTCGCCGGAGCCGCAGGATTTTATTCCGGGCCAAACCACCATCCCCTACGCCAGCCGCGTCTTTGATGCCGATGAGGTCGGCGCAGCGGTCGGCTCGTCGCTCGACTTCTGGCTGACTCTCGGCCCGGAAGGCGAGGCACTGGAAAACGAACTCTCCGAGTTTCTCGGCACCAAGCGCTGCCTGCTCACGAACTCCGGCTCCTCGGCCAACCTTCTGGCCGTCACCGCCCTCACGAGCCACAAGCTTCCGGCGGAAAAGCGGTTGCTTCCCGGCGACGAGATCATCACGGTTGCCGCAGGTTTTCCGACAACCGTCGCCCCGATCATTCAGAACCGCGCCGTCCCGGTCTTCGTCGACAGCGATCCTTTGACGTTGAACGCGCGCTGCGATCAGTTGGAAGCAGCCTACCGCCCGCGAAAAACCAAGGCAGTCATGATGGCCCACACATTGGGTAATCCCTTTGACCTCCATGCCGTGACAGAGTTCTGCAACCAGCACGGGCTTTGGTTGATCGAGGATAATTGCGATGCCCTCGGTTCCGAATACTCCCCGCCTCACGGCTCCCCGGCATTGACCGGGAGCTTCGGCGACATGAGCACCCAGTCATTTTATCCCGCACACCACATGACGATGGGCGAGGGGGGGTGCGTGAATATCCCCCGGGACATGAGGTGGAAACCCCTCGTCGAGAGCTTCCGCGATTGGGGTCGGGACTGCTGGTGCGCCAGCGGCAAAGACAACACATGCGGCAAACGATTCGGATGGCAGCTCGGAGAACTTCCGGAGGGGTACGACCACAAATACATCTACAGCCACCTCGGCTATAACTTGAAACCGCTTGACCTCCAGGCAGCGATCGGACGCGCCCAGCTCAATAAACTCCCCGCTTTCATCCGCGCACGCCGGGAGAACTGGCAATACCTCCGCGCCGCGCTCGCCGACCTCGAAGGATTTTTCGACTTCCAACTGCCGACCCATGCCAAGATATGGAATGGGAAATGCGGAATGCGAAATGAGGAATGCCCACCCTCTTCAACTTTCTCATGGGATTCCTCCGGCGCATCCTGCGATCCCTCATGGTTCGGGTTCATGCTCGCGGTAAAACCAGCCGCGCCTTTCACCCGCACCGAGCTCGCCCGCCGCCTCGACGCAGCGAAGATCGGCAACCGCCCGCTCTTTGGCGGCAACCTGACCCGCCAGCCCGCACTCGCCCGAATCAAGGGCGAAATCCCCGCCGCCTTCCGCGTCATCGGGGATCTCCCAGGGGCGGATGCCATCATGAACCGCGCGCTCTTCATCGGAGTCTATCCCGGCCTCACCCGCCCGATGATGGATTACATGGTGGAAACAATCCGCGAATCCGTCCGGACCCGCTGACGCCTTCACTGTGTCCGGCATCATCCATCCGGGTGACAAAGCTGCGGGGTTCCGCAGCGGCGAAGCACCCGGAATTTTCGGCCATTGACTTTGACCGGCGGCATGCCGACAACCGGACGATGGACACGACAGGCATCGCCGCACTGAGGAATCCCCGCACGAACAAAGGCAGCGCATTTTCCGGAGCCGAGCGGAGGGCACTGGGGATCGAGGGGTTCCTGCCGACGGTGGAGGATTCGCTCGAAGTCCAGATCGGCAGGGTCCATGTCCAGCTCGACGCGCTCGCGGGGGATTTTCAGAAATACCAATTTCTCAGCGACCTGCAGATCCGTAACGAGACGCTGTTTTACGCGGTGCTCATGTCGGATCCTGCGGCGTTCATGCCGCTCGTTTACACGCCGACGGTCGGGGAGGCGTGCCAGCAGTTCAACCGGTTCTTTCGCGCGACCCGCGGGATGTATCTGCCGATCACCGCGCGCGGGCGGGTGAAGGAAATCCTGTCGCACTGGCCGGAGAAGGACATCCGGTTCATCGTGGTCACCGACGGCGAGCGGATCCTCGGGCTCGGCGACCAGGGGATCGGCGGGATGGGGATCCCGATCGGGAAGCTCGCGCTCTACACCGCCTGCGCGGGAGTGCCTCCGCAATTCACTCTGCCCGTGATGCTTGATGTCGGGACCAATAACCAGGAGCTGCTCGACGACCCGCTGTACCTCGGACTCCGGCAGAACCGCGTGCGCGGGGACGAATACGACGCGTTCATTGATGAGTATGTTCGGGCGGTGCAGGAACTGTTCCCGAAATGCTGCATCCAGTGGGAGGACTTCGCGAATTTCCATGCGGTCCCGATCCTTGAGCGATACGGCGGGAAGATCTGCACCTACAACGACGACATCCAGGGCACGGCCGCCGTCGCGCTGGCCGGGATCTTCGGCGCGCTGCGGATTTCCAAGCAGCAGCTCACCGACCAGCGGTTCCTCTTTCTGGGCGGCGGGGCGGCGGCGACCGGCATCGCCGAGCTCATCAGCGAGGCGATGGCGCTCGAGGGGATCCCGATCGCCGACGGCCGCGCCCGCAACTGGCTCTTCGACGTCAACGGGCTCCTCGTCTCATCGCGCGGCGACCTCGCGGATTTCCAGAAGCCGTTCGCCCACGACCACCCGCCGGTCGCGTCGTTCGTCGAGGCGATCCGCGCGCTGCGTCCGACCGGCATCATCGGCGTGAGCACGGTTCCCAAGCTCTTCAACCAGCCGGTCATCGCGGCGATGGCCGGGATCAACGCGTCCCCGATCATCTTCCCGTATTCCAACCCAACCTCGCGCTCGGAATGCACCGCGGAAGAAGCCTACAAATGGTCCGACGGACGCGCGATCTTCGCAAGCGGCAGCCCGTTCGGCCCGGTCGAAATCGATGGAAAAAAAATCGTCCCCGGCCAGGGGAACAATGTCTATATTTTTCCGGCGATGGGGATGGCGGTGCTGGCGACCCAGGCGTCGCGCGTTCCCCAGGAGCTTTTCATCGCGGCCGCCAAGGCGGTCGCCGCGCAGGTCTCCGACGCCGACCTTGCTTCCGGGCTGATCTACCCGCCGCAGAGCCACATCCTCGAGGCCTCACTCGAGACCGCCACAAAAATTGCGGAGGTCATCTTCGAGCGCGGGCTCGCGGGGATTCCGCGCCCCGACGACATCGGCGCACACGTCCGCAGCCTCGCCTACAAGCCGGCGTATCCGGCGAATCCGGCGAATCCGGCGTAGCATCCGGAGATGGCCGAGACCGTCCGCCTCCTGCAGATCGTCCTTCCCGTCTTTCTCGTCCTCGGGGCGGGCTATGCGATGCGGCGCGCGCGCATCCTCACCGAGGATGCCGACCAGTCGCTGCTCGGCGTCCTCGTCAAGCTCTTCGTCCCGTGCCTCGCGCTCGACGTCATCATCGGCAACGAGGCGCTCGTGCGTCCGTCCAACCTCTTCCTCCCGCCGCTTGCCGGGTTCGCATCGGTTGCCGTGGGCATCGGGCTCTCGCTGGCGGCCGCAAAGATCTTCCTGAAGGGCAACGCCAGGATCCGGACGTTTGCCTGTGCGACCGGGCTCCAAAACTACGGCTACATCCCGCTCCCGTTGTGCATGGCGCTCTTCGACCGCGACGTCGTCGGCGTGCTCTTCGCGTTCAACCTCGGCGTCGAGGTCGCCATGTGGACGCTTGCGGTTGCCACTGTTGCGGGACGGCAGGCCGACCGGCGGTGGTGGGCACCGCTTTGCAGCCCGCCGATCATCGCGGTCGTCGCGGCGATTTTTCTCAACCTCGCCGGAGCGGAAAAATGGATTCCATCATCGGTGGACACCGCTTGGCACATGCTCGGCGCGTGCGCGGTCCCGCTCGGGCTGCTCCTCAGCGGGGCGCTGCTCGAGGACTACGTCAGCCCGCATGTTTTGAGGTCCGACGGAAAATCCACCGGCCTCGCGATCGCCCTGCGACTCGGCGTGCTGCCAGGCGTCCTCCTCGCGCTCGCCCTCGCGCTGCCCTCCGACCCCGCGCTCCGCTCGGTCCTTGTCGTCCAGGCAGCAATGCCCTCGGCCGTCTTCCCGATCGTCCTCGCAAAACTCCACGGCGGCGACATCCCGACCGCGATCCGAATCGTGCTCGGCACGTCGCTCGTCGGGCTTGTCACAATCCCGCTCTGGCTCGCACTCGGCCTCCGGCTCGTTTCCTGAATGAGCAATTATGCGCCCGGTTGCAAAAAAATAGTTTTGCGCGCGGAGAATCCTGCATAATGTTTTCCCGTGCCGCCTGATCACATCCCCATGTCCGGCAACTCGCTCTATCAGGGTCTGCGAGCGATTTGGAACACCGAATTTCCGAAGAGCTGTCCGAAGTGCAGACGCTTGTATTATTCGTTCGAGGAGTATCTCGTGGATACGCTGCCGTTGCAGTCCACCAGCGGGCTCATGGGATACAACATCGGTGATCCGGGGCAGCAGGTCGGGCTGTTTCGCAACTGCAAGTGCGGGACGACGATCATGGCATTCTGCCACGACCGCAGAGATTTTTCCGAGTCGGGGCTGAAGCGGCGCAGGCTGTTCGGCGAGCTGATGGACCGCCTGCTGGTGGACGGCGGGATCTCGGTACAGGAAGTCCGTGAGAAGCTGCTGGCGGCACTGAGGACGGCGCCCGACATCGAGGAGTTTCAAAGGGCGGTCGCTCCCGAACTGCCCGATCAGCCCGAGGCGGGATGATTCTTTCTCCGCTGCAGATGATCGAGGCCGAACGGGAGGCCTTTTCCCGCGGAGCCGATGCGGGAGGGCTTATGGAATCCGCCGGCCGGCAGATGGCGGAATTTATTCGGCAGAACCACCCGGAGCCCGGCCGCTGCATCGCCTATGCGGGCAAAGGCCACAACGGCGGCGACGTGCTCGTGGCAGCCCGGCATCTTGCGAAATGGGGGTGGACCATTGACGTCGTTCTGCCGGCTTCACCGCTCGCCCCGCTCACTGCCTCGCGCCTGGAAATGCTCCCCCGCGCGCGATCGGAACGCTTGGAACGCTCCGGGCTTCCGCTCGTGATTCTCGACGGGCTCCTCGGGGTCGGGGCGTCGGGTGCGCCGCGCGGGCCGGTCGCCTGCGCGATTCGGGAAATCAACCGCCTCCGCGAGACCCGCGCCGCGTGGGTCGTTGCGGCGGACATCCCGAGCGGGCTCGACGCCGGGACGGGGCAGCCAGCCGATCCGTGCGTGCGTGCGGACGCAACGGTCACGGTGGGGTTCGCAAAATCCGGCCTCATTGCGGACGCCGCGACGAACTTTGTCGGCCGCATCGCCATTGCGGCGCTCGATGAAATCCTGCCTCCCGCCGACGCCGGCGCGGCGTGTGTCCTGACTGCCGACCTGCTTGCAGGCCTTCTGCCGCCAAGGGCTTTCGACACGCACAAGGGCATGGCCGGGCGCGTGGCCGTGGTGGCCGGATCGGTCGGATTCACCGGCGCGGCGCGGCTCTGCGCGGGCGCAGCCGTGCAGGGAGGAGCAGGGCTTGTCACGCTCTGCGTCAAACCCGACGTGTATTCGCTCCTCGCCACGTCCGTCATCCCGGAGGCCATGGTCCGCCCGGTGACGTCCTACGAGGAGGTCCTCTCCGGTCCGTGGGATGCGATTGCGATCGGTCCGGGGCTCTCGACCGCGCATGCGGAGGAAATTCTCGCGGTCGTGCGGGGTGCAAAATGCCCGTGCGTGGTCGATGCCGATGCGCTGAACGTGGTGGCGCGAGAGCCCTCGGTGCTCGACATCTGCGCGGGCCCGAGGCTGCTGACCCCGCACCCCGGTGAAATGGAGCGGCTTTTTTCGTGCGGCAAACGCAGCCGCGCCGGTTGGGCGGGCGACTTCGTCGCGCGGTATCCGGCGACGTTGTTGCTCAAAGGCGCGCGCACGGTGATTGCCGAGCGCGGGTACCCGGCCGCCTACAACTCGACCGGGCACCCCGGCATGGCAAGCGGCGGGATGGGCGACGTGCTCGCCGGCGTGGCGGCCGCGCTGATCGCCCAGGGAAAAAGCGAGCGCGAGGCGGCCATGCTCGGCGCGTGGGTCTGCGGGCGCGCGGCGGAAATCGCGATCACGTCCGGCGCGTCGCAGGAATCGCTGCGGGCTGCCGACATTGCGTCCAGTTTGGGCCGGGCGTTTCAGTCGCTTCGGGCGCGCTGCCTCTGATCAACCTCAGAGTTGTTCCGGCGCTTCGAGCAGCTCGGCAACGCGCTTGAGAAGGCGTCCGGCCGCGCCGCCGTCGAGCACCCGGTGGTCGAAGCTGAGCGTGAACAGTGCCTCGACAACCGGGATGAATTCCTCGATGGCCGGGTTCCAGAATGGCACGGTCTGGCCGACGCCCATCCCGATGAGAATCGTCTGCTCGGGGAGCGGGATCGGGGTGGCCAGCGTGAGCCCGAACGTCCCGTAATTTGTGATCGTGGCAATCGAGCCGCCGGTATCTCCGGCCGGCAGCCGACGCTGGCGCGCGAGCTCGACCATCCGGTTGTAGCGCGGCACAAGGTCGGTCAGCGAATACTGATCGGCATTCCGGATCACCGGCACCATCACGCCATCCTCCGCCTCGACCGCAAACCCGATGTCAACCGATGGCGGATGCACGATCCGCTCGCCGATCAGGCGTCCGGCGGGCGCGCTGTTCTCGCCGAGGGCGATCGCGAG
Source organism: Chthoniobacter flavus (assembly GCA_020718585.1). Classification (GTDB taxonomy): domain Bacteria; phylum Verrucomicrobiota; class Verrucomicrobiia; order Chthoniobacterales; family Terrimicrobiaceae; genus QYQL01. Next base: position 8,791 of record DYRS01000006.1, read on the forward strand.
CGCGCGCAGCGTGTAGAGCGCGGGCCCCGGCTTGAGCGGGTGCTTTTTCCGGTGGCCAAGCAGGTTGTCGAGCTGGATCGGACGGACGACGGTGGCGAGCGGGCGCGACCAGCTTCTGATCATCGCGTCGGCGACCGCCTTTCGCATCGGCGAGGCGGGGGTCGTCTTGTTGCGCTCGATGCCGGCCATGAACCGCTCGAGATCCTCGATCGTCACGCGGCCGCCGGCCCCGCTGCCGGGGATCCCGGAGAGATCGGCCGCGCGGAGCCCCAGCTCGGCCATGCGGGCCTTCATGCGCGGGGATAGGTAGCTGGCACCGCCGGCGTGTGCCGGCACCGGCAGCCCGCCTTTGATCGTCGGCTCGACCGCCGCAGGAACGGCGGGCTTTTCGACGCGCTTCTTCTCCGGACGCTTCGCCTTCGGCGGTTCGTCATCATCGAGGCCGAGCCGCTTGGCATCCTCCGCGCCGACCTCGATGTAACCGAGCACGGCGCCGACCGGGAAGCTGGTTCCGGCTTCCGCAAGCATTTCCCCAAGCGTTCCGGAGGCGGGTGCGGTGACCCCCATCACCGCCTTGTTTGTCTCGACTTCGATGATGTCGCTGTCGCCCTGCACAGAGTCGCCCTCTTTGAAAAGGACGCGGACAATGGTGGCCTCGGCGATGGACTCGCCGAGCTGCGGCATGAGGATGGGAACGAGAGCCATGGGATGATTAAATATGGAGCAGCCTCCGGGCGGCTTCTGCGATGGAGCGGGCGGTCGGACGGTGGACCGACCAGAGATCCGGATGGTAGGGCACCGGGGTGTCCTTGGCGTTGAGGCGCATTGGCGCGACGTCGAGCAGCCCGAACCCCTCGCTCGACACGCGGGAGATCACCTCGGCGGCAACCCCGCCCCACGGCCATTCCTCGCTCACGCAGAGCAGGCGTCCGGTCCGGGCGACCGATGCCAGAATCGTGTCGGTATCAATCGGCTTCACCGTGCGAAGGTCCACGATCTCGACCTCGTAGCCGTCCTCCGCCAGATCAAGCGCGGCGGCAAGCGACTCGTGCAACATCGCCCCGTGGGTCACGATCGTGGCGTCGCGTCCGGGACGTGCCAGCCGCGCCTTGCCAACCGGCAGCACCGACTCGGGAAGACCCTCGGCCTTCAGGTGGTAATACAAAAATTTGTGCTCGCAAAAGATGACCGGGTCGTCGAGCGCGACCGCCTGGAGGAGCATCCCGTAGGCATCTTCGACCGTCGCGGGCGTCATCACGACAAGCCCCGGGTAGTGCGCGTAAAGCGCCTCCATGCTCTGGCTGTGAAACGGCCCGCCGCCCGAGGTCCCGCCCGAGGGCAGCCGCACGACGATCGGGCACGGCACCCCGGTCCGGTAGTAGAGCGTGGCCGCGTGGTTCACGATCTGGTTAAATCCGCAGGTCGAAAAGTCGGCGAACTGCATCTCGACGATCGGTCGCATCCCCTCGATCGCCGCGCCGACGGCCATGCCGATGATCGCATCCTCGCTCAGCGGCGCATCAAATACCCGCCCGGGAAATTCCTTCGCAAGGCTCTTCGTCGCCTTGAACGCACCGCCAAAATTCCCGACATCCTGGCCGTAAAGAAATACCCGCGTGTCCTCGGAAAGCGCCTTTTCCTGCGCGAGTCGAATGGCTTCCAGATACGTGATCATAGCCCGGCGTAATGCTCCGCGAATTCCGAATTGGAAAATGCCGCCCAGTCGTCGTCCTCCGGATCCGGTCCGGGTTCACGGCGGACCTTGTCCACCGTCGCGTTGACCTCCTGCTCGGCCTCCTGCCGCCATTTTGCGCATTCTGCGGCGGGCGCCCAATTTTCCGAAATGATCCGTTCCTCGGCGAGGAGCACGCAGTCGCGACCGACGGGCGAGGCCTTCAGCGCGGGATCCACATAGCTCCCATCGTCGTGTTCGCCGTGGCCGACGAGCCGGAGCAGATCGCCGACGACGAGCTGCGGGCCGCCGCCAGCTCGCGCCGCCCCGATCGCACGGCGCAGCGTGGCGAGGCATTGCTCGAGATTTGTAGCGTCCACCTTGTGGCCGACCACCCCGTAGCCTACCGCCTTGTCGAGCAGGTCCGCGCATGCAAACTGGCGGGCGTTCGGAGTCGAGTAGGCGTATTGGTTGTTCGCGACGACGAGGATGAGCGGCAGCTTTTCAACCGCCGCCGCGTTCAGGCCCTCGTGAAATGCACCCGTCGAGGTCCCGCCATCGCCGATGCAGGTCGCCCCGACAATCCCGCTCTCGCCGCGCAGCCGCCGCGCCAGGAGCGCCCCGGCGACGGCGGGGATCATCGCGCCGAGATGGCTGATCATCGCGTAGTAGCCCTCGCGCGGCCGACCGCGGTGGATGTTTCCGTCGCGCCCGCGCATCGGCCCGAGCTGGGAGCCGAGATACGTGCGCAGCGTGTCCAGTACAGTGTCTCCAAACGCCATCCGCCCGGCCTGGTCGCGGATCAGTGGCGCGTAGATATCCCCGCGGTGGAGGTGGATCCCGACCGAGACGCTCAGTGCCTCCTGACCGCGTCCCAAAAAAACCCCGCCCTTGATCGCCCCCGCCCGGTAGAGGCTCGCAAGCTTCTCCTCCAGGACGCGCGCCACCAGCATCAGGCGATAAGCCTTGATGAAGTCAGCTCCCGTGACGGGAGGGTCCGCTTTTTGCGTCGGCATTAGAAAACGTAATACATCCCCTCCCCCCCGCGCGCAATCCCATTTGTCGGGTGCCCTCGTGCATCGGGCGCATGCCCGTTTACTGCAAATCGACAAACATGCTCGACTGGACCGTAGCATGGACATCTTGCCCATGCGAAAAACCATCCAGTAAGACATGGGCAGGATGCCCATGCCACGGTTTGCAACTTTCGGGCATGCGCCCGCTGGGAGCTCATGCATTTTTTCCTATTCCCCTCCGCGCCCCGCGTGGCTAAATTCCACCCATGGCGCGCCTGAATTCCAACTACTTCAAGCTCAAAGCCGGCTACCTATTTCCGGAGATCGGCCGACGGGTCAAGGCGTTCACCGATGCGAACCCCGCCGACGCCGCGCGGATGATCCGCTGCGGGATCGGCGATGTCACCGAGCCGCTCCCGGCGGCCGTTCGCGCGGCGATGCACGCGGCGGTGGACGAGATGGGCGCGCGCGAATCGTTTCGCGGATACGGGCCCGAGCAGGGATACGAATTCCTCCGGCGGGCGATCGCGGAAAACGACTACCGGGCGCGCGGGATCGAGGTTGCCGACGACGAGATTTTTGTTTCCGACGGCTCGAAGTGCGACTGCGGGAACATCCTCGACATCTTCGGGCACGACAACCGGATCGCGGTGATGGACCCGGTTTATCCGGTCTATGTGGATACGAACGTGATGGCCGGGCACACCGGTGCGGGCGACGAGGCCGGGCTTTACGACGGGCTTGTCTATCTCCCATGCACTGCGGAAAACGGGTTTGTGGCGACGGTTCCGCACGAGCGGGCCGACATCATCTACCTCTGCTACCCGAACAACCCGACCGGTGCCACCGCCACGCGCGCGCAGCTTGCGGCATGGGTGGATTACGCGCTCGCGAACGACGCGGTGATCCTCTTCGACGCCGCCTACGAGGCGTATATCGGCGACCCGGAGATCCCGCATTCGATCTACGAGATCCCCGGAGCGAGGAAATGCGCGGTCGAGTTCCGCAGCTTTTCAAAAAACGGAGGATTCACCGGCGTGCGCTGCGCATTCACCGTCGTGCCGAAGGACCTCGTGTGCGCGGACGCATCGGGAGAATACCGTCCGCTGCATCCGCTCTGGAACCGCCGGTTCAGCACGAAATTCAACGGCGTCGGCTACGTCACCCAGCGGGCCGCCGAGGCGCTCTATTCGCCCGGTGGAAAATCCGAGGTTGCCGCGCTCATCGGCCACTACATGGGAAATGCGGCGATCCTTCTCGAAGCGGTTCGCGCCTGCGGCCTCGCGGTCTATGGCGGCACGAACGCCCCCTACATCTGGGTGCGCGGTCCGCAGGGGCTGACGAGCTGGGAGATTTTCGACAAGGTTCTCACCGGTGCGAACGTCGTCGTCACCCCGGGCAGCGGGTTCGGCCCCGCCGGCGAAGGCTATTTCAGAATCTCTTCCTTCAATACCCGCGAGAACGCCCTCGAGGTCTCCGCGCGTCTCCGCGCACTCGCATGGTAGCCCGACCTCCAATGAACCGGCGCGCGAAAGCCCTGGACCTCGGATCATCCGCCACCGGCGTCGGCCGGTGGATCCTCCCAGCGCTCCTGCTGTCGCTCCTCCTGCACGCGGGGTTTTTATTGTGGACGAACCGCGTGACGATCAACTCCCTGAGCGGGGTGGACTACGATCCGTCCCCGCCCAGGCGGTTCCAGCTCGAAAGTGTGGATCTCGATCCGAGGCTGTTGAACCCCGCCCCTTCGGAGGTGAAACGTCCGGCCGCATCCCCGGTCGCGGTCAAGCTGCCCGACGAGTCGGTCGCGCTCGAAAAAGCCGGAGGCGAAAACCTCGCGATCCCGCCCGCCCAGAAAATTGAAAGCGCGATCCTCGCGGAGACCCCGCAGTTCGCCCTGCCTCCGCTGCAAAACGCGATCGCCTCGGTGCGCTCGCCCGAGGCCGCATTCCCGGAGGGTCCGTCGCTGGCTGATGAACTCCTCGCCGAGAAGCAGGTCATCGCAGGCACCTCCGGCATCGGGTTTCCGGGTCCGGATTCTCCCGGTGGAGCGAGCAAGTCCGGCGGCGGCCCGGGCGAGCGAGGGTTCAGCGACCTCGACGACCTGCTTGCGCAGACCGGTCCGCTCACGCCGGAGACCGCGCCGATCCTCATGCCGACCGACCTGCTCTTCGACTACGATGCCCCCGCCCTTCGCGAGCAGGCGGTCGCCAGCCTCCAAAAACTCGGCATCCTCATCCGAAGAAACCCCGGCGCAAAATTTGTCATCGAAGGCCACTCGGACTCGTTCGGATCGGAACAATACAACCTCGACCTCAGCCGACGCCGCGCGGAATCGGTCAAGGCATGGCTCACCGAAACCATGAGCCTGCCGGAATCCTCAATCCAGACGGTCGGCTACGGGAAGTCGCGCCTGATCGCCCCCGCCGACGGAACGATCGAAGACCAGCAGATCAATCGGCGGGTCGAAATTGTCATCCGCTCGGAAAAACCGTAAGGAGCCGTCAAGAAATAAGGTTTGCATGAAATGGCGCAGCAGATTTTTGTCGATGGCAAGGCGTGAGCACCAAGCAGCCTCGTTGCCGGCTGTAAGAAGCGAGCAACGCAGCCATCGGCAAAAAGATCCAGTCAGGCTGTAAAGATTATTTCTTGACGGCTCCTAATGCCCGAGACTCCCGCCGAAGCCATCAGCCGTTGGCTCTTGAAAAAATGCCCGGCTACGCGACCGCTGCGTCGTAGTTTTTTTTGGCGGCCGCCCACGAGACCGTGTTCCACCAGGCTTTGAGGTAGTCGGCCCGGCGGTTTTGGTAGTTCAGGTAATACGCGTGCTCCCAGACATCGCATCCGATGACCGGGGTTCCCGTGCATTCGACGACTCCCGCCATGAGCGGGTTGTCCTGGTTTGGGGTCGAGCACAGGCAGAGCGATTTGTCCGGCTTCACGCAGAGCCAGACCCAGCCGCTGCCGAAGCGCGCGAGCCCGGCCGCCTCGAATTTCTCCTGGAACTCGGCGAAGCTGCCGAAGGATTTGGTGATCGCGTCGCCGAGCGATCCGGTCGGCGCGCCGCCGGCGTTCGGGCCCATGAGCGTCCAGAAAAAGCTGTGGTTCCAGTGGCCGCCCCCGTTGTTGCGGACCGTGCCGCGGATGGCGTCCGGCACCGACGCGAGGTCGCCGATGAGCGCGCAGAGCGGCTTTCCTGCGAGCTCGGGCGCGGATTCGAGCGCCTTGTTGAGGTTTGCGAGGTAGGTGGCGTGATGCTTGTCGTGATGGATCTCCATCGTGCGGGCGTCAATGTTTGGCTCGAGTGCCGTGGCGGGATAGGGGAGTGCGGGAAGTTCGAATGGCATGGCTATTTGGATTGGATTTGTGGCTGCAAATTAAGCCGCCCCGGGCGGGTTTCAAGCGCGATTTTTTTATCGGCTGGTTGTTGAGGCGGACGCGCGGCGGAAGCCCGCAGTCAAGTGACGAATTTGTCACAATCCCGCCCTTTCTCCGGCGGGGTCCGATGAGGATCGTATGGGCCAATTCTGCCCATGTCCGGATATTTTCACTCCTCCGATCTGCAACCGACCTCCGCGCCACCGCGCGGGGGGGCGGAAGCGCATGGTTCGGAGCGGGGGAGATCATCGAAATCCCGGTGCCTGGCATCCCGTGTTTTCGAGATTTGCAGGCGCGCGGCCCTTGCTGTCCTCATGGCCCTTGTCGTGATAAGCTCTCCGTCCACGGTCCTTGCCGGTGACATCCTTCGCGGCGGGGCGACCTCGGGAAACAGCCGGAAAAGCTCCGAGGTCAGGGCAAATGCCGGGGCATCCGCCGCGTCGCTTGCGAAGGCAAAGGCGGCGGACCGCCTCGCGCGGACCTCGCAGGCGATCGCCGCGATGGGGAACCTTCAGGCATCCGCCCGCGCGGCGGCGGGTGCCGTCCCCGACGGGCTCGCGACCGGAGGGCTGGAGCCGCTGGCTGGCGGGACATGGACCGGTGCCGGACTGCCCGCGCAATCCGGCAGCAGCGTCAGGATCAGGCAAACCACCGCCCAGGCACTCCTCGACTGGAAAACCTTCAACGTCGGCAAGAACACCAGCCTCATCTTTGATCAATCTGCCGGCGGGAGCGACTCGGGAAAATGGATCACCTTCAACAAGGTCTTCGACCCGTCGGGAAAACCCTCCGAAATCCGGGGCAGCATCAAGGCCGACGGCCAAGTCTATATTATCAACCAGAACGGGATCATCTTCGGTGCCGGCAGCCAGGTGAACGCACGCTCTCTCGTTGCGTCGTCGCTCCCGATCAATGACAATTTGATCGCGCGGGGGCTGCTGAACCAGAAGGCGAATGCTCCGGAGTTTCTCTTTTCGGCACTGACCACCGGCACGTTCAACCCGGCTGTAGCGGACCCGGCCAGCGGAAGCCCGGCCCAACTTGATCCAAGCAAGCCGGTGGGGGATGTTGTTGTCGAGCGCGGTGCGCTGCTTGCGAGCCCGGTGACCAACGAAGGCTACGGCGGGAAGATCATGCTCGTCGGAAAAAACGTACGCAACGACGGGGTCATTGTCACGCCCGCCGGGCAAACGATCCTCGCGGCTGGGCTGCAGGTCGGGATTGATGCGCACAGTGCGGCAGATCCCAGCCTGCGCGGGCTCGATGTCTTTGTCGGTGCTGTCAGTGCCGCAACCCTCGGCTCCGGGGGCGAGGCAAAAAATACCGGCCTGATCGAGGCCGCCCGCGGGAGCATCATCATGGCAGGCAAACACGTCCTCCAATACGGCGGGCTTGAGAGCAGCACCTCGGTGGACGTGAACGGGCGAATTGACCTCCTCGCCAATTACGGGGCGGTCGCCAACCCCGCCTACGATCCCACCAACCCGGCCATCGGTTTGCCCTTCCTATTCCAGGAGAGCGGGCTTGTGGAGCTGGGGCCCGATGCTGTGGTCCGCGTCCTTCCCGAGTGGTCCAGCCTGAAAACGCTTGCGACGGCATCCCTGCCCCTGCGCTCGCAGGTCAACATCCAGGGCCGGACTGTTCACCTTTCGAAGGGCTCGATGGTGCTCGCCCCGAATGCGAAGGTGAACGTCGATGCGGGCGAATGGATCTTCGAGCCATCGGTGACCAGTCCCCGCTCGACGTTCGTTTATTCGGCGGGACAGATCTCCATCGACGAGGACGCGTTCATCGACGTTTCCGGCTCGACCGACGTTTTCACCCCGCTCGCCCAGCACATCATGACCTTGCAGCTTCGCGGCGCCGAGCTGGCGGACTCCCCCCTACAGCGTTCGGCCGGACTGCGCGCGGTCGATCTGGTCATCGACATGAGGGTGAGCGGATCATTTTACGGGCGCGAATGGGTCGGCACTCCGCTGGGCGACGTGACCGGATACCTCAACCTCATCGAGCGCACCGTCGGACAGCTCACGATGGAGGGTGGCGATATCAATCTCCGGTCCGGCGGCTCGGTGGTCCTCCGCAAGGGTGCCTCCCTTGACGCCTCGGGCGGATTCACCCGCAACGAAGGCGGAAAAATCCAAACCTCACGGGTCCGTCTCGGACGCTATCTCATTGATATCGACGAGGCGACACCCGACCGGATCTACGATGGCCTCTACGACGGGAAAATGACCCGCTCGTCGAAAAAATGGGGGGTTTCCAAAACCTACCTCAACGCCCTGGCTCCGCTCGGTGGTTACTCTCAGAAGGAATACATCGCCGGAGCCAATGCCGGAACGATCTCGATCTCCGCACCATCAATGGCGCTCGATGGGGATATGAAGGCCGGGCGCATCATCGGGCCGCGGCAACTGCGCGACTCGATGGTCTCCAGCAGCCTGCCCGGCGTCGGCCGCCTGGAGCTTCGTTTCGAGGCCCAGGATGATGACCCCACGAGGAGCAGCAACAAGTTCGGACACATTTCGCCCACCCCGCCGACCATCACATTCAGTCAGGGGGCAAGCGCGGCTGGCGTCCCCGTATTCTCGATGGCGGCCGACGATTCGGCTCCCGCGCTTCCTGCGAGCCGGCAATCTCATGTCGCACTTTCTCCCGACCTGCTTGGCGATGACCGTTTTGGCGAGGTCCTCATCCGCAACGGTGACGGCGATATTAAAATCGGCAAGGACACAACATTGCGCGTGCCGGCCGGCGGCGAACTCGACTTCACCGGCGCCAACATTTTCGTTGACGGCACTATTTATGCACCGGGCGGAACGGTCGATCTTGTGGCCTATACGTTCTCTCCCTACCGCGCGAAGTTTTTGACTGCCGCGGATGTGCTTCCCGCTCCGAACTTCACGCGGGGGATCGTCAGGCTCTCGCCGGGTGCCACGATCAGTGCCGCAGGACAGATTCATGACGACCGGCCGACCGGCGGCATTGGCAATACCGCGCCCATCGCCAGAGCGGGGGGATCGGTCACACTCGAAGGCTTCACTGTCGAACTCGAAGAGGGCAGCATGGTGGATGTCTCCGGCGGCATCGCCTATGGTGCCAACGGAAAACACAAATACGGCGACGCCGGTTCGATTTCCCTCCTCGCCGGCCAAGACCCAAACCTGACGGGAATTTTGGGTGGCCGACTCGTGCTCGAGGGTCGCCTGGCCGGGTATTCCGGCGCACACGGGGGATCGCTTACGATCAAGGCGCCTCTCGTTCAGGTCGGGGGTGCCTCGGCCCGCGAGAACACCTTTGTCGTGCAGCCGGGGTTTTTCAACGAGGGCGGGTTCGCACGGTTTGAGCTGATCGGGATTGGAGCCACGGAAGCCGGGGTAACGGTTCCGGGCGTCTTCGTTGTTCCGGGAACGATCATCGAGCCACGGGTCACCAGCGCGGTCGCGGTTCCGTTCGGTCGGCGCGGTCGCCCGGAATTCCGTCCTGTTCAAAAACCGGTCGGCCTGCGCGATCCTGTGAGCCTCACGTTGCGGGCTATCGGAGCCAAGGATAACCTCAGCAATATCCCGAGTGTTCGTGGCGATCTGATGTTCGGTGAAGGGACTGCGATCCTAGCCGATCCCGGCGCGGAAGTTGCCCTCATCGGACAGACCGTCACGGTTCTCGGGACAGTGAGTGCTCCGGGGGGCAGCATTACGATTGATGGCGGGGACGCCTATCCGGAGTTGGTTGCCGGGCCTGTCGCGCTGCCCACCGTTTATATTGGACCCTCTGCGCGCCTTTCTGCGGCCGGCACAACCGTCCTGCTCCCCGATTCCTATGGGCGCAGGCGCGGATACGTCCTGCCCGGTGGAACCATCGAAATCTCCGGCAATATCGTGGCGGAGGCGGGTGCTGTGCTCGATGTCTCTGGCACCGCCGACTTTCTCGACTTCACCCCCGCAGAGCTCGGGCTGGTCGAATCCCCGAACGTACCAAAAAATAGTGGCGTCAATGCGCCTCTGTATTCGCTCCAAGTGCAGCGCACGCGCGTCGAGAGCAATGGTGGCGCGATCTTTCTCAATGGGTCTCAGATGCTGCTCTCCGATGCGACGCTGCTGGGCCATCCCGGCGGGCCGACCGCACTTGGCGGCTTCCTCTCGGTCTCCTCGGGCCGCTACGTGCCGCCCGGCACCCCCAGCACGACGGCCGATATCAACCTGGTCGTGAAGCAAGGAGGCAGCGTTCTCGGCGGCGGCTCCAGAGGGGTTGGAATCCCGGTCTTTGATTCATCGGGCACCCCGGTCGTTGGCATGGGGCATTTTTCAGCCGACCGGTTCCTTGCGGGCGGGTTTTCGGCACTTGAGCTGGGCGGCAACGTGCGGTTCAACGGGCCGGTATCGATCACTGCGCCTCTGGCGATCCTGCTCGGCAGCGGCGGAGTTGTGGAAGCCAATTCCCCGGTCAAGCTTTCGGCTCCCTACATTCGGGTCGGACAACCATTTCCAGATCCGCTTGCAGCGGATGAAAAGGCTGCGCTTTTTCGGGCCTTCGACAATAACGGGAACGAACTCCCCAACTTCAACCCTTCGCCAACTTCCGGTGCCGGGAGCATCGATCTCACCGCAAGCCTCCTCGATGTCGGAACGCTTATTCTCAACAATATCGGCAGGGCCGAGCTTTCCGCACCTGGCGGTGACATCCGTGGCAACGGGGTCTTTGTGATGGCTGGCGATCTGGTGCTGAAGGCCGGGCAGATCTATCCCACCACCGCCGCCAAGTTCGATATTTTTGTTTATGACAACACGGTCACAGGCGCGCCTGGCAGCGTGAGCGTCCAGGGTTCGGGCACCCGCCCGCTGCCGATGTCGGCAGGCGGAAGCCTGCGAATCATGGCCTCCGTCATCGAACAGGGGGGGACGCTGCGCGCTCCCTTCGGGAATATCGCTCTGGGCTGGGATGGGATTGTTGAGGAGCCCACAAACGATGTGGTCGGAGATGCTGCGGGTGCCATGACAACCCCGGTCACCCAGCGGCTCACGCTTTCGGCAGGAAGCGTCACTTCGGTTTCCGCCATCGATCCGCTCACCGGCGCGGCTGCCATCATCCCATATGGCATGAGCCCGGACGGGCTCCGGTGGATCGATCCCACCGGGCTCGATGTCACGCTTGCCGGTCTTCCTGAAAAGGCCGTTTCGTTTGGTGCGCGGAATATCGACATGGCGGCGGGTTCGGTGGTGGATGTCCGCGGCGGAGGCGACCTGTCTGCCTACCGCTGGGTGCAGGGAGTCGGAGGATTCGGCGACATCCTGGCCAACGAAAATAGCTTTGCCGTCGTGCCCGGCTACGCATTCAACTATGCGCCATACGCCCCATTTAATCCGAGTGCGGACGATCTGCTCGGGGATCGCGGGTATCAGAACTCGAATCTGAAAGTTGGGGATACGATCACGCTGCGAGGCAGTGCTGCACTGCCTGCCGGAACTTACACGCTGCTGCCGGCGCGCTATGCGCTGATGCCCGGCGGGGTTCTTGTGACGCCGTTCGACACGCTGGAAGTGAGTTCGAGAGATCCCTTCTCACGTTACCAATCGAGCACGCCGGGAACAATCGCCCTTGAGGACGGTTCGTATCTTGTCGCCGGACGCGTGTCCAATGCGCTGGCACCCGGGCGGGGAGCTTCCGCAACAGCCACCACATTTCAAGTGCTGACCAGTGAAGCCATCCGCGCACGTTCGCAATACGAGGACTATCATGCCAACGACTTCCTGCGGCGGGCCGCCGCCGATCATGAACAGTCGGCCCAGCGGCTCCCGTCCGACGCTGGGAGCGTGCAATTTTTCTCAGCCTCGGGGCTTGTTCTCGAGGGTGCCGTCCTGGCCCAGGCTGCCTCGGGCGGGAGGGGCGGGTTTGTTGACATTGCGGTGCCGGGAGCGGTCTCGATCACGGGGGGGGGCGCCGCGCCCGCTCCGGGGACAGTCGCATTGAAAGCCTCGGTGCTTTCTTCATGGGGAGTCGAGAGCCTGCTCGTCGGCGGGAGCCGCAGCGGCTCCGCGCTCGATGTCCGCGCTACAAGCATCACCCTCGACAACCCCGGATCCGCACTCACGGGGCCGGAAATTATTCTTGCGGCGCGGCAGAACCTCACGCTTGCCGATAACGCGCAGCTCGTGTCCACGGGAGAACTCACCCAACCGGGTGCTGCCCTGACGATCACGGGGGACGGTGCGCTGGTCCGCGTGACCGGAGATGGCGCCGCGACAGTTTCCCGCACGGGCTTCGTCAACTCCCCGCTGGTCGGCCTCACCATCGGGGCGGCCGCTGTGGTATCGGGCACAGGGATCACGCTTGATTCGACCTACGACACCGACCTCGACCCGACAGCAAGACTCGAAGGTGAGAATTTTTATCTCAACAGCGGGCGAATCAGCATTCTGCTCGACAACCCGGCACCCGCCGCGCCTGCCTTTGGCCTCGTGCTCGCCGGCCCGGCGCTCCAGAGCCTCGCCGGGGCGGGATCTCTCTCCCTTCTCAGCTACTCATCGCTCGACGTTTACGGCATCGGGACGATTCCTTTCGGCAACCCCGAGTCGCTCGTTCTGCGCGCCGGCGCGGTCCGCGGGTTCAACCAAGCGGGGGGAACCGTCACCATCCAGGCCGGAGAGCTTCTCCTCGACAACTCGCAGGGAGCGCTTGCTCCCGCAGACGAGCAGGCCGCCAATGGCACGCTCGTCCTCGACATCGGCACTCTCCGCGTCGGAAAAAATGTGGTTGCCGTCAGGCAGTTTACCGACCTCGTCGTCAATGCGAGCGGCGGCATTTTTCTCGATGGCGAGGGTGGCCTTGCCACATCGGGGAATTTCCGGGGTGCCGTCTCCGGCATTACCGCCGCCTCTGCCTCGCGGCAGGCACTTTCGGCTGACGGGGACTTTGTCCTGCTGGCAGCGGTCGGCACTCCCACCTACCAAAGCGGCCTGGGCGCAACCCTTGCGGTCTCGGGCCGCACGGTCACTTTGAACCCCGGCATCGTTCTCCCAAGCGGACGGCTTGAAGTGACCTCTTCGGCAGGCGCATTGTCCCTTGGGGGGAATGTGGACGTTGCCGGGCGGGCGCTTGTCTTTTTTGACGTCGAGCGGTTCACCGGCGGCGGATCGCTCGACCTTTCGGCAACCGGTGGCGATATCACAATCGCCGGGGCCGTCGATGTTTCTGCGCCAGCGGGCGGTGGCAATGCCGGGTCGGTCGCTCTTTCCGTGCCCGATGGCGCCCTGCACCTGACTGGCTCGCTTGCGGGCACTCCCGGCGCGGGAGGGGGAGCCGGCGCATTCTCGCTCGACACGCTGGGCCTCAGCGCGCCGGGCGAATTCGATTTCCTGAATGCAACGCTCGATGCGGGATCGTTCTTCGCCTCCCGGTCGTTCCGCGCGCGCACCGGAGACGTCACGCTTTCCGGGTCCGCCACGGCAAGGGACTTCCGGCTTTTTGCTGACACCGGTGCCATCACGATATCAGGGACAATTGATTCCCACGGAGCGACCGGCGGCAGCGTTCACCTTGCTTCCCATCATGACCTCACCGTCGCTTCCGGCGCGCTCATTACTGTCGAGGGCGACGATTTCGACAATGCTGGAAAAGGAGGACGCGTGACGCTCGAGGCGGGAACCCAGCGCGATGGAGCCGCCGGGCCGGGCGAGGTCGTCATCGCCGGAGGTTCAAAAATCGACCTCTCGGTGCTGGCGAATGACGTGGCGGGCTTAGGCACCAGCACCTTCCGGGGGCAGTTCCAAGGGACCCTCCACATCCGGGCACCTCAGAATGCGGGCGGGACAGATCTTAAGGTCGCCGCGATCAATGGGCTCATCGAGGATGCCTCCAGCCTCCTCGTGGAAGGCTTCCATGTCACCGACCTCACAAACCCTGCTGGAAGCCAGATCACAGCGGCTGTCCGCTCGGCAATCCAAACAAACGGAAACACCTTCGGTGCGAATACCGGAACCCTCTTGACCGCTGGCTCAATCACCCAGCGCCTTCTGGCATCGAATGCCGGACTGGCCGCCACCCTGGTGGTGGCACCCGGAGCGGAAATTGTGAATCGCACCGGTGGCCTGTCCCTGCTCACCGACTGGAACCTGGCGGCATTCCGCTTCGGGCTAGAAAATGCCCCCGGCGTGCTCAGCATCCGGGCGGCTGGCGATATCGTTTTTGAAGGGGCGTTGAGCGATGGATTCAATGGTGGAACAAGCCTCTGGGCGTCCCCGCTCATGGCGAATAACCCGCTCCAGCCGATGAATGCCCAGACGTGGTCCTACCGGATCACTGCCGGTTCGGATACCCAATCCGCCGATGTCTCAGCCATCCGGGGAGCGGGCTCGATCAAGCTCGGCAAGGACTACGGCGCAGCCGCCACGGCAGGTGGTGCCACCGCCTACACCCCCGACTATGTGGCGTCCCGCTACCAGGCGATCCGCACCGGCTCAGGAGGCATCTCCCTGGCTGCGGCGACAGACATCCAGCTTCTCAACCAGTTCGCCGTCATTTACACGGCTGGCACCCGGCTTTCTTCCGAAAATTCGATTTATGCGCTCGGTGATTTTGAGATCCCCCACCTTGTCCCCGATGCCGGGCCAACGAATGTCGCCGATTCCTACGTTCTCGGAAAGCAGCAACAGGTTACGACCGCACAATACTCGGTCGCGGGAGGTGACATCTCACTCACCGCAGGCAATGACATTGCCCGCCTCACTCGCAATTCCTCCGGGCTCATCGACGATTCCTCTCGCCAGACACCCACCAATTGGCTCTACCGCAGAAGCTATGTGGACGAATCGGGAGAATACGGACGAAGCGGCCTCAAATTTACTACTTCTGGCTCGCGCTATGTGAACGATCCGGATTCCTCGACAACGTGGTGGGTGGATTTCACAAACTTTTTTGAGGGCGTTGGCACCCTCGGCGGCGGAAACATCCGGATTTCCGCCGGGCAGGATATCCGTAATATCGACGCCGTGGCACCCACGACGGCGCGGGCGCCGCGCGGGATCGCCGACGAATCACTGATCCTCGAAATGGGAGGCGGCGACATTTTAATCAATGCCGGACGCGATATCAGCGGGGGGCTCTACTATGTCGAGCGGGGCGGCGGCGTTCTGAAGGCCGGTCGAGATGTCACAACCAACCAATCCCGCTCGCTCTCCCTCGGCATTTTGAAAAACCTCAACAACCCGAATGAAGTCGGCGTTCCCTCCACGGCCAAACAGAATTATATCCTCGACCCTTCGACATTCCTCCCGACAACGCTGTTTGTCGGGCGTGGCGGTTTTGACATTTCCGCGCGCGGGGATGTCCTGGTCGGCCCTGTCGCCAATCCCTTCCTTCTCCCGCAGGGGATCGGAAACAAATTCTGGTATAAGACCTACTTTAACACTTACGGCGAGAGCAGCTACTTGAATGTCTCTTCGGTGGGCGGGGATGTCACCTTCCGCACCGAGGTCACTCTGCCGGGCAGCCCTGCCCCCGCTCCGATCCTCGGCCTCTGGATGGAAAAACAAAATGTTTGGAGCACGGGCAGCACAGGGGCCGCATCCAACTACCAGCCGTGGTTGCGGCTTTCTGAGAGCAGCCTGAGCCCGTTCAGCAACACCATTTTCGGCCTCATGGCACCGAATCTTTCGGCCTCGGCACTCAGCGGAGCGATCCACCTTGTCGGCGACCTCACGTTGTTTCCGTCGGCCACCGGCGGGCTGGAAATCGTCGCCGCCCAGGGTCTCTCTGGATTCGAGCCCTCCGGTTACAAAACATTCGATACGACGGCAGGCAATTGGACTGACCGCATCTGGTCCTCATCAACCATCAATGTTTCGGATACCAACCCGCTCGGAATCCCGGGCAAGACCTCCCCGTTTGCGTATTTCTCGACGCTTGCAAGGGACTTGTCCCGCCCGCCGCAGGGTGACTTGCCAACTGCTCAGGTCGCCGCCCAGACGACCGGTTCGTTTCTGGATTTCATCAGTGTCGCCTTCACAGAATCCGGTGCGTATTCCGGTGCGGACGCCTTATCGCCAACCAAGCAGGCGCGGCACGCGGCGGGCATTCTCCACTCCGGGGATACGAATCCGGTGCGCGTTTATGCCTCGGACGGAGATATTTCCGGCCTGACCCTTTTCACCCCGAAGGCTGCACAGATCACGGCGGGCAACGACATTTCCGATGTGGCATTTTACATCCAAAACGTGTCCGAGGACGATGTGTCGTTTGTGTCGGCCGGCCGCGACATTGTGCCTAACAATCCGAATACGTCTGCCCGCCAAGCTGCTGCAGCGCCCGGGAATCTTCTTGCACAGAGCCAGGTCGCATTGCCCGGCGACCTTCAGATTTCCGGTCCGGGCTCGCTGCAGGTATTGGCGGGCCGTGATTTGGATCTCGGGACCGGTGCCAAGGGCGGCGTGGGACAGGTCGGCCAGGGGATCACAAGTATCGGCAACGCCCGAAATCCCTACCTGCCATTCGGCGGCGCCTCTCTTTACGTCGGCGCTGGCATCGGGCCGTCGGCCGGACTCGCGAATTCCGATATCAAGGCAGATGACTTCCTTGACGAGTATCTGGACGAGTATGAAGGGGAGCTTCAGGAGGACGGCCAGGAGCTGGATCCCGATGCGATGACCGACGCCCAGCGCGCGCAGCTTGCCCACCGGGTTCTGGCATTGGTTTTGCGTGATACCGGACGCAAGGCGGCAGACACCGGGAGCTACGAGACGGGCTTCGCGGCGATCAATACGCTTTTTGGAAGCCTCACGAAAGGCGGGGATATCAACACCCGCAACCGCGATATCCGCACCCGCAGTGGGGGGGGAATCAATATCTTCGCTCCCGCCGGCTCCCTCATCTTGGCGGAAAGCACGACCGACAGGGTCACCGAGCGCCCGAAAATTGGGAATTTCTCAGGGACCGGAAGCCTCATGCT
Organism: Chthoniobacter flavus; assembly: GCA_020718585.1. Classification (GTDB taxonomy): domain Bacteria; phylum Verrucomicrobiota; class Verrucomicrobiia; order Chthoniobacterales; family Terrimicrobiaceae; genus QYQL01. The sequence goes on from DYRS01000006.1 coordinate 25,793, forward strand.
CGTCAGCAACACGCAGAATGCCGACAAGGCACCCGAAGGAATCGTCACCGAATACGGCGGCGGCATCGGCATCGTCACCGATGGCGATGTCTCGATCGGCCAGGGCCGCATATTCACACTGCGCGGCGGGAGCATCGTGATCTGGTCCTCGACCGGAGATATTGCGGCCGGTGCCGCCTCGAAGACTGTTTCGGCCGCACCACCGACCCGTGTTCTGATCGATCCGGTTTCGGCTACTGTCGAGACCGACCTTTCCGGCCTTGCCACCGGCGGTGGCATCGGCGTGCTCAGCACCGTCGAAGGAGTCGAAGCGGGCGATGTTGACCTCATCGCCCCGGTTGGCACGGTCGATGCCGGAGATGCCGGCATCCGGGCCACGGGCAACCTCAACATTGCTGCAGTCTCGGTTCTCAATGCCGATAATATTTCCGTGGGAGGTTCCTCGCAGGGGGTTCCCTCGGCACCGACTGTCGCAGCACCAAACATCTCAGGCCTCAGTTCCGCATCAAGCTCGACCGCAGCCACCTCGACCGCAGCAAATTCCGTCAGCAACCAAGCCCAGCCATCACCCACTCCCGCCGATGAGGCACCCTCAATCATCACCGTAGAAGTCCTCGGCTACGGGGGAGACGACGAAGAAGAAGGGTGATGGCGCGCCCTCGGCGTGAACCGAAACCTGGAGGGCGATGCACCGGCAGAACCGACATGTTGAAAGGCTTGCCAGAGAGGAAATCCCTTCTTACCTTTTTCCTCCATACAGGATCACTACGCTCCATGCGATTATCCAGCCACCAATGCGCAAAAATATCACCTTGCCGGAGCAAGCACCGCCGAAAATCCACACCCCGCAAACCATCTCAAATCCAGCACGGCTGTAGTGCCCGACCTTTTGATGTCAATATCGCAAAATAGCGGCCCTCCGGCCTTCCAACCCCTCCAGTCCGCGAAGTGGGGCTAAAATCGTACATATTATTGCTTTGGATCAATGAATGAGCAACGCGATGCAAGTAGACTTCGCTGGAAGGGTGGGAAGAATCATGCATTCACGCAATACACGAACGATCAGACACCATGCCTTGGATACTGCAAAGACTTTCTCTCGGAGTATCTTGTCCGGTTCAGCAGACCTCCGGATTCTCGGCCTGTTGCTGTTCGGTGTTTCCGTGCTCGTGGTCCTTCTCCGTGTCCCCCACTTGAAATGTAAGCTCCCTCCGCCCGGGCCTTCGTTGTCGGTGGATCGGTTTCTTCCAGGACGGGAACTTGAACTGCCGGGGAAATTTGCGCTTCTCACAGGCAGGACCGACCCAGACCCTCAATCGCTGGCGACCGGTTTCCGGAACCGGACTCGATCTTTTCCGGAGCGGCTGGAGTCCGCAAGACAACTGGCACTGCTCGGCAGCCCGTCCGCCAGACGAATTCTGATGGATGTGTTCCTCTCCGAAACCCGGGAGCATCAACTCGAACTGGCGCGGATGCTTGCGAGGACCGACAAGGGTTCGTTCGAGGAGGCCCTGGGAAAAATCTTGGAGACCGGCACCGATGCGGAAGCGGCGTCCGCGATCCAGGCACTCGCTGTGGTGGGAGGGGAGGAAAATGTCACCCGCCTGGGCGACATCATGAACGACCCCGGCTGGCCCACCCACCTGCGCGGGGAAGCCGCCCAGGCGCTCCTGCAAACCCGCGACGAACAATTGTGCCGTCTCGCCATCCGGGGCATGGCCACCATCGGCACCGAGGCGGAAACCGGAAGTCTCGCGGCCATCCTCCACAACCCGGACTGGCCGCAATCCCTGAGGGTGCAGGCGGCTGTCGGTCTCGGAAAAGTCGCCACCCCCCGCTCCGGCGACGAATTGATCGCGGCGTTCAGCGAGTTCTCGGATGAAGACGTGCAGGGAGTGCTTCTCGATGCGCTCGGGCATTTTCCTTTTCTCCAGATCGCCGGGACATGGAGAGCCTTTCTCGACGACCCCTCGACTCCGAATGGCTTGAGGGTGGCTGCCGCGGAAGCGCTCGCCAATTCTTCCGGCGACGCGGTCCCGTTCCTGGAGTCGCTGGCTTCCTCGGATCGTGATGCCGACGTGCGAGAGATGGCGGCCTGGGCACTTTCGACCCAGGTGCCCGGCGGCACGCTCGGGCCCAGAATCGCTGACATGATCCGCTCGGAAGCGGAGCCCGATGTTCGTCGCAGGCTCTACGAGAGTTTGCTCGTCCAAGCAGAAAATCCCTCGGAGTCAGTCCTCCCCATCATCCAGCAGGAGGAGGATCCCGCCGCACGGGTGGCCGCCATGAACGCGGTCGGCGATGCCGTGGGACACAGGACATCTCCTTCGTTGTCCGCCACATTCGATTCCCAGATGGTTCCTGAACTCCAGTCGGTCGCGCTCGGAAATTCCAGCCCGAACCTGCGCATGCGCGCGGTGTTCGCCCTCCGCCGTGCCGCAACCCCCGCATCCCTAGCCGCGCTCCAGATCATTTCCACGACACCAACCACAGAAATCGCCACCGCAGCCCGCAACGGGCTGCAAGCCTCCAGATAAAACACCATGAAAACCACAATCCCAATCCTGCTGAAAGCCGCACTGCTTGTCCTCCTTGTCACCGGCTCATCCGCCTTGGCACAGTCGATCTCCTGGTCGGTCAACATCCTTCCGCCCGGATCCAGCGTGATCACTTGGTCCACGACCTCCCCTGTCGCGAACGGCACGCTCACCAAGTCCGGAAAGATCACCTTCAACAGCTTGTCCAACATCGACTTCCACTTCGCGGCCAACCCGGGCTACCAACTCATCCACGTCTTGAAAAACGCCGAGGATGAGATCGTCTGGGTCAACTCGCATGGCGGGAACGATTCCTTCGGGCCGGTGAAGAAGGCCCATACCATCACAGTGATCTGCGAACAGCTCAATCCCACCGGCAATTTCACAGGAACCTACACGGACGCAAAAAATCTTACAGCCATCGCCGACGTCACCGGGAACTACAACGGAACCACCACCATCAAAAACACCTCCCGCACCTACAACGCGGATGTTGCGATGGATGATTCCGGAAAACTGAGCGCGATGGGAACGGCGACCGGCATCGCCAACAAAGACGGTGGTCCCCTGGTCTCCGGCTCCGCCGGTTCCGTGAAGACGGTCGATGACAAGCCCTATGCCGACCTCAAGGGTTCGTTCAAAGGCTCCGTGGATGGCAAGCCCGCCACGACTTCCGGCGCCGCCTCGGGAGATCTTGTCTTCGAGACGAGCGACCCCCAGACACAACTCGCCGGAACGGCGTCCGGTTCGGCGGTTGTGGATGGCAAAAAATCCACAGCCAAGCCGACAGCGGGAAATCTCAATGTGCCGGCTGCGGACGTGTTCAAGCTCAAGAAATCCTGGGGGCTGACGTTGTCGATTGTCGAGGTGCCGGCCACGGCCAAAGTCAAAAAGCATGTGACAGCCTCCGGGGTTCTGCGCCTCACGAGCGGGGAATCCAGCAAATTCCTGCCCAAGAAGGTGACCTACTCGAAGAAAACCGGCTACATCGTGAGCTTCGCCTCCGGACAAAAGCTGGATACTTTGGGAAATCCCGTTTATGTGAAAAATCCGAAGACCGGCGCGAACAAGCTGGACAGCAAAGGAAATCCTATCTCGGTGATCGACAAAAAAAGCACCGTGAAAATCTCAAAGATGCTCCTCAACAGATCCGACAGAGCTTGGGTTCCGGCCAGCGGGCTCATGGAATACAAGTTCCTCGGTCAAAAAGGAAAAGGAGACCTCGCGTCGTTTTTGGATTAGGGTCATCCGGTGGAATTACATCGGACCCATGACACCGGAAGCGTCGCGGAATCCGGCGACGTTCCGGTTGTGGAATTGAAAAATGTGCGGCGAACGTTCGATGGCGGTCGCATTGAGGCCCTGCGCGGGATCAACCTCGCGATCCATCGCAACGAATTTGTCGCGATCTCCGGGCCGAGCGGATGCGGCAAGTCGACACTTCTCAACCTGATGGGGGTGTTGGACGAACCGGATGCGGGAGAGGTTCTGTTCGGCGGGAGGCGATTGGATGGCATCTCCGCGCGCACCAGGTTCCGCTCCCGCGAGGTCGGATTTATTTTCCAGGCTTTCCACCTTCTGCCGACACTGACCGCACTTGAAAACGTGCAGATCCCGATGTTTGAGATGCCGTGGTCCTGCCGGGAGCGCGTGAACCGGGCACGCCAGTTGCTTGAGGAAGTGGGGCTCGCCAGTCGCCTCAACCACCTGCCTTCGGAATTATCCGGAGGCGAACGCCAGCGGGTCGCCGCCGCCAGAAGCCTGGCCAATGAGCCCAAACTCATCCTGGCCGACGAACCGACCGGAAATCTCGACTCCGGGAGCTCGACACAGTTGATGGAGCTGTTAACCACACTCCACGCTCGGAAGAATTTGACTCTCATTGTGGTCACTCATGATCCGGCCTGGTCCGGGCGAGCTGGATGCGTGGTCCGGATGCGCGACGGGCAGATTGTCGGCGACATTTTCCGCGAGCCAGCGCCATGAGGTTCCCAGCCTTTGTCTGGAGAAATCTCTGGTGCCGACGCAGCAGAAGCCTTCTGACCCTAGCGGGCGTGGCCGTTGGCGTTGCCGCCGGAGTTTCGATGTTTGCGGTCGCACGCGGTTTCGACCGCGAAATCCTGAACAAATATGCGGTGCGCGACACGCAGATGATCGTCACCGGTGCCACAAAGAAGAGGCCGTTGCCGACGCTTGTCGATCAGCGGGTCGGGGATGAACTGGCCAAACTGCCGGGAGTGCTGGGCGTCGCAGGGGCCCTTTGGGATGTTCAAAATGTCGAAGGATCGACGGCTTTGGGGGTGATGGGTTGGGAGACCGGCAGCTACCTTTGGAAACACCTCGCTCTTCGGTCGGGCGAGCAGCTCATCAGCCAAGGCACCGAGGATACGGTCTATTTGGGCCAGATCGCTTCTGGCTGGCTCAGGAAGAGCGAAGGCGGCTCCATCGTCTTTGAAACCGATCGGCCGGTTGCGAGCAGGTTCCGGGTGGCCGGAGTTTTTGAAAGTGCGTCTCTTGCGGAAAGTGCCGCAGCGATCATGCGGCTGGAGATCCTCCAGTCGCTCCTTGGATGCGAAGGGAAAGTGAACTACTTCAACCTCCATCTCGATCCGCAAATCAGCCCGCAACAGTTCGAGGCGTTACGGGAAATGATCCGCGCCCGGTTTCCGGACCTCAACGTGCTGCGGGCGGATGAAATCGCATCGAACAACACCGGACTCCGCGCAGCCAGGGCCATGAGTATCGCCACCTCCGCGATCGCCCTCCTCATTGGAACGCTCGGCGTCACGAACAGCGTCATGATGAGCGTCTTCGAACGCTCCCGCGAGGTCGGCCTCCTCATGGCTGTGGGTTGGAAAACCCACCGCATTGTGGCCATGATTTTGATGGAATCGGTTTTTCTTTGTCTCGGCGGAGCCGCCGCCGGGAGCGCGGTCGCTGTCGCAGGGGTGACGGCCCTGCAGAGCATGGAATCTCTCCACGGAAGAATCTCCGCGGATTTCGCTGCAGACCTGATCCTGTCGGCGTTTCTGGTGGCCGCTGCGGTCGGCCTGCTGGGGGGGCTTTACCCTGCCTATCTGGCTTCGCGGCACCAGCCTTGTGAGGCGTTGCGCCATGAGTGATGCCGGGTGCCAGGCCAAACCGGTGGAACACCGCAGCGGATTCACAAACATCGATGTGTTCGCCGCCGCCAATACCGGGTTGTTCGCGTCCATGTGCGCCTTCCGATACTTCAACCGCTTTGTCGCCTATCGCGGAGCCGGAAATCTCCACGAATTTTTTATTTATGCCGTGGCGATCATGGCCGTGATCGGTTTGCTTTGGCGGCATTTCCGAAAGGTTTCGGTTCCGTCCTGGTTGTTGTGGGGCCTGCAAGCCGGGATTGTGATGCACTTCGCGGGCGGGTTCGTCACGCTCGATGGCCGCCGACTCTACGACGTTTACCTGTTCGGGTTGCCCCATCAAGAATACTTCCGCTACGACAAGCTGGTTCATCTTGTCAACGCCTTCATCGCGGCCCTTGTTGTGGGGAGGCTCCAGAGCGATCTCGGCCGGGGGGAGTTTGTGGCCGCGGCATTTGTTATGCTGACCGTCCTGGGGCTTGGTTCGGTTGTGGAGATCGTCGAATACTTCGTCTGCGCGACGATCCCAGGCAACGGGGTCGGCCGCTACGACAACAATATGCAGGATCTGGTCGCCAATTTTCTCGGCGGCTCGTTGTATGTGGCCCTCCGCATGTTCAGCGCCCGCTCCATTTCCCCTGCCTGATCCGGCCACCATGTCCCCGCGCTCCCTGAAACTCGTTGGCGCGATGGAGGTGCTGGGCTCCTTGCTGCTCGCGCTGGCGGCGGTCTGGATCCTGGCCATCTGCCTGCTTTGCTCCGCGCAGTTTGTTTTATATCACGCGCCGAACGTTCCCTTGATGGGCGTGTCGTTTTTCGCAGGGTTGATCGTCAGTCGCATTTATCTTTCGATCCCCAACCTGGTTGCGGCCGCAGCCAGCCACGCGCTGATCGGCACCCTGCTGCACCGGATTGTCGGGACCTGCATGAGGAGCGGCCCGTTCTACTACTACGACCAGGATGTTCATCCCTTGCGCACCCTCTTCCCTTTCTTCACAAAACAGCTGATTGGCGACATGTGGTAGGCGTTCATCCTCCTTGAAGCGCAGAGCGTGGCGGAATGGACGCCGCCTTCCACGCGGGGTAAAGGGCGCCGGCGATCCCCAGCCCCGCCGCCAGGACAAAGGCGGACAGGAAAAGTCCCGGACCAAATGCCGCCTGGATCTTTCCCCGCATGAACTCCATCGATTGCATGGTCAGCACGGCCGCGACCCCCATCACGACACCGGCCAGCGCCCCCACGGAACTGATCGCGACCGACTCGGCCAGCACCATGGCCACGATCCTCCTCCTCCGCCAGCCGACCGCTGCCAGCAGCCCGATCTCCCTGGTGCGCTCGTAAACACTCATCAGAACGGCATTCATGACGCCAAGGGTGCCAACAATCAGGGCGATTGCCGTGGTGGCGATGCTCATCGCCTTGGATGCCTGCACGCTGGCGAGATTCGAGGCGACCTCGCCCGCGCGATAGAACTTCAGCCCCCGGAATTTCCGCTCGATGACGGTGCGCAGATCATCGAATTGTTCGCTGGTCGTTGCCACATCCAGGCGGAGGTTGAGAAAGCTCACCTTCCCCCGCCTGCCAACGATCTCCTGGAGTTGCGAGAGTGGGAGAACCACCGCGCCGTTTTCCACCAGAGAATCGCTCTCGAAAATTCCCGCCACTTCAAAAACCCGGTCCCGGATACGCAGCGAATCCCCCGCATTTTTTTTCAAGAGCCCCGCAGCGATTACCCCGAGGTAGACGCGTTCCCCGGCCTCGTGAATGGAGGGGCGCGTGCCCTCGCGCATGTCGAGGTGGTCCCACAAAAACGAACCCGGCTGCCAACCGTAAACAATCAGCCCGTCCGAACCCTCGAGGTTGATAAAATCCGAAAGCATGGCCGCCACCGAGCGGACGCCGGGGAGAGAGGCAACGTCCCGAGCCCGGCTTTCGTCGAAAAACCCGGGCATCAGACTGGCGCTCGTGAGTTTCGCAATAATCGCGTCGGTGCCACGGGCGAGGTAGGCATTCTCAAAACTCTCGTTGAATCCCCAGGCGATGGCACACAGGGAGACCCCGGCCCCGACGCCGATGGCCACCCCGGCCGCCGTGAATCCGCTCCGGCTTTTCCTGCGGAGGATATTCTTCCAGATGATCGAAAAAAATGTCATCGGCCCGAATTCGGTGCCACTGGGTGCCGCCTGCGGTAGCTCCTCACGAAAAAACTGCTTTGAATGAATTGGCTCGTGAAAAAATGGCGCGGGTCTTCCAGCAGAGTGTCGGGAATCAGATGAAACCATCGGTATCCGAGGTCGCGGTAGAACCTCGCGACCTCCTCCCGGTAGCCGGCCTTTTCGGCTGCGAGGAGAATGGCATCCCTCTGGCATCGGGAACGGGAAATAGGCTTGATGAGACGCCGGTTCCAACCATGTCGAAGCAAGAGATCCCGCACACGAAGGTAGTTCTGATACCTTGAGCGCGCATCGGCCTCGGCAAAAAGAAAAAACAGAAAAAGGAAAGCTGCCACAGCTGATTCCAGCCATCCCCCGATGAGCTTTGCGCTGGAGAAATCCCGCTGTGCGGCATGTTCTAACAGAACGCCTCCGACCACGAAGGCAAGCGCGACGGCATGCGGGAAGGGGGCCGCGTTGACGAAGAGGAGAAAAGCTCCGAGCACCTTCTTCAAATCGAAACCGCAGGGCGCAATTACTGGCA
>DYRS01000236.1 GCA_020718585.1 Chthoniobacter flavus
TACCCGATCGCGCTCGAGGGCGCGCTGAAGCTCAAGGAGATCAGCTACATCTCGGCGTCTGGGTATCCGAGCGCCGAGCTCAAGCACGGGGTCATCGCGCTCATCAGCGAGGAGACCCCCTCGCTCTTCATCGCGCCGCAGGACGCCGTCTTCGACAAAAACGTGAGCAACATCGAGGAGGTCAAAGCCCGCCGAGGACCGGTCATCGCGGTCGGCACCGAGGGCGACACCGCACTCGCCAAAATCTGCGACGACGTGATTTTTGTCCCTCACGCGCCGGATTTACCTCGCGCCGATCCTCACGGTCATCCCGCTCCAGCTCCTTTCCTACCACATCGCCGCCACCCTCGGATGCGATGTGGACAAGCCGCGCAACCTCGCAAAAAGCGTGACCGTCGAGTAAGGGGGTTGCGCACCCGGATCCGATAAATCAAGTGTCGCTGCTCACCAGGGCAGGTGCTCGTGGAGGGTTCGGACACGCCCTGAGATTATGTCAAAAAATTATCGTGTTTGTGCTAATTATTGGTCTGTCCGGTCTAACGTCATTTTCGCGGCTCTGCTACTGTGCCGACGTTCCCGATGATCACGATCAATTCCTCCCTCGTCCCGTCCGACCTCATGCCCGGCATCCGCACGCTGTGGGAAGTCTCGGCGGGAAAAATCCTTTCCATTGATGCGGCCGAGGTTCCGGGTTCGGCAACTCCGGTTTTCACCGTCGGCGGCCGCTACACGGCGATGGGGTGGACCGAGTGGACGCAGGGGTTTGTTTACGGGTCGGCGATCCTGCAATTCGATGCGACCGGAGATGAGAAGTTTTTGAAAATCGGGCGCGAGCGGACGCGCACCCGCATGGCCCACCACATCACGCACACAGGGGTCCACGATCACGGGTTCAACAATGTCTCGACCTACGGAAACCTCCTGCGGCTGATGGTCGAGGGCCGGATCCCGCACGACGCATGGGAGAAGGATTTCTACGAGCTGGCACTCAAATGCACCGGTGCCGTGCAGGCTGCCCGCTGGTCGCGCACGGCATCCGACGGCGGCTATATCTACTCGTTCAACGGCCCGCACTCGCTGTTTGCCGATACCATCCGCTCGCTGCGTGCGCTCTCGGTTTCCCACCGGCTCGGACATGTCCTCATGGGGGAAAAAGATGTCAAGATCTCCCTGCTCGGCCGCCTGCTCGACCATGCGCGGACGACCGCCAACTTCGCGGTTTTCTACGGAGAGGGCCGCGATGCCTACGACATCCGGGGTCGCGTCGCCCACGAAAGCATCTTCAACACGAACGACGGCAATTTCCGGTGTCCGAACTCTCAGCAGGGGTTCTCGCCGTTCACCACATGGACGCGCGGACTGGCATGGATCATGGCCGGGTATGCCGAGCAACTCGAATGGATCGCGACGCTTCCCGACTCCGACCTTGCACCGTTCGGCGGGCGTGACGCCATCGAAGCGATGCTCCTGCGCCCGGCACTTGCCTCTTGCGATTTTTATATCGGCCACACGCCAACCGACGGGATCCCCTACTGGGATACCGGCGCGCCGGAACTTCACCGGATCGCCGATTACCTGGACCGCCCGGCACAGATCGAAAACGACTTCGAGCCGGTGGACAGCTCGGCCGCCGCGATCGCGGCCCAGGGGCTCCTGCGGCTCGGGCACTACCTCAAGGCCAAGGGCTCGAATGACGGCGACCGCTACTGGCAGGCAGGGCTCACGGTTGCAAAAACCGTGCTCTCCGAACCGTATCTCTCGACCGATCCGCACCACCAGGGGCTCATCCTTCACTCGATCTACCACCGCCCGAACGGCTGGGACCACATCCCTGCAGGCAGCAAAATCCCGCTCGGTGAATCCTCAATGTGGGGCGACTACCACGCCCGCGAACTCGCCCTCCAAATCCAGCGCCTCGCCGAAAATAAACCCTACCTCACATTCTTCGGCGGCGTCTAAATCCCTGAAAACTGAAAACTTCTTGCCCATGACCATCTCCGATCTTACACAAATCGAAGGCCGCCGGTATCCGGCGCGCCGCCGCACCCAGAACCTCGCCGGCGGAGTCGCTCCAATTCAGGCGAAAAATTTTGCCATCGGCAATGTCACGCTCGACCCCGATGGCGGGCAGGTCCCATGGCACAACCAGGAGCAGGAGGAGGTCTATTTTGTCGTCGAAGGGACCGGGGAAATGTGCCTCGGCGACGAGCGCCAGACGCTCACCAGCGGACAGATGGCCTACATCCCGCCGGGCGTTTTTCACCAGCTCACCAACATCGGCCCGACACCCCTGCGCATGATCTATTGCTACGGCCCGGCCGGCGACGTCGCCCACTGGCGACAGGAACTCGACGGCACGCTCCCCCGCGCCGGAGTCGAAGCCCCCCCGCTCCCCGAAGGCGCACGCCCGCAGACGGGGGAGGGAAGTTTTAAGGTTTAAGTTTTTCAGACCTCACACCCCCACACTCGCTCACTCACCCCCCCAACCACCCCTTTA
>DYRS01000237.1 GCA_020718585.1 Chthoniobacter flavus
GGGCATCATCTCCTTCTTGTTTTCACCGATGTATTCGTGCAGGCTTCCGGTGAATGCTGCCGCCCGAGACAATTCAACCCGACCCCGCGAGGGCTCCTTATGGCGAGGCGGATACGCGGGCGAAGCTGATTGACCCGGCGCTCTATGCACAGGGATGGGGAGAGGAGCACATTCGCCGCGAGGAGACGGCTGGCGGGATTGAGATTGTGGAAGGGGTGGCGCGGCGGCAATCGAGAGGGCGTGTTGATTATACGCTGCGTATCCAGGTTACGACTCCCGCCCAGCCGGTGGCGCTTGCCTACGTCGAGGCCAAGGCGGAAAACAAGCCTCCGACGGCTGGATTGCAGCAGGTCAAAGGATATGCCGCCGCATCGAAGCGACTGAATGTTCCTTTCGTTTACTCAACGAACGGCCATCTGTTCATCGAATACGACGCCTTCACCGGCCAGACGAGTCAGCCGCGCCCGCTCGCGCTGTTTCCATCGCCTGAGGATCTTCGCCGCCGCTATGAGTTGGGAAAAGGCTTCGCGTTGGACTCCGAGGCGGCCCGGCCGCTCCTCATCCCGTATCCGGGTGGCGAGGCGACCCGGCGGTATTACCAGGATGCCGCAATCCGGGCGACTTTGGAGACCGTGGCCGGCGGACGGAACCGTGTCCTTCTTTCGCTGGCGACAGGCGCGGGAAAGACCTTCATCGCGGTGAATCTTCTCAAGCGGCTCTCCGACGCCGGTCAGATGCGACGGGCGCTGTTCATCTGCGACCGGGATGAGCTGCGCACGCAGGCATTGGGGGCGTTCAGCAATGTGTTCGGCTCCGATGCGGCAGAGGTGTTCCAACTGCCGGACGGCAAAAACAACGCCCGCAACGCCAAGATTCACATCGCCACCTACCAGACGCTCGATACCGATTCGAAGGAAGCGCGGAATTTCTTCTTCAAGCACTATCTGGAGAAGAACACATTCAGCCATATCATCATTGACGAGTGCCACCGCTCGGCGTGGGGCGAGTGGAAATTCATCCTCGAGCACAACCCGGATGCCATCCAGATCGGGCTCACGGCTACTCCCCGGCAATTGATCCCTGGCAAGCAGGCCGCGAAGCCGGAATACGCCGATCCAGTTTCCGCCGATGAAAAGCTCATCCGCGACAACTTCGAGTATTTCGGAGAGCCGGTTTACGAATACACGCTCGCCCAGGGCATCGAGGACGGCTACCTGGCCCCGCCGGAGATTTTCACCTTCGACCTCTTCCACGACGACAAAAAGGTGCCCGAACGGGAACAGACGGTGAAACGCGGCGATCTGGAAGGCAAGCAGCTCACCGATTCCGTGACCGGGGTGGCGGTCACCACCGCTCATGTCAAAGAGGAATACACCCAGACGGAGCTCGACGAACGCCTGCTCATGAAGGAGCGGGTCGGGGAAATGAGCCGCAGCCTGTTCGATCAATTCCTCGCACATGGCGGCACGCCGGAGCAAAAGACCATCACGTTCTGCGCCAGCGACCGTCACGCCGACGCCATCGCCACTGCGCTGAACGGGCTTTATCAGGATTGGTGTGTCACCCACGGACACGATCCCAAGGCATTCTACGCCTTCAAATGCACCGCCAAGGTGGACGGTTCGGATATGGTGAAGGACCTGCGCGGTTCCGCCTCCTCCCACTTCATCGCCTGCACGGTCGAACTCCTCAGCACCGGGGTCGATGTCCCGTGCGTCCGCAACCTCGCCTTTCTCCAATACGTCCGCTCGCCGATCGTTTTCTATCAGATGCTCGGGCGCGGCACCCGCATCGACCCGGATACCGAAAAGCTCATGTTCCGCGTCTATGATTATACCGACGCGACCAGCCTGCTCGGACGGGATTTCAAAACGAAATACAAGCCGACCGGCCCTGGCGGTGGACCCGGCCCGACCCCGCCGCCAGCCAATCCGCCCGTGTTGGTCGAGGGCGTGCAAATCCTCATCGCCCCGACCGGACGCTGGCTCACCGCCATGCTCGATGGGCGGCACAGCCGGATCACGGTCGAGGAATACCGCGAGCGCGTGGCCAAGCGTCTCGTGGCCTCTGCTTCCACCATTGACCAATTTCGAATCGTCTGGGTGCAGCCACCGGAACGCCGCACCCTCATCAACGACATCGTGCTCGCCGGATTCCCGCCCCGCGCCCTTCAAGTGGCGGAGGAAGCGGAGGACTGCGACCTCTACGATGTGCTGGGCGAAGTCGGCTACGGGCTCAACCGCATGACGAAGGCGAACCGCGCGTTTGCGTTCACCTACAAGCATCGCCCGTGGCTGGAGGCCATGCCTGCCGATGCCGCCGCCACCGTCCGCGCCATCGCCAGCCAGTTCTCGCGGGGCGGAACGGAATCGCTTGAAACCCCTCACATCTTCCAAACCCCCGAAGTCCGAAAAGCGGGCGGGCTGGAGGCGTTGGCCGCACTGGGCGAACCGTCGGTCGTGCTCATGGAGACGAAGGAAAGGCTGTTCGC
>DYRS01000238.1 GCA_020718585.1 Chthoniobacter flavus
AGAACACCGCCATCGCAACCGCTTTGAGTCCCCGCACTTTGAGCTTTTTGATTTCCGTCGTCCGATCCAGCGCCTTATGCACCCCTCCTTTTCCTCTCGTTCGTGAATTGGCCCTGCGCGCTCTGAGAGCCGGGGGGGGAATGTTCTTGCGAGCGGTTTCCGGAGTCCGCTAGCCTCCGCGCATGAACATCCTTGTGACCGGCGGAGCCGGGTTTATCGGCTCGCACATCTGCCGGAGGCTTCTGGCCGACGGGCATGCGGTATCGGTGATTGACGATTTCAACGACTACTACGACCCGGCGATCAAGCGCGCGAACGTCGCATCGTTCGGCGGCGCGGCGCGGGTCGCCGGCGAGGACATCCGCGACTGTGATGCCGTCGAGAAGCTGTTCTGCGAAGGCCGGTTCGAGACGGTCGTCCACATCGCGGCGCGCGCGGGGGTGCGTCCGTCGGTCCTCGACCCGCAGCTCTATATTAACACGAACATCACCGGCACGCACATCCTTCTCGCGGCAGCCCGACGGCACGGGGTCGGCAGGTTTCTTTTCGCTTCAAGCTCCTCGGTTTACGGGCTCGCGAAGACCGTGCCATTTTCCGAGAATCTCTCGCTGCCGCAGACGCTGAGCCCGTATGCGGCCACGAAGCTCGCGGGCGAGCAGCTCTGCGGGAACTACTCGCACCTCTTCGGGCTGCGGACCGTCTGCCTGAGGTTCTTCACTGTCTATGGACCCGGACAGCGGCCGGACCTGGCGATCCATAAATTCACCGACGCGATCGTGCGCGGGAAGCCGATCCCGCAGTTCGGCGACGGCTCGACCCGCCGGGACTACACGTATATTGACGACATCGTGCAGGGGGTGATGGGAGCACTCGCCTACGAGGGGCCGCTCTTCGATATTTTCAACCTCGGAGAAAACCAGACGATCTCGCTTGCCAACCTCATTTCCGAAATCGAAAAGGCACTCGGGAAAAAGGCGGTGATCGAGCGACTGCCCGAGCAGCAGGGCGACATGCCGCTCACATCCGCCGACATCACAAAAGCGCGCGCGCTTCTCGGCTACCGGCCGACAACAAAAATCGCCGAGGGCATCCCAAAATTTGTCGCATGGTATCTCAGCAAATGACGGTCTCCGAAATTGCATCCGAGCTTGTGCGCATCCCGAGCGTGAACCCGGACGGCGATCCCGGCACCCCGCACACCGGGGAGACCGCATGCGCGGAGTGGCTGGCCGGGTTTCTTGCCGACGCGGGAGCCGACTCCGAGCTGCGCGAGGTCCTGCCCGGTCGACCGAATGTCGTCGCCAACTTTCCGACCGACCGACCGGGCAAGCCCCGGATTCTTTTTGCGCCCCACACCGACACCGTGAGCGTGACCGGCATGACGATCAGCCCGTTCGGCGGGGATGTTCGCGACGGAAAGCTGTGGGGGAGAGGGGCAACCGACACGAAGGGGCCGATGGCCGCGATGCTCTGGGCTCTGCGCGAGGCCGCCCCGATGCTCTCCACTCTTCCGTATGAAATCTGGTTCGCCGGCCTCGTCGGCGAGGAGGCCGGACAACACGGCGCGAAGGCACTCGCCGCACAGGAAGCTTTCGATTTCGTCATCGCCGGCGAACCAACCGAACTCGATGTCGTCCACACCCACAAGGGATCCGCCTGGCTTTCGCTCCGCACGACCGGCGTCGCCTGCCACGCCTCAAAGCCGGACGCCGGGGAAAATGCCATCTACAAAATGTGCGCCGCGATCGCCTGCCTGCGCAGCGAGATCATCCCCTCGTTCGATGCGCTCACCAATCCGGATCTCGGGCATTCGACCCTGAGCGTCGGAATCATATCCGGCGGGTCAAAGGTCAATATCGTGCCGGATTCCTGCGAGGCGACGGTTGACATCCGTACGATCCCCTCGCAGGACATCGCGCCGATTTCCGAGATCCTTCGCGCACGCGTCCCCGGCATCGAAACTTCCGTGCGCGGCTCGGCCCCGCTTTTCACCGACCCTTCGCACCCGATCATCCGCAGGTTGGAATCCTGCGGAGCCAAGCCGGTCGGCGCGCCATGGTTCTGCGACGCGGCGATCTTCGCGGAACACGGATGTCCGGCCGTCGCGCTCGGACCCGGTTCGATCGCCCAAGCGCACACCTGCGACGAATTCATCGCCATCGCCGATCTCGATGCCGGTGCCCGGTTCTTCCTCGCCTTCCTCGCCGCGCTCAGCTCCTGAGCTCCGCCTCACGGAGTGGGCGGATGCAAGCATCTCCACACCCGCTGCAAATTCGCGGGAACACGGCCTGCGGCGGCGCAAACCACGGTTCCACTCCGGCATTCCTCCCCTCGCAAAAGTCGATTTTGCCCTCTGCAAGCACACAATTTGCGGAAGAGCCCCCAAAAGTTGTGCCCCAAAAAGTTGTTGCACAATATAGCATTTTCGAGGACACTCCTTCCGACACATATTTT
>DYRS01000239.1 GCA_020718585.1 Chthoniobacter flavus
CGGAAGCCAAGCCCATGTGGAAATGAGTGCGCAGATGGGTGTGGAACTCGTCTCGTCCGACCGCTGGAAAAGCGACAGCGAGTGCCGCTGCGGCGGAGGAGCGGGCGAACCCGCTCCGCGAGCGACAGATCAAAACGTGACGCTCATCTGGGCACCCAAAACGAGCGCGTTCGGGATGTTCCCGGTTCCGCCCGGATTGATGACATACTGAAGGTCGGGTTGGATATACGCGAACTTCGTGATGTTCACCCGGTAGGCGAGTTCGAGGACCATTTCGTATTGGGGATACCCGCCGCCCGCGTCGCTGACCGCCCCAGCGTAGTCGTTGCTGAATTTTCCATAGACGAACCCAAAGATCGAGTAATCATCATCGCGGGTGGGGACAAGTCCTTTGTAGATGATGCCGGCGTTCGCCTGGAACGGGAGCTTGGCGATGTATTGCTGGGGCGAGAGCACGAAGGCTGACCAGAGGGTGAGTCCCTGGTCGCTGCCGGGTGCCTCCTGCCAGACCATCTGATCGGCGTGCCAGTAGAACCCATAGGAATTTGTGGCCGTGCCGCCGTTGGTGCCGATGTTCTGGAACGTCCACGGCGAGTAGTAGGCCCCGAACCAGTAGTGCCCGGGCAGACCCTTCATCTCGGTCTCGGGGGCGATCGCCTTGAACGTCTTGCCCTCTGATTTCGCCTTCGTGGTCAGCGCGGTTTTTCCATCCGACGGCGCGGACTTTTCGACCGGCTTCTTGAAGAACTCCGGAGTCCAGCCGAACTGCGAGATCAAAAGCACGCCATCTCCCTGGCGGATGCTCATGTCAAGACCGTGGTAATCGCGGTTGAACACGCGGTTCGAAACCTGATAGGCACCGACCATCGCGTTGAATTCCGGGGTCGGGTCCACGCGGAGCCGCGCCGCCCATACCGCCCAGGGATAAGCGGAGAACTGGGTGTTAACCGGCAGTGCCTGCGGGTTGCCGTCAATCCCGTTGTTCATGTAGAGCCAGTAGATCGGGGACGACGCAAAATCGTCGCCGGTCGAGAACCGTCCTGCCTTGATGCTGACTTTGTCGTCAAGCAGCCTCTGCTCGAACAGCAGCGCGTAGAAGATCGCCGTCTGCCCGCCATAGACCTGCTGGACGGTGAACTGGTTGCCGATGTTGTCCTGCGAGAGGCTGGAGCCGGCGCGGTTGAGGCCACTGACGTCGAAGGTGAGTCCCTTCCAGCCGATGAGCTCCTCGAAGTTAAGCTGGAGCCCGAAGCTCACGTTGTCAGTGTAGGTAAAACCTTGGCTCTTGCCGCCGGTCGGATTGCCCGCAATGTTGTTCGTATAGCTGGCCGAAAATTCGACCCCGCTGTCGTCCATGTAGTTTCTGATCCCCCACCAGTCGCCGCTGAGCGTCGGCCCGTTCATCCACTCCTCAGACCCAATGTAGTTCGAGGGAACCGGATTGTAGTAAGTCCAGAACCGGGAGTGCCCGTAGGAATTGTCGTCGCCTGGCACCTCGCCGACACGGTCAACGGCATGGAGAGATGAACAGGCGGCAGCGCACACAATGGAGAGCAGGATTTTTTTCATAGGGAGAGAAGGAAACGAAACACAATCAAATTTCGGCGGGACAATCAACAGGGAATTTCGTTCAAAAAAATATTTTCGACAGGTGCCGCCAGTTGCTGGAAAACGAACCGGCTGATTGCTATCCTGTTGTTTTTGCGCCGCGCACGAAGTGCAGGATGCTCCCATGACCTCAATTCAAAACGCCCTCCGCAAGCGGATCCGTCCGGGATACGCCGCGACACTTGCCGGCTTCTTCAAGACCGCTCCGGGAGAATACGGGGCGGGCGACAGGTTCCTTGGCATCAGGATCCCGGACATCCGCGAGGTCGCCGGCATGGCCGACCGGCGGACAGGCGTGGCCGGACTGCTGAAATCGCCCTGGCATGAGGACCGGCTGCTCGGGCTGCTGGTATTGGTGCGGCGGTTCGAGACCGACGACGAGGACGAGCGAGCGAAGGTCGTGCGGTTTTATCTCGCCAATACCGGGAGGATCAACAACTGGGATCTCGTGGACATTTCGGCCCATCAGATCCTTGGCTCCTGGCTGGTCACCCGACCGCGCGACGTCCTGACCCGGCTGGCCCGGTCGCGCAACCTCTGGGAGAGAAGGATCGCGGTTGTGGCAACCTACGCGTTCATCCAGACCGGCGAACTTGCCGACACGTTCAGGCTTTGCCGGGAGCTGCTCCGCGACCGCGAGGATCTCATGCACAAGGCGTGCGGGTGGATGCTGCGCGAGGCGGGAAAGCGCGACCTCGGTGCCCTTGAGGAATTTCTCGACGCGCACGGTCCGGCAATGCCCCGGACGATGCTGCGCTATGCAATCGAGCGATTCCCGGCCGCCCGGCGCTCGGAGATCCTGCGCGGCCAAAGCGTCCAATGCCATCTCAACCGCAG
>DYRS01000065.1:0-3098 GCA_020718585.1 Chthoniobacter flavus
CGCAGAAGGCACCCCACGCATGGCAGAGGCTGGATCGCGGGGCAAATTCCTCCCAAAGGGTTGAGGCCCCTGCGGCAACCATGGCGCCGAAGAGCTTCCGACAAAGGTCCTTTGCTTCGCTTCTCATGCCGTGGGTGGCCAGCGCCCGGCAAAAGAACGAGAGCGAGTGTGGCGTGTTGCAAAGCACGGCGCGATTGGCAATCAGGTCGCGATCCCCGGTGGCCGTGCAAATGATCGGCGTCGTCCGCTTGAGCCAGGGCACATGGTAGTCTTGGCGCAAACACTCCCGCAAAACCCGCCCGGCCTCGTCCGGTTCCAGCATTCCGGCGCAATATCCGGCGGTGATCTGGTTGTGGCGCGGCGGGCTCCATGTGCGGAACTCCGCCGGACGAACCGCCATTGCTTCGAGCGCCGAAGGGGAATCCAGCCAACATTTTTCGGTCTCGCCGGTCATGGCCGGGCCGGGGCACCCATGATCGAATGCGACATAAACCTCCCAGTCGATCGGATTGTGGCCGACCTCGATGAGCAGATGGGCCGCCCCAGTTGGCAGGGAGCACACCCAGGGATTGAAGGGGTGCGGATGGGTCCATGGTTGGCTGTTGGTCGCATCGAAGAGGACGTTTCCATCGCACCAGACTCGGACGCGCCCGGGTGCTGCGATGGCGAGTTCGCCTGCGGGTCCCTGGATCGCGAAGCTGATCACAAAAGATCCACCTCCACTGGAATCGTCGGCGAAATACCCGCGGTCGGCCTCGAAGTGGTGGTTCCACCACGTCAACCGCTCGTGGTCCGGGCTGATGTCGCAGTCAAGAATCCGGCCGCCGCGCCAGAAGGTGTTCCGCCACGCCGCGCGCAAGGCATCTGCCCTGCTCAGGAATTGATCCGCGCCGGACTCCCCGAGCGTGCGCGCCAATTCCCCGAGTGCCCGCCATCCGGTGGACCACAGTGCGTTGAGCGCGGCGGAACGCGGATGCTTCGCAAGTTCAAAAGAATTGCAGAGGAAGACCCATCCCGGCACGTCGGCGAGCAGCCCGTTTGCGTCCGAATGACGCTCGAAGGCCGAGAGGCTTGCGAGGGCTGACGGATAGCATTCGCGCACGGTATGAATGTCGCCGCTCAGGCGAAGATAGCGGAGGAGATTCGACGCGAACCCGATGCTGAAATCCGGAATGACCGGTTTGTCCGGCGGGCTCGGATAGCACATGCGGAGAACTCCGTCGGGCCCCGCGCCGCGCAGGTATTGGCGCAGCCAGCGCCGGATGGGCGCCAAAGTCCCGAAGAGCAACGGCATCGCCTCCATGTAGTCAGCCGGGTCCGCATACTGGCCGCGTTCGCGGCGGGGGCAGTCGTTGAGCAGGTCGTCACAGCATAACTCGACTGTTCGCGCGGCGGCTGCAACGATGGACCTGTCAAGCGCCGGCAGACCCGACACCCCCGGGAGGTCGAGCCATGTTTCAGTGAGCGGCCAATGGGATTCGCGGATGCCAAGCCGGTGGACATGGAATCCCGACGGCAGCGCGAGGTAGCGAAGCGCCCGCTTTTCAAACGATTTCCAGCACCTGAGACCGACTGGCAGTTTCAGGATTTCACGGAAATCGCCGCCGCAAAATCCATGATCTGGCAGGCCGGACCTTGTGAGGCTTTCTCCATGCAGGATGGTGCAGGACGCTGAACGGTCCGCCTCAATCTCCATTTCCAGAAAACCGAAGACCTCACCCCCGAAGTCCCAGACCTGCCAGTCGCCCGACTCCCGCAAAGGCACTGCTTCGAGGATTTTGCCTGTGAAGACAGGAAGGTCGCTTGCGATCAGGTTCTCGCGCCCTGGCAGCGGATGATGCGCGACGACAGCCGGCCTTCCCCATGAGGGATCGGCGGGGTGGGCCAGCCAGTCGTCTGTGCTCTCCTCCAGGCTCGCATGCTCGCCAAATCCCAGACATCCGAGCAGCCGCGGCGCCCCGCGAAGGAATGCCGGCGACCTTGCCGCCAGCCAGTGGTTCCGGCAGCCCGGGTCGATCCGCCATCCTGCTCCGGCGATTTCGCCAGCCACCATCAGGCCCGCCATGCAGGCCGCGTGCGACTGGGTGTCCACTCCGAGGTGATACGCGCGGATCCTGATCCGGTTCATCCCGGCCTGAAGCGCGGTTGTGAGGTCCACGCTGTCGTAGTATTGCCATGGGGGCACCTCGCGCGGCGGACCGTGGCTGAGCAGGACGCCATTTACCCAGAGCGAATACCAGGAGCCGCAGGTGACGGCCATCCATGCTGTCGAGGGCTCGGTCGGCAGGACAACGTCCGCCGCGAAGTCGGCGAATTGGTCGGGCTCGGGAACCAGACCCTCCGGCCACCACCATTCGCTGCCTGACGGCGGAACTACAAACGGGCGAGCGGCGTCTTCGTTTGTAGTCCCGCATTTATGCGGTGCCTGATCTTCCGTGCCATGCACCCGAACCCCGCCTGAAGGCGGAACTACGAATGGGGAAGCAGTCCCATCGTTCGTGCTTCTACGTTGATAAGGTGCAGTCATTACTCATTTCAGGCCAGCGCCATGAGGACTGCGGCAACCGCGTGCGGGTCGTCGGTCTGCGGGGCGTGCTTGCGGTAGTCTTCGCGAGTCGCCATCGGTGATGTTCCCGGACAGCCACTTCGGACCGTTCCGTCGAAGGCAACATAAGCTGACATGGCCTTGGCACCGCGGATGGCTGCGGGTGCCGCGTCAATCCATCCGCTGCGGCTTGCCGCGTGGAGGGTGCTGACGATGAATCCGGTTCCCGAGGTTTCCGGATAGGAATCGGGTTCATCCACAAGTTGGTTCCACATGCCTGATGGTTGCTGGTGATGAAGGAGAGAATCTGTCAGTTCACGGAGCATTTCCAGCAAGGCGAGTGCCTTTTCCTCTCCCGGCAGCCGCCTGAAGGCGGAACTACAAACAACAGAGCCTGCGTCCCCGCTCGTAGTTCCGCATTCATGCGGTGCCTTTTCCGCCGAGCCACACCCCCCGGAACCGCCTGAAGGCGGAACTACGAGCGGGGGAGGTGTGTCCGCGTTTGTAGTTCCGCATTTATGCGGTGCCTCTTCCGCCGTGCCACACCCACCGG
>DYRS01000065.1:3198-4746 GCA_020718585.1 Chthoniobacter flavus
GCGTTTGTAGTTCCGCATTTATGCGGTGCCTCTTCCGCCGTGCCACACCCACCGGAACCGCCTGAAGGCGGAACTACGAGCGGGGGAGGTGTGTCCGCGTTTGTAGTTCCGCATTTATGCGGTGCCTCTTCCGCCGTGCCACACCCACCGGGGCCGCCTGAAGGCGGAACTACGAACGGGGGCATCCACTCTAGACTTTTTACCAGCGCGCGCATCGCCCAGCCCTGGCCCCGGCACCAGCCTGCGGGAGATAGCCTATCGGCCTCGCTCCATCCACGCGCATGGTGCCAGAGCCCGGTGGCTGGGTCGCGCAAGATGTCCCGATACAGGCGGCATTGCCGCACGCATTCATCGAGGAACGATTCGTCCCCTGAGAGCGCACCGGCAGCCGCCATGAGCGGCGCATACCCGGCCAGCATGTCGAGGAGGACCGCGGCGCTGGGGACTTTTCGATGGGCGACGGCTCCCTCCGGCGTGCGAGGTGCAGTCCTTCTCCACTCGTCAGCGACTTCGACCAGACCCTCGACAAAGCGGGGATCTCCGGTGCGGCGGAAGGTTTCCGCATGGAGGCAGGTGAAATACGAGTTGCCGATCGTCAGCGAGTCGCGCGGGCGTCCGCGAAACTCCCAGACCCCGAGCACGAAGTCGAGGTGTCGCGCTTCGCCCGTCGCATCATAAAGTGCCAGGATCCCCTCCAGCACAAGGTCGGTCGTGTAGGATGGCCAATGCTTGCGGGAGAGCATCCACCGGTCTGCGACACGGGATGCGGGGTTACTTGGATTCATTGACGATGACGACTGCGGAAGCCGGGGGGATCGTCACTTCGAAGCCGCTCTTGAAGCCGGAGATTTTGTCCTCGCGGATCGCGACCGCCTTGGCCTCGCGGTTTGTGGCGCGCGGGTCGGCTGCGGTGAGCCAGTATTCCGTGGCCTCGGGTTTCGGCTGGTAGGGTAGGTCGAGGCGGATCGTCTTCGGTTCGGTGAAGCTGCGGTTGAGTGCGATCAGGCTGTAGCGGTTGCCATCCTTGAAGGCGTAGAGCCTCGTGACGGGGACGCCCGATACACCGGCGATCGTTTTGTCCGACGGCTTGCCATTGTTGCCGAGACCGACGCTGCGGTGCTCCGGGATGTCCACGGTTTCGACCTGCACGGGATCCACTTTGAGCAGCGCGCCGGCGCAGTATTTGTTGCGGAGCATCAGCGCGAGCCATGTTGTCTGGGGATCGAACTGGAGGTTGTGCGACGACCAGTTCGGGCCGGGGCGGGCCTGGAAATAGTTTGAGTTCCCGTTGTTGGCGACGACGAACAGGAAGTTGTCGAGCGTCGCGGTGGCGAGGGCAAGGCTCTTGCCGACCTGCTCGGCCTCCTCGATGAACGGCTTGTCTGGAGTGGGGATCGCGTAGCCCGGACCAGCTTCGTATTTTATGATCTCCGCCCACCTGCCGGTCTTTGCCTTCATGGCCTCGCGGATTTTATCGATCTCCGCCAGCTTTGGCTCGAAGACCTGCGCGCTGTAAAAAAGGTTGGCCTGAAAAAGATCGGCGTCGTT
>DYRS01000065.1:4846-11706 GCA_020718585.1 Chthoniobacter flavus
GCCTGGGGCGCAAAAAATCTGTCGTTCCACATCTCGTTTGCGCACTCGATATAGATCGCGTCGAAGACCTCGGTCCATGGCTGGGCCTGCCCGTGGGCGGCTCGGAGCTTCCCGTAGCCGGTATCGGCGGGTGCGCCGAGGTATTCCATGAGGTGGTCGATTTCCTCGTCGTCGGGCAGGACATACGTCATCAGCCACGGGCGCGCACCGGTCGCCTTGCAGAGCTCGAGCTGCTCGCGGAGGCTGAAGTCCGAGAGCGACTGCGGGCCGTTGTTGACATCCCAGACGAGCTTCCGGGTGAAGCTGTCGGACAGCCACGCATCGAGGGTCTTGAGCATCCGCCCGCTCATACTGCGCAGCACGCCCGGACGGAACTCGCTGAGGATTTCCGACCATCTGGGGAAGATGGCAAACCGCTTGAGTCCCTGCTCATAGACGAGAAAGTTATCGACCCACAGCGTGCCGGGCGAATCGCACGAGATCAGAAGCGGATAGGTCTTCGGGCCGATCGGCTCGATGTTCGGAACGTCAAAAGTGAATTTTTTCCAATCCGCTCCGGCCTCGAGCTTCTCCGTGACCCGGTCCCCGACCTGGACGGTTACCGGTCCGGCGACGCCCGCCTGCTTCAGCCAGATTTCGCAGGTGTATTTTTTCCCCGGCTCGAAGCCCAATTCCTTCCCGCCGAACCGGAGGAACGGCTGCTCGACTCCCGCCGGCTTCATTCCGTCCTGCGGGACCACCAGCTTCATCGAGGCGGCGCTCCCATCCTCGGGGCAGAATGTCGTGGAGTCGATCTGCCATGTCAGGCCGGAGGACTTGGTCGGAGCGAGGCTGCCGAATCTCTGGCGCTCATGGTTTGCCGGGCGCTCGGGGTTGAGTGCTTCCGGCACGGAATCGCGGACCATCGTGAGCACGTAGAGATCGCCGGTCTGGATCGCCGCGCCGACGGATTCCAATGCGATCCGCTGGTCGGTATCCTTCAGCCCGTTGAAGTGCTTGACACGGTCCTTGCGGACGAGCTTCAGCGAGGAATCCGTCGGGCGGTAGATCCGTATTTCCGCGCCGTTCCAGAACCCGTTTCCCATCGTGGACCAGAACCCCGACCCCGGGCTTGTGGGGTTGTTTTTTTCGCTCACCGGCTGGCCGGATTTGTCTTCGAGGAAGTCCGCCCCGCCGCCGGTCGCGATCCCGTTGTGCCGGAAAACGACCGGCTCGCAGGAGGCGTATTTGTTCCAGCAGTTGTTGTTGAGCTCGGACCAGGGGGCGAACGATTTGAACTCGAAGTTTGCGCCGAAGTTCGCCGGGCTTTCCAGGGCGACGGTTTCGGTGATGCGGTAGGTGTCGGTTGCCCGGCCGCCGGAGGCGGCCAGAAGAAGGAAGATTGCTGCGATGCGGTGTTTCATGGTGTTTGAGGGCTATTTTCGGAACTGCTTCCGGTAGTTGCCGGGAGATGATTCAAAGCGCTTTTTGAACTCGACGCTGAGCCGGGCCGGTGTGCCAAATCCGGTGTCCTCGGCGATCACTTCCAGGGTCAGGTTCGTGTTGATGAGAAGTTGGGATGCCTTCTCCAGTCGGACCCGGAGGATTTCCTCGTGCGGCGAACGGTTCAGCGCGGCGCGGAATTTTCTCTCCAGCACCCTGCGGCCCATCGGGACGTGTTTCAGGATGTCCGGTATTCCGATGTGCTCGCACGCATGGGCCCTGATGAACAGCAATGCCTCCGCGATCCGCCGGTCAGAAACTGCCAGCACATCACTGGATCGCCGGACAGTCACTCCCAGCGGGGCAAGCAAAATGGTTTTTTCCGGCGGCTTTCCCCCGGCCATCATCCGGTTCAGGATCGCCCCCGCCTCGAAGCCGATTTGTTCCCAGGGCACCGCCACGCTGGAAAGCGCGATCGGCAGATCCAGGCAGAACTCCGGCATGTCCCCGACGCCGACGATGGCGATCTGCTCGGGCACCGGGACGCTCAGGTGCAGGCAGGATCTCAGGACCCGCGCGGCCATCATGTCCCCGCTCGCAAACACGGCGCATGGCTTCGGAAGCGAGGAGACCCAACGGTGCAACCCCTCGTCGTCCGGTTCGATCATCGTCCCCCGGATCTGCGGGCACGGCGGGTATTTGGCTTTGGGGTCAAAGACGTGAACGGATTTTCCGTCGAGCGAATTGATGTAGCCGCCCAGCCGGTGGTCGAGATTGGGGTCTTCGCCCGGAAACCCGATGCAGGCAAAATTGGCAAGACCGAGGGAGGCGAGATGCTCCGCAGCGAGTCGGCCGATCGCGTGGTGATCGCAGCCGATCTGTGCGGCCCCCTCGTAGCGGCGGCCCCCGTGGACATTGACAAGCGGGGTCCGGAGCGTCCTGGCACGCTTCATCAGGTCCGGGCGACCCAGCATGCCAATCATCCCGTGCGGCTTCCAGTGGCGGGCCAGCGCGGCCCCCTCGTCGTTTCGCTCGTAGGTGATCGTGTCCCAGAGCATCGGAGGCCCGGAAAACCGCGCGATACCGGAACGCAGTGCCCAGGCGAATTTTGGAACGAGAAGCGCGACGCGGTGGGGAGCCAATGGTTTCATGGGGCGGGTGGGATCTTACGCGGACAGGACCAGAATGGCTTCATCGAAGTCATGGGACAAGACCCATTATGTGCTGTATCGCATTGCTGAGCGGGATGGCCCAGTGTGTCGGGCATGGAAGTTCACCTGCATCAGAATCTCTTGGGCGCAATATTTGCCACGGCCATGCTTTTGCCAGCCGTCGCACAGGCGGAGGAGTCGGCCCCGACCGTGATCGAGATGACCGGCGAGGTGAAGGTGCCGTCGGTAAAACGCTTCGGGATGAATCTGGGCAGCGATTCCTATTACATGGGGGCGATGATGAAGAAGCGGGCAGTGCGCAATTTCGAGGGAACAAACTATCGCCAATGCCACACTGGCCCTGCGCACGGCTTGGAGCCCGGGGGATTCTACTCCTCCGCGACGGTTTCGGAGAAGCGCGGATGGCGAAAACTGCTTCAAGGGGCCGATGCCACGATCCTCGGCGGGCCGCTCAAGGGAACCAAGGTTAAAATCCAGGAAGTCATCGACAAGGAGGGCGAGCAATACGGCAGGAAGATGCTGATGACCTACTTCGTTTTTGACCGGCAACTCGACATCCCGCCGGAGCAGTTGAAAATCTCATCCCAAGGATTGCTTGTCGAAAAACCAATGCTTGACGAAGGAGCCGTCGGGCCGGTGGGGACTTACTGGGCTTCGGACAATATTTCGGCGGCACCCGGCGATGTGCCGCCGGGTTCATTCGGCAGCACAGCCCTCCTTCTTGATGCGACCCTCCCCCAACAGAAGCCGAAGGAGGGAGCCATGGAAGCCTTCCTTCGCCTGCCAACAGGCTACCAGAGGTTTTGGGACAGCAATGGAACATGGAATGTGCAGTTCTGGGCAAAATCCCCCGCAGGGACGGTCGATCTCATGGTGAAGACAGAGGGAATGGGCGCTGACGAGTCGGTGGAAGTTCCGGTCGAATGGAAGAAGTTCGAACTGAAGATCCCGGTGGACAAAGTGCCCGAGCCGGCGGATGCCAAGCAGAACCCTCACCTCACGTTCCTGCTTGTCGCGAAGGAAGCCAAAGTCCTCCTCGATGACATCGAGATTTGGAAGGATGGCGACACCAATCCGACGCCGTTCCTTGACGACTACGTAAACCTCCTGCGCGAGATGAATCCGGGAATCATCCGGCGGCTCACGATGGGCGGCAGCACGATGGAGAATTTCCTGAAGCCCGCCGTCCGCTCGTTTGCATTTCAAAACGCCATTTTCGGCGACCCAGGCACTTATGGAAATGGCCCCGAGCGGCTTGCCTTCGGTTTGTTCGAAGGCCTTACTCTGTGCGAATTCCTTGGAACGGAAGCCTGGTTTTGTGTTCCGGGAACGCTTCGCATCGAAGAGATGGATATCCTCATGGAGTTCCTCGGCGGGCCGGTGGAGACCCCCGGTGGAAAGCTCCGCGCCGAACTGGGACATTCGGCCCCATGGACAGATTCGGTCAAGGAGATC
Organism: Chthoniobacter flavus; assembly: GCA_020718585.1. Taxonomy (GTDB): domain Bacteria; phylum Verrucomicrobiota; class Verrucomicrobiia; order Chthoniobacterales; family Terrimicrobiaceae; genus QYQL01. The sequence continues at coordinate 8,896 of DYRS01000065.1, forward strand.
CACATCGAGATCGGCAACGAGGCGTGGAATACCGCGCTCGGGTTTCTGGTGGGCGGATACAACGGGCCGGACTACTGGCAGGACCTCTTCGCGCGCGGGAAGGCGTCGGCTTATTACAAGCCGACCATCATTTTCCACGCGGCCGGACAAAATGTGGCAGCCGGGATGAGCCGCCGCATTCTGAAGGAAACCCCGGCAGCCGACCGCTATGCCATAGCGGTCTATATGGTTCACGGCCTCGATCCCGAGGACCTTCCCGATATCGACACCGAAGACAAAATGTTCCGCTGGCTCTTCGCCCAGCCGCTGCAGACGATTTTTGCCAAGGGCCTCCCCGAGCAGGTGGCGGTGAGCAGGGAGACGGGCGTGGAATTCTCGCAGTATGAGGTGAACCACCACATCACCGGAGGCAAGGCACCGGTCGAGCCCCGCAACACGATGGTGGCATCCATCGGCGGTGCCGTGAGCATCACGAACGCGATGCTGCTCATGCTCCGCGAGTGCGGGATACGCTCGCAGTGCTTCTTCACACTGCAGCAGCTCACCTACAACGCCCATGGCGTCGGGCCTGTCCGGCTCTGGGGTGCCAATCTCAGCCAGCGCTCCGGCATGGTCCGCTACCGTCCGACCGGACTCGCGCAGATCCTCGTCAACAAAGTCCTCGGCGGGGATCTTGTGGAGACGGTCCAGTCGGGCGCGTGCCCGACATTTGAGGCGACCGGCCGCTTCCCCGGGGCCAAGACCAAGGACGAGCACATCACGGTCGAGCACCCGGCGATCTGGAGCTATGCGTTTGTGGACGGGGACCGCCGCGCGCTGATCCTTGTCAATCTCGACACGCAGGCCGCCCGTCCGGTCGAGCTGAAATTCCCCGGTGCGGTCGTCGCCGGCTCGGCAAAACAATGGGTGCTTTCCTCAAACAAGATCACCGACAACAACGAATTCGAAGTCGGAGATCCCCAGGTCGCGCTCCGCGAGGAGCAACTCCCCGCCCTTGCCAGCGGAAAACAACTCACCCTGGAACCGTTCTCGATTCGCGCCATCGAATGGAAGTCAAAATAGCTGCGCCCCTTCTTCCCAGCCCATGAAACGTCTTGCGCTTGCCATCCCGGTTCTCCTCGCCTGCATATCCCTGAATGCGCAGTCGCCATCCGACGGCAAAGAGTGGGCCGCTTCGGGCGGAAAGTTCAACGCGGAAAAAACGCTGGCCGACCTGCCTGCGGGCTATCGGTTCGAGCATGTGATGGTCGCGATGCGCGACGGGGTCGCTCTCGCGACAACCATGTTTCTTCCGCCGGGCGACGGCCCGTGGGCAACAATCGTCATCCGCACTCCCTACGAACGCAACGGCGGCGCAAAATATTTCAAGAGCCTCTGCGCGAAGGGATCCTACGCGTGCGTGATCCAGGATCCGCGCGGCGACGGCGACTCGCAGGGCAAGCCGCTGGCCGACCCGGTCAACAGCGAAAACGAGATCGCCGACAGCTACGACACGATTGATTGGATCGCCAAGCAACCGTGGTCGAACGGGCGCGTCGGCATGACCGGCGGCAGCGGCAATGGCATGGCCGCCGCGATGGCTTATCTTTGCAAACACCCGGCCCTCGTCGTCGTCGAGCCCGCGAACTCGGCGGGCAACACCGCCCTCTACTGGGGGTTCGAGAACGGCGTGCGCCGGAAGCTCTACGAATGGCTCAACCAGCGAAACCTCAAGGTTTCCGAATGGCCGAGGCCGACGATCTACCATTACGACAGGGCGCACTGGAACAGCCTCCTGGACGAGGCTGCAAAGGACAACAAGACCGTCTATCTGGGATCCGACGGATGGTTCAACATTTTCGGCGATTCGGCGGTCGATTTCTTTGAAAAATTCGGACCGTCCGGCAAGGTTTTCATCGCGGTCAACGCCTCCGCCCACGGGGCGCATTGTGACAAGGGGGTCAAATTCAAGATCGGCCCGGCAGCGGGAGCCGCGCCCATGCCGTCGTTCCTTGACGTGCTCGATGGCAAGGTGAAGCCGGAGAAGTCCCAGATCCTCTACGCCGTCCTCGGCGATGTGACCGATCCCTCCGCGCCAGGCAACGTCAAAAGGGCCTCGCCGGTCTGGCCGCCGACCCATGTGCCCACGCCATTTTATTTAACTCCTTCCGGCGGTCTTTCGCTCAAGCCCGCTGCTACAACCGGCAAGATTTCTTTCCCCTACGATCCCGCAAATCCCGTTCCCTCGCTCGGCGGCGGGTGGTCGTTTGGCAACGATCCGAACGGCGCGGTGGACCAGCGGCCGCTCGCAGATCGCAAGGACGTCGTGAGATTGGTTTCCGAGCCCTTGGACTCTCCATTGGAAATCGCGGGGAAAATCCGCGCCGACCTGTTCATTTCGAGCGACGCCCCCGACACGCTCTTTGTCGTGAAGCTCGTGGACATCTACCCCGACGGACAGGAGATCCTCCTGCGAGAGGCGGCCGCGATGGCCCGCTACCGCGACGGCTTCGACAAACCCGCGCCGCTCGAACCAGGCAAGACCGTCCGCCTCGCCTTCGACTGCAACAGCATCGCCGCCGTATTCAACAAGGGCCACCGGATCGGCGTCTTCATCACCAGCAGCAGCAGCCCGGCCTACGAGGTCCACCCAAATACCTATGAACCCGCCGCCTCGGCGGATCAGATGAAAGCGGCGATCCAAAACATCCACATTTCTCCGACCGCGCCGTCCTCCATCATCCTCCCTGTCGTCAAATGAACATCCCGACCTCCGCCGTTCGTAGTTCCGCATTCATGCGGTGCTTTTTCCCTGCGCGGGCCGTCATCCCG
>DYRS01000240.1:0-1376 GCA_020718585.1 Chthoniobacter flavus
ATCTTCGACGTGAAATAACCGCATTCCCGCATTTCGCATTCCCCATTTCGCATTCAAAAAACCATGTCTCTCGAAAAAATCACACAAGCCACAGGCCGGGGGGTTTATGTTCCCGGCGACGATGTTGACACCGACCGGATCATCCCGGCACGGTTCATGAAGTGCGTGACATTTGACGGGCTCGGCGAATTCACGTTTGCCGACGCCCGCGAGGCCGCGAAGGCGGAGGGGAAGATCCATCCACTCGACGACCCGCGGTTCGCAGGTGCCTCGATCCTGCTCTCGGGCTCGAATTTCGGATGCGGAAGCTCGCGCGAGCATGCGCCGCAGGCACTCTACCGGTTCGGGTTCCGCGCGATCATCGCCGAAAGCTTTGCGGAAATTTTTTTCGGCAACTCAACGACCCTCGGGATGCCGTGCGTCGTGATGCGGGCGGACGACATCCGCGCGGTGGCCGGGATCATTGAGTCCGACCCCGCCGCGCTTCTCACGCTCGACCTGCTCGAGGGGAAGGCGAGCATCGCGGATATGGATTTTCCGGCGACCCTCCCCGACCATGCAAGGGAGGCGCTCGTCACCGGCCGGTGGGATGCCATCGCGGATCTCCTTGAGGGGCTCGACGACGTGCGCGTCCGCGCGGCGACGCTCCCCTACATGGCCGCCTGAGCGCGGGCAGGGATCAGCCCCCTCCGCATTTCCTCCGGGCCAATGTTTCTCTCCGCCAAACGTCTCGCGGTGCTGCTCGCCCTCGCGGTCGCCGCCTATTGCTTCTGGCCGCGCGAGCCGTCGCTCTCCGCGTTCGATCCGGAGATGATCGCCACGCTCCAAATGCAGGTTTGGAAGTCCGCACGGGAAAAAAAATCCACAGGCCTTGTCCTGCCGCTCTTCCGGATCTACTCCGGCCAGTTCCAGATCCCCCCGGTCCCGTCTGCAAAACTGGCGCTCAACACAGCCTACGCGCTCCACCTGTTTCATGCCGCCCCCGACGCCGCCGATCAGGAAAAAGCACTTCCTTTGCTTGAGGGCGTTTTCGCCGGCATCGTGGGACCCACCAAATCGCGATTCGACCCGCGCGCGGCAGCCCGCCTCGAACTCCTGAACTGGACGCTCCGCGCCGAGCAAGCGAAACCCGACAGGCTGGTTCCTGCCTGGGCCGACCTCATCGGACTCCTCCACGCCCGCCCGTCTGCCAAGGCGGTCCCCGCAGCCAAAAAATTTTCCCTCGCCGCGCGCCTTGCCGACGAGGGAAATTGGGATCCCGCCCGCGCCGCATCCGCCGAAGCATGGGCCGCCGTCAAGGCCCTGCCGCACGGCCAGTGAGCGGCCAGTGAGCGGCCAGTGAGCGGCCAGTGAGCGGCCAGTGAGCGGCCAGTGAG
>DYRS01000240.1:1476-2415 GCA_020718585.1 Chthoniobacter flavus
CGGCCAGTAAACTGGGGGTCAGTGTGCATATTCTTTCACTTTTTGTTTGCAATCCCATCTCCAACCGGAGAGAAACGCACGATATGGCACGGAGCATAAGAGTCGAATACGCGGGCGCTTTTTATCACGTGATGGCGCGTGGGAACCGGTGCGGGGCGATCTTTGTGGACGATGATGACCGGAAGTTTTTTCTGAAGTGCCTTTCGGAGGCCTGCGAAAAGACGGGTTGGCTTGTCCACGCGTGGGTCCTGATGGGAAACCACTACCACCTGTTTTTGGAAACCCCGGAGCCGAACCTTGTGGAGGGAATGAAATGGCTCCAGAACACGGTGACGCGGCGGTTCAACGTCCGGCATCAGGAATGGGGGAGGCTGTTTGGGGACCGATACAAGGCGGTGTTGGTGCAGGGGGAGAGCGGGCATTATTACACGACGCTCTGGGAATACCTGCACCTGAACCCCTGCCGGGCCGGGTTGGTGAAGGCGGAGAATGGCGGGAGCGTGCTGGATTACCCGTGGAGCAGCCTGGCCGGCGGATACGCGCTGATTCCCGGGCGCAGGCCGAAGTGGCTGGCCGCGGAGAAGGGGCTCGAGATCATGGGGTATTCGGACACTGCGAAGGGCCGCCGCGAGCTGGTGGACCACTTGAACGAGCGGGCGGCGAACGAGCGGAGTGCGAGTGGGATCATGGTTCCGGAGCAGGGGGCCGACGGAAGGGTCAGCCATCTCCTGCGGGGTTGGTATTGGGGCGGGCGGGAATTTGCGGAGAAGGCGCTGAAAATCGCGGCCAACGCGATTCGGAAACCGAGGAGGGCGAGGGGATACCACACGAGCCCCGAGCGACTCGCGCATGGCGAGGCCGAGGCCGAAAAGCTACTTGAGGCGGGATTGCGGGCGGCGGGATTGGTGGAAAGCGGGCTGAAAGACCTGCCAGCCAACG
>DYRS01000066.1 GCA_020718585.1 Chthoniobacter flavus
ATTATCTATCTCACTCTGATTCCGTGGGTTTTGCATGGCTGGGCATTGGCCCTGTCGGTCCGGTGTTGCTACCCGTGGATGATGAGGTGGATGTTATCGGGCAGGCTGCCGGCGACTTCGGTGGCGACGTTGCCGCGGAGCATCTTGGTGAGCGACCCGCGGTGCGAGGCACCGAGCACAAGGTAGTCCACCCCGAGCGTCGCGGCGGTATCCACGATGAGTGCCGGCGCATTCTGGGCGGTCGCAAAAATCGGGATTGTCGGAATGTTGCGCGACTTGCCGATCTGGAGTGCGGTGCCTAGGATCGCGCTTGCCTCGGGGTCGTCCTTCCAGCTTTTCGGTGCCTCGATGACGCCCTGATAAAAGACTGCGATTTCATGGACGTAGAGGATGTAGAGCGCGGCCTTCCGGAGCTCGGCCTCGTCAAATGCAAACGCCAGTGCCGGGGTGAGCCCGCGCACCGAGACGAGGATCTTTGAGGTGCTTTCGGCCGGGTGGCGCATCGTCTCGACGACCTCCGGGCTGACAATCTCGGCGACCTCGCGGGTGACGGTGAGCGTGCGGATCCCGCTGAGCCGACGGGAATACGCCCAGAGCCCGAGCCCGACAACGAGCACGCAGACAACAAAGAAGAGCGCCTCCGGCTTCGTGCGCGCGAGCGTGATCTCCACGGCCGCAAGGATAAAAAACGTCGCTGCCATGAGCACCCGCTCGATCAGATGCATCGGGAGCTTCATGTTTGTCGCGCACGATCCGAGGTTGACGCAGATCGCCCCGACCACGCCGATCGCGTAGAGCCCGGCGAGTGCCTCAAAATTGCTGCTGACGAGCAGGATCAGCACCGGGAAGGCGACCGCGATCACGAGGGGGACGAGCGGGACCCCGTGCGGATTCAGCTTCGAGAACCCGCGCGGCATGTCGCCCTCGCGCGACATCATGAAGAGCAGGCCGATGAGCGCGGCGACCGCCGTGTTGACCGCACTCAGCAGGAGGAGGGAAAAGATCACGCCCACCGCAAACCCGAAGATCATTCCGAAATGCGGGCCAAAATTCATCGTGCCATACTGCTCGGCGACGAACCGCAGCATGTCCTCCTTCCGCGCGACCATCTCGGGCGCGAGCTCTTTCGGGAGCGAAAGCAGCGCCCAGCCGAGCAGCGCGGTGCCGACGCTGACCTCGATCGCCACCGGGATGATCGCCTTTGCCGACGCCCAGCCAACCTTCGGATGCCCGATCACCGACCCCTTGTCCGGCTTCAGCGTGCCGGTGAGGTTCGCGATCGCCTCGACCCCGCTGAGCGCAAGAATCACCCCCACGAACGAAACCCATGTGTGCCCGAAATTTTCGTGGAGCGGCTCGAGGTTTTTGAACGTGAGGAAGCGGGCACTGAGGAGGATGATTGCGACGACGACCGCCATGGTCGGCAGCGCGAGCGCGACGGCGAAGCTCCCGCTATGCCGCGGGCCGAAGAGGTTGAGGACGCCGATGAGGATGATCACCGCGATGGTCGCCACCATCACATACTGCTGGGGGACCCCGAGGTAGCTGAGTGCCGCCCACCCGCTGAGCGCCGCCGTGACGGTGAGGTCGGCAACCAGCAAGAGCGAGCCGACAACAGCCAGCATCTTGCCGTGCTGCCCGGCGGCGGAATAGACGCCCCCGCCGTCGGGGAAACACCGGCAGACGACGAGGTAGTTCATCCCGACGACCGCCGTCAGGATGCAGACCGCGACGATGATCGGCAGCGACGAGAACCCGCTCGCCACGAAGGCCAGGCCGATGACGTAGGCCTTGCTTGTCCCCCAGTCCCCGTAGAGAAGGGCCGATGCGCGCTTCCAGTCAAGATTGCGCGGCCGATGAATTGCTATGCTTTCCACAAATGGTCGGATTCTTTTCTGACTGCCGAAACCGGCCCCGTCAACTGCTACTTGCTCCCGCTGAGGGCGCATCTACGATGGCAAGTTCCCGGGAGCGCGGGCATCTTGCCCGCTTTTCGGTGGCGGTGGCGTCAGGGAGTGCCTGAGCTCGCGGCGGCGGTTCTTGTCTGCCGTGTGAGGTGGACGAGATCTTCGATGATGCGCAGGGTTTCGTTGCGGACCGGGTCGGGTTCCGGCGGCTGCGGGCCCTCGCGCTTCTCGGCCTCGGCCTCCTCGGGGTCGTAGTTGCGTGGCTTCTCGCGCTCGCGCTCATAGGCGACGGTTTCGAGGGGTTCGCGCTTTGAGCGGACGTCGTCGAGCGTGAGCTGGCGGACCTGCGCGCGGATGATCGAGCCGCGGTCGGCGCGCTGCGACTTGCGCAGATCCTTGCGGACCTTGTCCTCGGCGAGCTCCTTGCGGCGGACTTTTTCATTGAGCGAGATCGCGTTGGTTTCGAGTCGCTCGCGCAGCCGCTTCATGTCCTCGCTGACGTAGAGGAATTCCGGGTCGGATGCGATCCGCGCACTTGAGTTTGCGCGCAGCTCGTCCAAGTGCAGGGACGACACCCAGGGGGTGATTCTCACCGGGGCGACCTCGTCGTAATCCATCCGATTTTTCAGCGAGCCCTCGCCGATCTCGGCGTTGTCGGTGCGCGAGGGAAGGACGACATCGGACTCGACGCCGTTGAGCTGGGTGGACCCGCCGAGCACGCGGTAGAACTTTTGAATTGTCATTTTGAGGCGTCCGGCGTCGGCCGCGCCGAGGCTGAAGAACGGCATGACCTTTCCGATGTCGAGCACCGTCTGAACGGTGCCCTTGCCGAAGCTGCGCTCGTCGCCGACGATGACCGCTCGGCCGTAGTCCTGGAGCGCGGCGGCGAAGATCTCGCTGGCCGAGGCACTGAGCCGGTTCATGACGACGACCATCGGCCCGGTGTAGGAGACCCCTGAGTTCGTGTCGCTGGAGACGGAGATTTTTCCATTTGAGTCCTTGGCCTGGACCACCGGACCTCTGGGGATGAAGAGCCCAGTCAGGTTGATCGCCTCCTCGAGCGAGCCGCCGCCGTCCTTGCGGAGGTCCATGACGAGGCCCTGGATGTCCTCCTGCTTGAGGCGCCCGATCAGCGCGGCAACATCCTCGGTCGTGCTCTTTGCCGGCCCGCTGCCGTTCATGTTCGCATAGAACAGGGGGAGCGTGATCCAGCCGATGCGCGTGGGTTTTCCATCCGCCCCCTCGACGTCGAGCACCTCGGCCTTCGCCTCGGAATCCTTGAGCTTCACGACGTCGCGGGTGATCTCGATGATCTGGCTCTTCGACGGATCGGTCGCGTCGCCGGGGATCACCTGCAGGCGGACAAGCGTCCCCTTTTTTCCCCGGATTTTTTCGACGACCTTGTCGAGCTTCATGTCCACGACGTCCTCAAACTCGGCGTTGCCCTGCGCCACCGCCGCGATCCGGTCGCTCTCCTTGAGGCGTCCGTCCCGGTCGGCCGGTCCGCCGGGCACGACCTCCATCACGCGGGCGAACCCGTCGTCGCTGCGCAGGACCGCGCCGACGCCGACGAGCGAGAGCTTCATCGAGATGTCGAAGTTATCGCTCTCCTCCTTGCTGAGATACTCGGAATGCGGGTCGTAGGCCTGGGCGAGTGCGGTGAGAAACGCGTTGACGACATCGTCGTCGTCCATCTCACGCACATTCCGCAGCACCTGCTCGTAGCGCTTGGTGACCGTCTGCTCCGGCGGGCGGAGCTGGAATTCGTTGAGGTGCTCCTGGAGGAGCTCGGCCTCGACTCGGTCCTTCCAGAGCTTGTCGGCCTCGGCCATGTCCTTCGGCCACGGCACCTTCTGGCGGTTCAGATGGAACGTCGCATCCCGGTTGAACTGGTATTTTTTTGCGGCGAGTTTTTTATTGCTTGCGACCCGGTCCTCAACCCGCTGGCGGAACCTCGCGAAGATTTCATGAGCCGGGCTGAGGTCCCCCTTGTTTGTGAGCTCGTCGAGGGTCGCCCCGAATTTCTCGCGGAACTCGTCGATGTCGGACTGGATGAAATACATCCGGTTGTAGTCGAGGTCGGTGGACTCAAGGAACGTCGTGAGAAGCTTCTCGGACATCGCGTCGTCAAGCTTCTGCCGGCTGTAGTGCGCCTGCTCGAGCCACCGCGAAACCGCGATCGCAACCTGCCCGGAATCGACCGAAGCGGCGGACGCCGGCCGAAAAACTACCGCCGAGGCAAGAGCGAAAAGCAGGCCGGAAACAAATATTTTTCTCATGGGTGCCGCGAAAACCTTGCAGATACTCGCGGGAAAATCAAACTTCCTCATCTGCAATAAGACCGGACAAATATGAATAAGTTCAAATCATTTACAGGCGGACCGCTCGACACCAATGCGTTTTTTTTGGAATCCGAAGGGGGGAACCTGCTTTTTGACGCGCCCCAGGGTGCGGACGCGCGGTTCGCTGGGGAGAAGGTGGACTGGCTGCTGCTCACCCACGGGCACTTCGACCATGTTGCGGATGCGGCAAAAATCCAGCGTCGCCACGGCTGCCGGATCGCCTACCACCCGGACACCGGGCCGATGGTGACCGACGCGGGGTTTTTTCGCCGTCACGGATTTGAGATCGAGATCGAGCCATTCCATGCCGACCGCCTGCTCGAGGAGACCGGCGGCTGCGAGGTGGGCGGGACGAAGATGGGGATCCTGCACGTGCCCGGACACTGCCCGGGGAGCATTTGTTTTTTCTTTCCGGAGGCCGGGGTGCTCATCGGCGGAGACGTGCTGTTCCGCGGCGGGGTCGGGCGTTGGGATCTGCCGGGTGGCGACGGCGAGCTGCTTTTCGACGGGATCAGGAAAAAGGTGTTCACGCTCGACGACGGGGTGACCGTGCTGCCCGGGCACGGCCCGGCCACGACGGTCGGGTTCGAGAAGGCAAACAACCCGTATGTGAGGCCATGAGGAGCTGCGGCCTCGCGCCCGATCATGGAGAGCACCGGGGCTGATTGGCTGATCGGGCGCGCGGAGTCGGACCCGGCGATCCGGGCGGCACTTGACTCGCAATGCCGCGCGGGCGGGGCACTCGGCGAGATCTCAGGGGGAGCCCTCCCGTTTATGGCGTCACTCCTGCTGAGGCGGCTGCCCGGCCGGGTCTGGGTGGTTTGCCCGGATGTCCGGGCGCAGGAGGATTTCGCAGCCGAGCTCGCGGCATGGTGTCCGCGTGTGCGACTGTTCCCGGAGCTGGAAATGCCATCGGGCGACGCGCTGCCCGATCCCGAGACGGCGTCCGAGCGGCTCGAGCTCCTGCGCGCGCTGGCCAGCGGTGCCGGCAACGAGGTGGTCGTCATCCACGCGGCCCAACGCGACGCGCCGGTTCCTGAACCCCAGTGTCTTCTGCGGGATGTGCTCGCGCTCGGCAGGGGGCGGAAAATCCCGATCGAGGAAGTCGCCGCGCGGCTGGTCGCGGCCGGCTACGAGCATGCGCCGCAGGTCGGCTCGCGCGGGCAGTTCGCCCGGCGGGGCGGGATCCTCGACGTGTTTTCCTGGCAGTCCCCGCGGCCGTTCCGGATCGAGTGGTTCGACCTCGAAATTGATTCCCTGCGCGCGTTCGATCCCGACTCCCAGTGCTCGGTCGCGCCGCTCGAATCGGCGGAGATCCTCCTTGCGAAAAATTCCGGCGTCGGCGCGACCCTGCGCGCGTATTTCCGGGAAGCCGACCGGGTGATTGCGGTCGAGCCGGATGGAGCGGACGAGCCAGACGCGATCTCGCTGGGCGGGGGATTTTTTGGTGCGGGCAACCCGGCATTTTATCCGCCGCCATTTTCCGAGTTGGGAGCGGGCGATCTCGTGCTCGACGAGGTGAAGCGCGAGAAGTTTTTCGACCAGCTCCGCGAGTGGGGCGCGGCCGGCTGGACGGTTGCGTTTGCGTGCAGCAACGAGGGTGAGGGCGAGCGGTTCCGCGAGCTGGCGTCGGGGTTCGATTTCGACTGTTCGGCGATCCGGTTTCTGCCGGTGCCGGCGACGCGCGGGTTCGTCTGTCCGGATGCCATGCTCGCGCTGCTGGCCGATGCCGAGGTGCTCGGGCGGTCGACCAGCCAGCGGGCGCACCGGGCGGCACTCCGGCGGGACCGGCTTCGCGCCGGCCGGGCGACGGTCGATTTTTCGGAGTTCGAGGAGGACGATCTCGTCGTTCACCTCGACCACGGGATCGGGCGGTTCCTCGGGCTCCAGGAGGCACCGGGCGGCGGCGGCGAGGTGCTCGCGCTGGAATTTGCGCACGACGCCCGGCTGTATGTCCCGCTCGACCAGGCGTGGCAGGTCTCGCGCTACGTCGGCCTTGGCCGGCGGCACCCGGATCTCTCCGAGCTCGGGGACGGACGCTGGCAGCGCGCGAAGGCGAAGGCGTCGCAGGGGATCTTCGACTACGCGGCGCGGATGCTGAAAATCCAGGCCGAGCGGGACAACGGGACCGGTCACGCATTTCCGCCGGATTCGCATTGGCAGCACGAGTTCGATCGCTCGTTCCTTTTTACCGAGACGCCCGACCAGCTCCGCGCGATCGCTGACACGAAGGCCGACATGGAATCCGCACGGCCGATGGACCGCCTGATCTGCGGGGATGTCGGGTTCGGGAAGACCGAGGTCGCAATCCGTGCGGCATTCAAGGCCGTAAACGGAGGGAAGCAGGCGGCGATCATCGCGCCGACGACAGTGCTCGCGCAGCAGCATTTCCAGACGCTGCGCGAGCGGATGAGCGACTACCCGGTGACGATCGAGCTCCTCAGCCGGTATCGTTCCGCAGCCGAGCAGAAACGGGTCGTCCGCGCGCTCGGCGACGGAAGCGTGGACATTGTCGTCGGCACCCATCGCGTGATCTCCGACGATGTTTCGTTCAAAAATCTCGGCCTCGTCGTCGTGGACGAGGAGCAGAGGTTCGGAGTCAAACACAAGGACGCGCTCAAGGAAAAATTTCGCCTTGTTGATGTCCTCACGCTCTCGGCGACCCCGATCCCTCGGACGCTCTACCTTTCGCTCATGGGCGCCCGCGACATGTCGGTCATCGAGACCCCGCCGCCAAACCGCCAGCCGGTCGAGACGCTTGTCTGCGCCTACGACGAGCGGATCATCCGCGACGCGATCGTCCGCGAGGTCGCGCGCGGCGGGCAGGTCTATTTTTTGCACAACCGGGTCGCAAGCATCGAGCGCACGGCGCTGCGTGTTCGCGAGCTTTGCCCGGATGCGCGCGTTATCGTCGGGCACGGGCAGATGGAGGAAAAGGAACTCGAGGGCGTGATGCGGGCGTTTGTCGGCGGCCGCGCTGACGTGCTCGTCTCGACGACGATCATCGAGAGCGGGCTCGACATCCCGAATGCGAACACGATCATCATCGACCGCGCCGACCGGTTCGGGCTCGCCGATCTCTACCAGCTCCGCGGGCGGGTCGGACGGTCGAGCAATAAGGCGCACGCGTTTCTCATGCTCCCCCGCGGGCTCATGAGCGTCGGAGCGGCGCGCAAGCGGGTCTCCGCGATCCGCCAATATTCGGATCTCGGCTCGGGGTTCAAAATCGCGATGCGCGACCTAGAGATCCGGGGTGCTGGCAACCTCCTCGGTACCGCCCAGAGCGGGCATATCATCGCCGTCGGCTTCGACCTCTACTGCAAGCTCCTCCGACGCGCAGTGAACTCGCTTCAGGGCAACCGGACCGGCGGCGGCACCGCCGCAGTCCGGCTCGATTTCCTCAAAACCGATGAGGCGGAATTTTTTGGATCTCCGGACGGCATCGCCGGCGCGTTCGTCCCGTCCGCCTACATCAACGACTCACGGCTCCGGATCGAGGCCTACCGCCGGGTCGCCGAGGCCGCCTCGGCCGATGAGCTCGACGCCCTCCGCGCGGCATGGAAGGACCGGTTCGGGCCGCTCCCGCCCGCTGCGGAAAACACGCTCGTCCTCGCGGCGATCCGCCTCGAGGCCGTGCGGAGAAAAATTTCCACCGTCGAGGTGCGCGGGAACAAGCTCATGCTCACCCGCGGCGGCAGCCACATCATGATCGGCGGCCTCTTTCCCCGCTTGACGGCATTCGGCCCGGAATCTAGTTTGCGCGAGGTCCTGACTCTCCTGCACCAGATGCCCAGCCGATGAGATTTTTTATACTGCCACCCGCGAGCCCTGTCGCGCTTGTGATCGCGCTTGCGATCATTTCTGTTCGTCCGCTCGCGGTGGCCCAGCAGGCGGAGGTCATTGACGGGGTCGCGGCGATCGTCAACAACGACGTGATCACGATCTCTCAGGTCCGGGAGCTGATCGGCGCGCGTGAGCGCGAGTTCCGCAAGGCGTATTCCGGTGCCGACCTCGCCAACAAGGTTCGGGAGATGCGCGCCGCCGCGATGAAGGATCTCGTGGACCGCCAGCTTATCATCCAGGAATTCAAAAAGATGCAGGAAAAAGGCGCGAATATCCCGGATTACGTCGTGGACGACCGGGTGCAGTCGATCATCCGCGAGGAGTTCGGCGGCGACCGCGCAGCGTTTGTGCGCACCCTCCAGGCCCAGGGCTACACGATCACGCGGTTCAAGGAGATCGAAAAAGAAAAGATCATCGTCCAGGCACTTCGCCAGTCGAAAGTCAGCGAAAACTTTGCGATCTCGCCGAACCAGATCCAGAAATTCTACAACAAAAACAAGGGATCCTACGCGGTCCCCGAGCAGATCAAGCTCCGGATGATCGTCCTCCGCGAAGGCGTCGCCGGCGACGTGCCGGGTACCGAAAACAAGGCGCAGACGGCGGAGGAAATCCGCCAGAAAATCGTCTCCGGCGCGGAGTTCGCGCGGATGGCAGAGATGTATTCTGAGGACGACGGGACGCGCGACACCGGTGGCGACTGGGGGTGGGTCGAGCGCGGCACGCTCAACGAGGAGCTCTCGAATGTCGCGTTCTCGCTCGGCGTAGGCCAGGTCAGCAAGGTCGTCGCCCTCGGCGGATCCTACTACATTCTTTTTGTCGAAGCCCGGAAGAACGCCTCGGTCAAACCGATCCCCGAGGTCCGCGACGAAATCGAGCGCAACCTGATCCAGCAGGAGCGGATGCGCGCGCAGCAGCGGTGGATTGATTCCCTCCGCGCGAAGGCCTACATCAAAATCCTCTCCTAGCGGACACCGGAGAATTCGTCATTGTCATGAATGATTTTCTCCGCCCCTGCAACTGTGTTCATCCGGCCGAAGAGGACTGCGAGAAATGCGTGCAGGAGACGGAGCAGGAGCCGCAAATCCGCGAGTGCGGTTGTTCCGGAAATTTGTGACAGCACCGGGCCGGGCGCGATCCCCCGAGCTGCCTACTTGGCGGCAGCCAGCTTCACGCGCTTGAGGCGGCCTTGGGAGTTCACCATCACGCGACCGCTGTCAAAAAGATCGGCGAGTGCCGCGATCATCTCCCTGCTGTCGCGGGCGCACGATCCGACAACCTCGATCATCTCGCCAAGCGAGAATTTCCCGCTGTTGAGCTTGCGATAATAATTTTTCATAAACGTGTGTACCTATTCGACACGCGGGCGGGCCGTCCGTTCAAACCCGGCTTTCGAGATCCTCCCAGCGAGCGTAGAGCCGGGCGACCGCAGACTTTGCCGCATCAAGCTTTTTGAGGATCTCCGGGGTCTCGGCGGCGCGCGACGTGTAGAACTCGGGGTCGGCAAGCATCGCGTTGAGGGCGGCAACATTTTCCTCCGCCGTTTGGATCGCAGCCCCGATCCCGTCGAGTTCGTCCCGCTCGGGCTTCGTGAGCCGTCCTGATGGCGGAGGAGGAGACGGCGGCGGCGGCGTGGATGCGCGGCGGGGGGGCGGTGCCGGACGCTCGCGCGTGGATTTTTTTTCAAGGTAGTAGGAATAATTCCCCGGCTGGGTGAAGATCCCGCCGTCTTCGAACGCGACGATCTGGTCGCAGATTCTATCGAGAAAATACCGGTCGTGGCTGACGACAAGGACGGTGCCGTCGAAGTCCGCGAGTGCCTCCTCGAGCATCCGCAGGCTTGCGAGGTCGAGGTCGTTCGTCGGCTCGTCGAGCACGATGACATTGCCGCCGCGGCAGAGGACTTTGGCAAGCAGGAGCCGGGCGCGCTCGCCGCCGGAGAGCTTGTCCACCCGCTCGGTCACCCGCGAGTCCTCGAAAAGAAACCGTCGCAGATACGCCCGCGCGGTGAGCGTCTTTTCGCCGAACCGGACCATCTCGCCCGAGTCGGAGACCTCCTCCATGACCGTCCCACGCCCGTCGAGCCGCATCCGCGACTGGTCAATATAGTTGAAGACGACCCGTTTGCCGATCATGGCCGCCCCCTCGGTTGGGACGAGCTCGCCGAGGCACACGCGCAGGAGCGTGGTCTTGCCGACGCCATTGCGGCCGACGATCCCGGTGCATTGGCCCGGGCGCAGCGAGAGCGTGAGGTTGCGGAACAGCCAGCGCCCGCCCTCTCCCGCGCGCACTCCGACGCCCTCGAGCTCGACGGCGGTGTTCCCGATCTCGGGTGCCGGCGGGATCAGGAGGTCCATCTCGCGCTCCTCCGGAGGTGCCTCGATCCCGGCGACATCATAGAACGACTCGAGCCGGTGCTTCGACTTTGAGCGCTGCGCCCGCACGCCTGCGCGGACGTATTCCAGCTCCGCGCGCAGGAACCGCTGCCGCCGCCGCTCCGATTGCTCCGCGATCTGCCGCCGGACCGTCTTCGCTTCCAGGAACGCGGTGTAGTTGCCCGGATGCGTGAACGCGCGCCCGTCGGCCAGCTCGATGATCCGGGTCGCAATCGTCTCGAGAAAATACCGGTCGTGGGTCACGAAGATCAAGGCGCCCGGAAACTCGCGCAGGAACGATTCGAGCCAGCGGATGGATTCGGAATCTAGGTGGTTCGTCGGCTCGTCGAGAAGGAGGAGGTCGGGCTGGGAAGCGAGTGCCCGGCAGAGCGCGACACGACGCTTTTCCCCGCCGGAAAGCGGTCCGACCAGTGCTTCGAGCGGCGGCGCGGCCAGCGAGCCGGCCTCCGCGCGGATCCGCGTGTGAAGGCTCCATCCGTCGGCATGGTTGATCCGGTCGAGGAGGTCGGCCAGCTCGGATTCGCTGCCATCGCCTTCTTCGTAGCGGCTCATCCACCCTACGAGATCGGCCGCGCCAGCCTCGATATTTTCGAGGACCGACTTCGAGCTGTCGAGCTCGAACTCCTGCGGCAGGTAGCCGACCCGCAGCCCCCGCCGACGGGAGACCTCGCCCGCATCGGCTTCGGAAGCCCCCGCAAGGATTTTGAAAAGGCTTGTCTTTCCGCAGCCGTTGCGACCGACGAGCCCGACTTTCTCGCCCGGCGCCACAGTCAGGGAAACCCCGTTGAGCAGGGTCTGACGTCCGTAGGCCAGCCGCAGATCCTGCGCGGAGATGAGCGAAGGGATCGCCGACATCAGGCCTAGAGCGCAAACACGGGGATGGAAATTGTTGTCATCGGGGGATGCATCCTTGCGAGAATCGATGCGGTTTGCAAACCCGATCCGAGCGCGGACCGAGAGCTCGATTAGCATCCGCAAGCAACCACGGCTTCAGCCGATAATTAGAGCCTGTCCGGAAAGAGTGAATTTTGAAAGGCGCCGAAAAATCGGGTTCATCCGCAAATTGTGTGCTTATGTCCAGTTTCATAGAGGAGATGGGGGGTC
>DYRS01000241.1 GCA_020718585.1 Chthoniobacter flavus
TAGGCGCGCCCCGGGCTGCGCGTGTTGTTGGGGCCGATGGTGGGGGCCACGTAGCCGACGTTGACGCCGGCCGGGGCGTCAGGCACCTTGGCTGCGTTGAAATGGCCCGCCGTGAACGAATAGCCGGAGCCGTCTCCGCCGGTTCCCGCGCGGTCGTCGATATTGACCAGGCGGGTCGCGTCGAAAATCGAGGTGAGGATCTGGTCGCGGCGCTGGGTGCCGAATTTATTGGCGAAGGTTTGCGAGCCGACACCGGGGATGGGTTTCGAGGTGAGCGCGGAGAGGTAGTTGTAGATTTTCATGTTTTGCGCGATGCCGGTCAGCTCGTTGGAGACCTTGGAATCCTCGCGCACGAAGTAGTAGGGCTGGTCGCCGATGGTCGAGCAGAAGGCGATGAGGCGGTCCATCGTGCTGCGTTTCGACGCGGTCTGCCAGTTCGGCCAGATGGTGACGCGCGGCATGTTGAAGAGGTTGGCCTCGGGGGCGCGGCTGTGGGCGGTCAAAAAGAACCGCCGCCTTTCGAGGTCATCCCGCGAGATCCCGTTGGCGCGCAGGCCGCGATCCGGCGCATAGAACAACTCGTCCACGGAGGCAAAGAGCGGGTCGGCTTTGATCAGGGCATTCGTTTGGGCCTGTGTCGGGGGGACGGCCGCCTCGCTGATCGGGATCGTGCCGCCGCGGGTTCCTCCCGCCCTGTAGAATGGCGTGGTGAGGCTGAGGATCTGGTCGTCGGTGAGGTTCAGGGACTCGAAGACCGCGTTGAGGCCGGTCGTGGCGGGGTGGCCGGGGTAGCGCTGGTATTCGAACGTCCACGGCTGCCTGGCGGAGAGCATCCATTCCTCGTCGTAGGTGCTCACGAACGGGGTGTCCCAATAGGTCCAGTAATTGGCGTCGTTTTTTGCGTATCCGGCGGTGTTGACATTGACCTTGCAGGTATCGTCGTCGGTCCAGAAGGCGATGCGCCCCACGGGCGGGTTGGCGGGGTTGGCTCTCGGGAGGGTGACCTGGCGGCCATTGCCCGCCGCCGGGTCGGGCGCGACGACATTGCCGTCGGCCAGCACATACATCCACTGCACCGGCATCGGGATTTCAGCGACGGCACTGGTGGAGCCGTTGAAGGTGA
Organism: Chthoniobacter flavus; assembly: GCA_020718585.1. GTDB lineage: Bacteria > Verrucomicrobiota > Verrucomicrobiia > Chthoniobacterales > Terrimicrobiaceae > QYQL01. The sequence goes on from DYRS01000241.1 coordinate 1,124, forward strand.
AGCCCTCGACCTGGCCCAGCGCGCGCGGGTCGAGGATGGGAAAGGCAGTGGAGTCCGCCTGCGCGGGGTCGGCGGCGGGAACCGTGACCGGCGCATTCAGGTCGTGCCAAACCGCCGGGCGCGCCGCCCAACCGGCTGGCGAGGACTCGGTGGCCAGGTCGGCGTCCAACTCCGCGTCTCCCGTCGCAACCATTTTGCGGGCGGAGTAGAGTTTATAGGCGTTGGTCATCTGTCCCGCGCCCGAATACGTGCGGATCAGGCCCGGTTGGGACACCCAGGCCACATTGTCCGGCTGGGTTGTGCCCGTGCGGATCTGCGCGGTCACAAGGTTGACCGCCATGTCCGCAAGGGCCTGGTTGCTGAAGATCGCGTGGTCGATCGAGGAGGCCCGGCGCTGGCTCGTGGCCAACTGCGCCAGCGCCACCACCACCACCACGAGAACAACCACCAGCGCAAGCACGGTGACCAAGGCGAAACCGGGGGGATGGGGAATTTTGAATTTTGAATTTTGAATGTTGAATGTGGCGGGCTGCGCCCGACGGGAGGAGGGGGTTTTCATGGTCGGAAGAGGCGGGTGGAACCGTTGCGCGGGTCCACCTGGATGAGGGCGAAGTTTGCGGGCGGAGAGTTGGTGTCGGTCTCCGGACGGAGGGAAACAAAATACCGTTGATTGCTTGTCGCATCCCACGGGAGATCGGTCGTGCCATCGGGCCGGAACTGGAACGAACGGAACCGGTAAGTCGAGGCCAGGGCGGGGATCGGAACATCGCCGGAACCGCCGCCATCGGACTCCGTGCGCCCGTTGATAAGGGTGCTCAGAGTCGCCCCCTCGTCCACAAGAAGCGTGTCGGGGATGCGAAAGGGGCGGGTGAGCAGCTTGCGGTTGCCGTTTCCATCGTCCGCGACCAGTGCCAGATGCGTGAAGGGATCGTCGGCGGATTTCCGGCAAAACCGCACCTCGACAATCCGGTTGCGGGCGATGGCCTCCTGCCGGGCCATCGCGAACGAGTCGAGGACCTGGCTGGCCGCCTGGGTGAGCGCATATCCCCGCTGGATATTGCCGAATGCCCCGATCGCCATGACGGAAAGGATGCCAATAATGGCGACGACCGTGAGCAATTCCACCAGGCTGAAGGCGCGCGGGGGTCCCGCCTGCAAGCGCGGGCGCAATCCGAACGGTGTTGTTCCTGTTTGGGATGCAGCCCTTTCAGGGCAGATGCCTTTTCTTGCCAAAGACCCAGGGCGGCGCTGCCGCTTGC
>DYRS01000067.1 GCA_020718585.1 Chthoniobacter flavus
CGTCCGGTATATGGCGCATGCGCACCCGACCAAAGCCCTTTGGTGAATGAACTTCCACCGCGATTACCACGATCTGTTTCCCCTCGCTACCGCGCCCTCGCTTTCCCCCCACCTTGCTGCCTCCCACGTAGGTCTCATCGACTTCAATACTTCCGCAAAGTCGATCTCGACCAGGTCGCACCATGGCGCACCTCAATTTGTGCAACCATGTCCAAGCCGTTTGGTATGGCCTGAAGGATGTCATTTTCGTAGGAGATCGGGAGATGGTTACCCGCAGCGTGGCAGAGAAAATCAAGGGTGTGGAAGGCCTGCACACGATCTCTGCTTTGACCCATCCGGAAAAATTCCGCCCTGATGTCCACTCTTATTATCTATCTCACTCTGATTCCGTGGGTTTTGCATGGCTGGGCATTGGCCCTGGGCTCCGGTGTAAAGGCGCGCCTCACCAGAAAAAGCTGGCGAGGAGGACGGCCAGAACGATCCCTGAGATCGCCGCATAGAGTCGGTCGCGGCCGGCGAGGTAGCCGGCACCCGCGAGGGCGACACGGATCGGCGGGTTCAGCAGCAGGAGGAACACGCCGATCATCACAATGCTGCGCCGCTGCCCGACGACGTCGGGTTCAAGCGCGCGCTGGATCATCCCGACCGGGTTTTCAAAATACTTCGGCTCGCCCTTGAAAATGTGGTCGCCGGGAGCTTCGCCGACATGCGCGGAGAGATACCACACGAGCCCGGCCGCGATGACGGCGGCGGCGGCGAGCGTGCCGATGATCATCACCCGCGCAAGAACGATGGAAATCCGGCTGTTCATCCGATGGAGATCCCCAGCCCGCGGGCGATCATCTGCAGGGCGATCACAGAGACCGCGACGAGGAAAATCGAGCGCAGGAGCTTCACCGGCGCGACGGTGAGCAGCTTCGCACCAACAAACGCGCCCGCGAGAACGCCGAGCGCCACCGGCGCGACAATCGCGGGATCGAGGTAGCCGCGCTTCAAATAGATCCCGACGCTCGCGGCGGCGGTTACGCCGATCATGAAGTTGCTCGTGGCGGTCGTCACCCGGAATGGCAGCCGCATGATCCGGTCCATCGCCAGCACTTTGAACGCGCCCGACCCGATGCCGAGCAGCCCGGACAGAACCCCCGCGACCCACATCACGATGAACCCTGGAACAACCGCCGCCACACCGTAGGCAACGGGTCCGGATGCGCCCGGCATCTCATCCGGCAGCCGCAGCACCTTCGCAAGCGGATCCGATTCGGCGGGCAGAAGCGGAGATTCCGACTTTTTTTTCAGCGAGAGGATCACGGTGGCCAGCAGGGAGGCACCGAAAATGACCGCGAGCAGCGACTGCTCGAGCACGACGGCAAGCATCGCCCCGCAGACCGCGCCGATTGTGGTCGCAACGCAGAGAAACATCCCGATCCGCATGTTCGAGATCCCGTCGCGCAGGTAGGCAGCGGCCGCGCCGGACGACGTCGCGATGACCGAGCACAGCGAGGCCCCCATGGCATAGCGGATGTCAATGCCGAAGCCGAGGACGAGCACCGGGGTGACGATGATCCCCCCGCCGAGACCGATCAGCGCGCCCAGAAGTCCGGCAAAGAACGACGCCGCAGCGACTGCCAGATCGAAGATCGGCTCGTTCATCGTCACCTCGGCAGCCGGCGGTGGATCCAGATGCTCTGCAGCAGCCCGAAGCTGAAGAGCGTGATCATGACAAACGACCCGCCGTAGCTCACCAGCGGCAGCGGGAGCCCGGTGATCGGGGTCACCGAGATCGTCATCCCGATATTCATGAACGTGTGCGTGAAAAGGAGTACCGCAATCCCCACGGACAGAAGCCTGCCGACGTCGTCACCCGCCTCGATCGCGATGTTCAGGATCACCACGAAAAGCAAGGCGAACGCCACAATCAGCGCCAGCCCGCCAAGGAACCCGTGCTGCTCGCCCATGACCGAGAAAATGAAGTCGTTGTGAACGATCGTCGCCGGGAGAAATCCGAGCTCGTTCTGCGTGTTCGGTGCCTTGAACCCCTTGCCCGCAAACCCGCCGGAGCCGATCGCAATGAGCGATTGCGTGATATTCCACCCGTCGCCCTGCGGGTCGGCCTCCGGGTTCAGAAATGTCGTGATGCGCGAGTATTGGTAGGGCTTGAGCCCGAAATGGATGACCAGAGGGATCATCGCAAGCCCGACAAGAAGCATCGCGATGAGCCAGCGCTTCGGGATCCCCCCAACAAACATCATCGCCAGCACGACTGGCACCCACACGATGCACGACCCAAGGTCGGGCTGGATCAGAATCAATATCCACGGCACGCCGACGATCCCCCCGATGCAAAGGATCCGCAGGAACGGCATCATCGCCCGCGATCGCTGCAAAAAAATCGCGAGCGTCAGGATCCCCGCCAGCAGCGCGAGCTGCGATGGCTGGAAGCTCATCGGGCCGAGATCAATCCAGCTTTTTGCGCCAAACCGCTTTTCCCCGAAAAGCATCACCGCGACCAGCCCAAGCATCCCGAGCACATACATCGGGATCGCACCGAACCGGACCCAACGGTAGTCCACCAGCGACACCACAAAAAACATCGGCATGCAGATCGCGATCCACACCATCTGGGATGTCCAAAAATTCTGCTCGCGCATCCAGGTCGCGCTGTAGATCGCATAGACCCCGTAGGCGAGCAGCCCGAGCATCAGCCAGAGCAGAAGCCAGTTTGTGCGAAAGAAGTTGCGGAGGATCGGGTGCATCAGGCGAGCTGCGGCACGGCGGCCAGGAGGGACTTCGTATAGTCGTGCCGCGGGTTGTTGTAAATCTCCCCGGCCGGGGCGGACTCGACAATTTTCCCGCGGTGCATCACCAGCACATGGTCGCTGATGTGTTCGACGACCGCGAGGTCGTGGGCAATGAAAAGGTAAGCGATCCCAAACTGCGCCTGGAGGTCCTGGAGGAGGTTGACGATCTGGGCCTGCACGCTCACGTCCAGCGCGCTGACCGGCTCGTCGCAGACGATGAATTTCGGCTCGACCGCAAGCGCGCGGGCGATCCCGATCCGCTGCCTCTGCCCGCCGCTGAACTCGTGCGGATACCGCGCCATCATCTCCGGACGAAGACCGACCAGGCGGAGGAGCTCGGCGACACGCTCGCGGCGGTCGCCGCGGGACATTTTTGGAAAATGGATGTCGAGCGCCTCGGCGACGATCTCCCCGACCGTGAACCGCGGGTTGAGCGAGCCGAACGGATCTTGGAAAATCATCTGCATCTCGCGGCGCATCGGACGAAACTCGCGCTCGCCCAGCGGCAGGATGTCCCGCCCGGCAAACCCGACGCTGCCGGAAGTCGCTGGAATCAGCTTCAGGATCGTCCGCCCGACCGTCGTCTTCCCGCTCCCGCTCTCCCCGACCAGCCCGACCGTCCGGCCCGGCTCGACGGAAAAACTCACGCCGTCAACCGCCCGGATCTCCCCCACCCTCTGGCGGAAAACTCCTCCGAAAACGGGAAACCAAGTTCGCAAATCTTTGACCTCAAGCAGCGGCATGGCCGAAAAAACTATGCCATGCGCGCCAACTTGTCACCCGCCAAACATTCCCTCTTTTGTTTCTTGAAACGGAGCGTGGAACATGAGACGTTCCGCGCTTCCTTTGGCGTCAATTCATCATGGACGCCGGGATTGAGAACGTTGAGTTCCATTTTCCGGCCGCTGCATGGCGCCATTCTTGTTCCCCGCGACCGGCCATCGGGCTCGCTCCCGCGGGGGGATGCGCACCGCCGGGGGAAAAACAAAAAACTGGCGGGCATTTCAACGAAACTCTGAAATGCCGCCGATTCCGAAACCAAAATAACCATGTCATCTGAATATACTCCGAGCGGATCCCGCCGCTCGCCCCGTCGCGGCGACCGCCGCCCCCGGGGCAACGACCGTCCGTCATCATCCCAGCGCCGGGAAGCTCCCGTCCCTCCGAAAAAGAAAACCCTCCTCGAAAAGATTGTGGGATTTTTTTCCGGGAAACCTGAACCCGCACCGCGGAAATCCGCACCGGCGACCGCTCCCGAGCGCCAGCCAGTCAGGGACCGCGAGCGCGAACGCTCGGACCGTGAACGCCCGGACCGCAACCGCCCGGAGCGCGCAGAGCGCAGCGAACGCCCGCCCCGTGGCGAGCGCGGCGAGCGACCGACCGGAATGCGCAACCCCGAGATCGTCGAGGTCACGTCACCCCGCCTCTACGTCGGCAACCTCTCGTTCGATGCCGTCGAGAGCGACCTCTCCGAACTGTTCGGAGGAGTCGGAACCGTCCAGAACGTCGAGATCGTCATAAACCGCCACACGATGCGATCAAAGGGCTTCGCCTTTGTCCAGATGCAGTCGGTGGATGAAGCGAAGCGCGCAGTAGCGGAGCTTCACGACAAGGAATACATGGGCGGACGCAAGCTCGTCGTCAGCGGAGCCAAAGCGGTTGAGGAACGCCGCAGCGAACGCAACCGCTCGGACGAATCGCAGCCCAGTCCCGAGTCCGAATCGCAGTCCGAATCACAGCCTGAACAGTAATCCGACACTTCCCCCGGGGCCCCGTCCGATCATCGTGACGGGGCCGACGGGAGTCGGGAAATCCGCCTTCGCGGTCAAATTGGCGGAACGGATCGGCGGCGAAATCATCGGCGCCGATGCGTTCCAGATTTTTTCCGGCCTTCCGATTCTTACCGCCCATCCCGGAGCGGATCTCATGGCCCGGGCTCCCCACCATCTGGTGGGAACCATCGCGCCGAGCGGACATTGTGACGCCGCGCGCTACGCAGAGATGGCGCGCGATTGCATCCGGGACATCGCGTCGCGCGGAAAAATTCCCGTCATCGTCGGCGGCACCGGGCTTTACATCAAGGCGCTGACCCACGGGCTCGCCGACCTGCCGCCGACAGATCCTCAGCTCCGGATCGAAATCTCGGGGCTGGGAGCATCCGCCGCGCTCGACCGCCTGCGCGAAGCCGACCCCAACGCACCCGCCCAAATTGACGCCCGCAACCCGGCCCGCGTCCGCCGCGCGCTGGAGATCGTTCTTTCGACGGGAAAGCCGCTTGCCGCATCCCGGAGCGGATGGAAGTCCGACGGCGGCGGGTACCGGGGGATCGTGCTCGAAATCGAGCCCGTGGAGCTGCGGCGGAGGATCGAGAAAAATGTGGACGCGCTGTTCGAGCGCGGAGTTGTGGATGAAGTCGCACGCTTCCCGGCGGAGTCGCTTGCGATCGGGTTCCGCGAAATCCGTGCTTTCATTGCGGGGACGGTTTCCGGCGATGACTGCCGGAGCGCGGTCTTCAGGGCGACATGGCACTACGCGAAGCGCCAGCGGACATGGTGCCGGCATCAATTTGCATTTCCGACAATCCGGCCGGGCGACGATTGGAACCCGGTGCCTAGCTAGCTTGCCACTCAGACCGGCAGCGTGATCGTGAGGATCTCCGCGCCGCCCGAGGCCGGGACGACATCGAGCCCGTCCCCGTCGGCTGGCACGACAAAAAACCCGCCCCGCTCGAACGCCTGCGCCCCACAGATCACGCGACCTGCGACGACCGACACCAGCGCAAAGCAACCTTGCGGCCGGACCTCTCTCGCCGATTCGAGACGGACCTTCTCGACATGGAAAAACGGACAGGCCGCAATTTCGGTGTCCGACGCGCTGCGGACCGGCGGTTCGAAATCCTCAAAATCAATCGAGGCAAGCGACTCCTCGATGTGGAGCGCGCGGGGCTTTCCGTCGAGCCCGACCCGGTTCCAGTCGAACACCCGGTAGGTCGTGTCGCTGTTCTGCTGGACCTCGACGATCAGGTTCCCCTCGCCGATCGCGTGGAGCCGGCCGCTCGGGATGAATATGCTCTCGCCGGTCTTGACACGGATCTCGTGCAGGGTTTGCTCGACTCCCCCCTCGCGCAGCGCCTTCTCGAAATCTCCCCGGCCGACCCCCCTCTTCAGTCCCGCATAAATCCTTGCGCCGGGCAGCGCATCCAAAAAATACCAGACCTCGGTCTTCGGATCCCCCCCCAGAGCGGCAGCCATGTGCAGCGGCGGATGCACCTGCACCGACAGCCGTTCACGCGCGTCGAGGAGCTTCACAAGCAGCGGAAACCGCAGCGACGGGTCGGCCAGATAATCGTCACCAAAAACCTCCGCGCGCGCTCCCGACCACAGGTCGTGCAGCGACGCCCCCCGCATCGCGCCAACATGAACCACGCTCTGCGCGTCCTCCCGGTCCACGATCTCCCAGAGCTCGCCAACCGGCGTTCCGGTCGGGATCCCCTTTCCCAGCAGCGACTCGAACCGGTGTCCGCCCCAAACCCGCTCCATCGCGATCGGCTCAAAAACAATCGGCTCGTTCATATTGGCCGAGCATTTTCCGTCCGGCCGAAAAGTGCAATTCCAAAGAAGCTACTCGCAAGCCGTCGAGCGCATCTCCGTGCAACCACAGGACCGTGGGCTTCCAGCCCGCATGGTTTAGGAAGCGGGCACGATGCCCGCGGTCCTATGGGTCTGCAACTTTCGGAGCCGCCACCCTTTCCGCTGCGCGCCGCACATTTTCCAGTCGCCGGGCGGCGCGGAATCCTTCATGTTTCCACTCCATGAACGAGATCTTCGCACACCGTCTGCTCCTTGCCGCCACGACCCTGCTCGCGCTATCCGCCTGCGGCCGCCAGGATGCCGCCGCCCCGCCGCCGCCGACGGTCACGGTCGCCCCGGTGCGGGAACAGGTGATCCGCGATTACGTCGTCTTTACCGGCCGCACGGACGCCGTCGAGACGGTCGAGATCAAAGCCCGGGTCAGCGGGTATCTCACCGAGACGAAGTTCAAGGACGGGCAGGAAGTCAAAAAGGGGGACGTGCTTTTTGTCATTGATCCGCGGCCGTATCAGGCCGACCTCGACCGCGCGCAGGCGCAGTTCGACCGCGCGCAGGCCGACCTCCAGCTTGCCGCTATCGAGTTCAACCGGACCCGCGAACTCCGCGTGAAGAATGCCGTCTCGGCGCAGGATTTCGACGCAAAATCCGCCGCCTACCTCAAGGCGCAAGGCGGGGTAGCCTCGGCAAAGGCCGACCTCGACACCGCGAAGCTCAACCTGGATTTTACGACGATCACCTCGCCGATTGACGGCCAGGCGAGCAAGGCGTCGGTCACTCCCGGCAACCTCGTGACCCCGGATATGAAGACCCCTCTCACGGTCGTCGTTTCCACCAATCCGATCTACGCCTACGCGGACATTGACGAGCGCCAGCTCCTCAAATACATCCGCCTCCAGAATGCCGAGTCCGCGAAATCCGACAACGGCAGCGTGCCGGAGACGACGCCCGACCAACGGAAGCACCCGAAGACCCCAATCCACCTCCAACTCGCCGACGAAAAGGGATTCCCTCACGAGGGGTTCATTGATTTTGCGGACAACCGCGTGAACCCCGAGACCGGGACCATCCCGATCCGCGGGGTCTTCAAAGATGAAAACAACCTGCTCGGCCCCGGGATGTTCGTGCGCCTCCGCTTCCCGGGCGGCGCCGACTACAAGGCGACCCTCGTCCCCCAGGAGGCGATCGGCACCGACCAAGGGCAAAAATTCGTCTATGTGGTCAAGTCCGACGGCACCGCCGACTACCGGCGGGTTGATCCGGGCGCGATCCAAGACGACGGATGGCGCGCGGTGACCGGTCCGATCCAGGCGGGTGAGAACGTCATTGTGGACGGGCTCATGAAGGCGCGCCAGGGCGAGAAGGTGACGGCAAAGCCGTGGGCCGACCCGCAGGCCGCCGCCGCGACGGAGGCCAAGCCGTGAACATCAGCCATTTTTTTATCGCGCGGCCGATCTTCGCTTCGGTCCTCTCGATCGTGATCGTGATCGTCGGAGCGGTCGCGCTCGTCACGCTCCCGATCGCCCAATACCCGGAGATCACGCCGCCGACCGTGCAGGTCGCGACCAGCTATCCGGGCGCGGATGCGCAGACGGTGGCCGAGACGATCGGCGCGCCGGTCGAGCAGCAGGTCAACGGCGTCGAGAACATGCTCTACATGTCGTCGCAGTCGAACGGCGACGGCACCTACTCGCTCAACATCACGTTCAAGCTCGGCACGAACCTCGATACCGCCCAGGTCCTCGTCCAGAACCGCGTGAACCTCGCACTCCCGCTCCTCCCGGAGGACGTCCGCAGGAACGGGGTCTCGGTCAAAAAAATGTCGTCCTCGATGATGATGGTCGTGAACCTGGTGTCGCCGGACGGACAGTTCGATGCGCTCTACCTCGGGAACTACGCAATCCTCCAGCTCAAGGACGCGCTCGCCCGCGTGAACGGAGTCGGGGACATCAGCATCTTCGGCTACGAATACAGCATGCGGATCTGGCTCGATCCCGACCGGCTCGCTGCCCGCGGGCTCGCGGCCGAGGATGTCGTTGCCGCAATCCGCGAGCAGAACGTCCAGGTCGCCGCAGGCACGATCGGCGCGCCGCCGGTCCCGCAGGGCACCGCATTCCAATACACGGTCACCGCTCAGGGCCGGCTCACCAACCCGCGCGAGTTCGAAAAGATCGTCGTCAAACAGGGGAAGCTCGGCGAAATCGTCCGCCTCGCCGACGTCGGCCGCGCCGAGCTCGGCGCGAAAACCTACAGCATCGACAGCACGCTTGACGGACGTCCGACCGCCGGGATCGCGATCTACCAGCAGCCTGGCGGAAACGCGCTCGATACCGCCAAGGCGATCCGCAAGCTCATGGAGGAACTCAAAACCCGGTTCCCGGCCGGCATGGACTACCGGATCGAATACGACACGACCGGGTTCGTGCAGGAGTCGGTCGCGTCGGTCGTGCATACGCTGTTCGAGGCGATCGCGCTCGTCATCCTCGTCGTCCTTGTCTTCCTGCAATCCTGGCGCGCAACGGTCATCCCGCTCATCGCCGTGCCGGTGTCGCTGGTCGGCACGTTTGCCGCAATGGCCGCGTTCGGGTTTTCCCTCAACAATATCTCGCTGTTCGGGATCGTGCTCGCGATCGGGATCGTCGTGGACGACGCGATCGTCGTGGTCGAAAATGTCGAGCGCAACCTCGGGCTCGGAATGGGCGCGATCGAGGCGGCAAAAAAGGCGATGGACGAGGTCTTTGGCGCGGTCGTCGCCGTGGCGCTCGTGCTCACCGCAGTCTTCGTGCCGACCGCGTTCATCACCGGGATCTCGGGCGAATTCTACCGCCAGTTCGCTCTAACGATCGCGGTCTCGACGATCATCTCGGCCTTCAATTCCGTGACCCTCAGCCCGGCGCTCGCAGCGCTCCTCCTCCAGCCGCACGGGGCGAAGAAGGATGCCTTCACGCGTCTCCTTGACGGGCTGTTCGGATGGTTCTTCCGGGGGTTCAACTCGGTCTTCGACAAGGTCGCCGAAAAATACGGCGCGGCGGTCGCGCGTCTCGTCCGCATGACCGTGCTCATCTCGGCGATCTACGTCGGGCTCCTCGCGCTCACCGGGCTCGGATTTCTGAAAACCCCGGTCGGGTTCATCCCCCAGCAGGACAAGGGCTACCTCATCGCCAACGTCCAGCTCCCGGATGCCGCCTCGATCAACCGCACGAAGGCGGTCTCTGCGATGGCCGACGAAATCATCCGCAAGACGCCCGGCGTCGCCCACGCGATCGTCATCAACGGGCTCTCGGTCGTCTCGGGATCAAACCTCCCGAACGCCGCCACAATCTTCGTCATCCTCGACGAATTCTCCGCCCGCAAGTCCGCCGACCTCACCGGCCCCGCGATCACCCGCCGCCTCAATGCCTCGCTCTCGCAGATCCCGCAGGCGCTCACCGGGGTCTTCGGACCGCCGCCGGTGGACGGCCTCGGCAGCACCGGAGGGTTCCGCATGATGGTCCAGGACCGCGGTGGCATGGGATACGGCGCGCTCGAAGAAGCGACGCAAAACCTTGTGGACGCCGCCGCAAAAAATCCCGATCTGGCCGGAGCGTTCACGAGCTTCAGCTCGGGCACGCCCCAGCTCTTCGTCGACATTGACCGGGTCAAGGCAAAGACGCTCAACGTCCCACTCAGCAACATCTTCAGCACGCTCCAGGTGTTCCTCGGATCCGCCTACGTGAACGACATCACGCTCTTCGGCCGCTCATTTCAGGTGAACGCCCAGGCCGATTCGAGGTTCCGCGTCCTGCCGGGCGACATCCTCCAGCTTCAGGCGCGCGGGAACTCGGGCGCGATGATCCCGCTCGCCACCCTCGCCTCGGTCTCCGAAATTACCGCTCCCGCCAGCGTCACCCGCTACAACCTCTACCCGTCGGCCGACATCGTCGGCTCGACCGCGCCGGGCGTCAGCTCGGGCCAGGCGGTCTCGATCATGGAATCCCTCGCGAAAAAAAACCTGCCGCGCAGCATGGGCTTCGAGTGGACCGACCTCACCTACCAGCAGATCCTGGCGGGCAACGTCGCGCTCTTCATCTTCCCACTCTGCGTGCTCTTCGTCTTCCTGACCCTCGCCGCGCAATACGAGAGCTGGTCGCTGCCGATGGCGATCATCCTCATCGTCCCGATGAGCCTGCTCTCATCGATCGGCGGCGTCCTCCTGCGCGGGCTCGACAACAACATTTTCACGCAGATCGGGTTCATCGTCCTCGTCGGTCTCGCATGCAAAAATGCGATCCTCATCGTCGAGTTCGCGAAGCAGCTCGAGGATGCCGGCAAGGACAGGTTCGCGGCGGTCACCGAGGCCTGCCGACTGCGCCTTCGGCCGATCCTCATGACCTCGTTCGCGTTCATCCTCGGTGTCGTCCCGCTCGTCGTCGCCTCCGGACCCGGCGCCGAAATGCGCCAGGCGCTCGGCACCGCCGTCTTCTTCGGAATGCTCGGCGTCACGTTCTTTGGGATCTTCCTCACCCCGGTATTTTACGTGATCATCAGGAAGTTCGCCAAAAAGGCGGCGCCGTCCGGGGTTCCCGATGCGTCTCCGCAATGACGCCCGATCCCGCCCCGAAAACCCGCAACCTCCCGCTGCTCGCGCTCAAGCCGAACGCCATCTTTACGAAAAAGGAAAAAAAGGGGTCAGCCATTTAATATTGACATATTGTCGACTCTCGATAGAAACCCGTTGGCCGAGACATGTGAGGATTGAATATGCTGGGGCGATGTATCACGTGATGGCGTCGAGAGAGTATGGAGAAAATCGGGCCGCGGAATTGCTCGCGGCCGGATTGCGTCATTTCCAAGTCGGGCAGGAGGAATTGAAAGCCGCGCGGAAAAACGATGTCCGAAAAAGCCTCCTTGCCGAGATGATTCAGGCGCAAACATCTGTCCGACTCGATTGGATCAACGGACAGCTTGGCATGGGCACACGAACCGGCCGCTGCAGGCTGATAGCCCGAGAGCGTGAAAGCCTAGTGAATGATCGGAAGTCGAGGGTTGTCCATGAAAAACTGCATACGATGGCAATAATAAATGACTTGAACCACCTCGCTCTCGGTTTGGAATCCTTCGAGCACTGGGGCGACCGGAATGCCTTGGAG
>DYRS01000068.1 GCA_020718585.1 Chthoniobacter flavus
CTTGCCCCACCGAAAACTCGGCGTCGAAAATTCTCCCAAAGGTGCCTTAACTTAGTGCCATTCGGGTCGGCCCGGACAAAATCCGCCGCCGTCGCGCCCTCGCCGCGCGGATTTGGGAAATCCCTGACTTTTTGCGCCCGCATCTATAAACTCTATAGCTGAGGAAAAAATCTTAGAAAACGAGAGGTCCGGCTTATTAGTGAAGGCAAGGTTAGCTGGCAAGTGTTAGTTCAAGATGCGGGTAAAGATCAGCTCCACGCCCTGTCCCCATTCAGGTCATCTCGACCTGTTGTTCTTAGCAGCAGGCACTGCATTGAGGCGTGCCCAAGCCCAAAGGAACAGCACCAGAAAAATCAAATCGGCGATGGAGAACCATTTCCAAAGCATCGGGATGCCACCGTGAAACTCATGCCAGGCGACAGTTCCGGCGTAACACGCTTTCAGGAGAATCCCGTAACCCACGAGGCTGCGGTTCTCGATCGGCCTCAGCGCGATCCTCAGGAACATCCAAGCAAAAATGACCAGCGTGCCTGCAGCGAAATGGACGTAGCCCCAGTGGTTCGGAGGCGTGATTCCCGCCAGTTTGAAAACGGCGGGCGCAGCAAAAATGAATGCCAGACCGAGCAGGCCATCGTAGGCGGAGGAGACGAAAAAAAGGATGCGGATCGGGAGCTTGGATTTCATCAGGAATGCATGGGCGAGTTGAATTGGCTGAAAAATTCTTTGCGCCGCCGCCGCGTTGCATCTCCGGTGTAGAGTCGCTCGCTGAGCCAATAAATTCCAGCACAAAGTTCTTGCGCGGTCATGCCCGAGGGGCGGAAATTGACGTCGAACAACGTGCAGAGGTTCCACGCGCCCGGATGGAGGATGCGCCCCTCTGCCACGAGCCGTTTATACAGCGGCGTGCCGGGAAATGGCGTCAGCAGCGTGACCTGCACATCAAAGGGGGTTGCCTCTTCCGCAAAGTGAAGAACCTCCTCAAATATGGCGGGCGTGTGTCTGTCCAGCCCCAGGATAAAACAGGTGTTCACGGTCACCCCGTAGGATTGGATCTCGCGGACGGCAGCCCTATAACGCGCTACCCATTTTGTCTTGATATCCGCCCGCTGTTCCACGCCTGCGAGCGCGTCGGCTGACGGGCTTTCCAGGCCGATGAGAACCTGCCGGCATCCGGATTGCTGCATGAGTTCCAGCAACTCGGGATCGTCGGCTACCGTGATGTCTGTCTCGGTGAACCATTTTATTTTCAGCGGGACGAGCGCGCGGCAAAGCTCCTTGCTCCACGTCTTGTCAACAAACGTGTTGTCGTCGGCAAACTCGATGAACGCGGACGGATGAAGTTTCGTGATAGCCCGGATGTCCCTCACGACATCGTCCACAGGGCGTCGCCGGTAGGGCATCTGCAGCATCACGCTTGACGCGCAAAAATCGCACCGCCACGGACATCCGCGCGTCGCCTGAACCGTGTATCGGTTGTAAGGCCGGTCTCCGAGGAGGTCGTAGCGGGGCACGGGCAGTTCCGCCACATCGACCGGCGCGAAATCGCTGGCCCGAAAGATCCCGCCAGCGTTTCGGTTCATCACGGCACTCACCACGGTCGGCCAGACATTTTCCCCCTCGCCGACAACTACGAAGTCGGCGTGCGCCAGTGCCTCGTCGGGAAGCGCCGAAACATGCAGCCCTCCCATCGCGACCTTCACGCCTTTTTGCCGCAACCGATCCGCGATCTCATACGCCTCGAAGATCTGCGCGCTGAATGTGCTGATGGCAACCAGATCGCAGGTGGCAACTTCTGGTGGTTCGGTGTCGGCCGACTCCGCCTCAAAATAATGCAGGTCATGCCCTTCGGGAGTGCTGGCGGCCAGGTAGAGAAGGCCCAGACTGGGCAAAGAAGCGATCGCCCGGCTGCGCTCGACAAACCCCGGCAGCGTGAGCCCGAGCTTTAACAATTTTTCGTCGTGCGCCCGGATGCCGCTCATGGCGAGGAATCCGATTTTCATTGGAGAAGAGCCTCAGGTTCCCCGCGTGAGATAAACAATCAGCCCCACGCCGGAAACGAGAAGCATGACCGGAATAAAAAAGAGATGTCGGAAGAGAGTCTTCCATGCGGACAAAAAGCAGACGGTCGGCAGGGCGATCCCGCCGACCAAAAGCAGCCACCCGGGCACTACGCTGGCGGGCACCGGAGACAGCCCGTAGAGCACGTTCAGGCCGCCAAGAGCCGCAAACGCAATGTGTCCAAGACGCGCAAGCCGCCGACGAAACGAACCATAGCCGCCAAGAAAATCCTCGCGGTGGAACCCCATCCCGATCCCGGCTCCGGTCGCAAATGCCGCCAGAATCAACCACCAGCCTGCGGAAAAATTAAGCGGATGAGTCATGGAGAGGTGGAGGGCACGAAGTTTTGAGGATTTTTCGGAGCATCCGGGCGGCGGGTTCGGGGACGAACGGGCTGACGTTGCCGCCGAGCCGGGCGACTTCTTTGACGATTCTCGAGCTGAGGTAGGTATAGTCTTCCTTCGGGGTGAGGAAGACGGTTTCCAGCCGGGCTTCGAGCTTCCGGTTCATAAGTGCCATCTGGAATTCGAACTCGAAATCCGAGACCGCACGCAGCCCGCGGATCATCGTAAAAACCCCGCGTTCGGCGGCAAAATCAACCAGCAGCCCGGAGAGCGCGACGACTTCGACGGCGGGATTGTCGGACGTGCTTTCCTTGAGCATGGCGATCCGGTCGGGGAGCGAGAAGAGCGGGTGCTTTCCCTCGCCGGTGGCGACCGCGACGATCACGGTCTCGAAGATGTGGGCCGCGCGGGCGATGACGTCGAGGTGCCCGAACGTGACCGGGTCGAAGCTGCCGGGGTAGATCGCGCTGCGCGTGCTCATTCCCACTCGATCGTGGCGGGCGGCTTGCTCGACACGTCGTAGCAGACCCGGTTGACCCCCTTGACCTCGTTGATCACGCGGGCGGAGATCCTGCCGAGGAGGTCGTGCGGGAGGCGCACCCAGTCGGCGGTCATCCCGTCGTGGCTCTGCACGATCCGGAGCGCGATCGTGTAGTCGTAGGTCCGCTCGTCGCCCATCACCCCGACCGAGCGCACCGGCAGAAGGACCGCGAACGACTGCCAGACTTTGTAATACCAGCCGGAGGACTTCATTTCCTCGAGGACGATCGCGTCGGCGTCGCGGACGATCCGCAGCCGTTCGGGCGTGATCTCGCCGAGGATCCGGACCGCGAGCCCGGGGCCGGGGAACGGCTGGCGGTGGACGATTTCCTTCGAGAGTCCGAGCTCGGTGCCGACCCGGCGGACCTCGTCCTTGAAGAGCTGGCGGAGCGGCTCGACGAGCTCGAATTTCATCCGCTCCGGGAGGCCGCCGACATTGTGGTGGCTCTTGATGAGGGCGGCGGGATTTCCGGAGATCGAGACGCTCTCGATCACGTCGGGGTAGAGCGTGCCCTGCGCGAGAAACCGGTATTCCCCGGGCTCGCGCTTTTTCAAATCCCGTGCGGCAGCCTCGAAGACCTTGATGAATTCGTTGCCGATGATCTTGCGCTTGCGCTCGGGGTCGGTGACCCGGCGGAGCCTGCGCAGGAATTGCTCCGACGCGTCCACCGTGCGCATGCGGATTCGGAATTCCCCGGCGAACAGTTTTTCGACCGAGGCGGCCTCATCTTTGCGGAGCAGCCCGTTGTTGACGAAGATGCAGGTGAGCCGGTCGCCAATCGCGCGGTGGAGGAGTGCCGCCGCGACCGAGGAATCCACCCCGCCGCTGAGCCCGAGGATCACCTTCGCGTCGCCGACCTGCGCGCTGATCTCCCGGCACGTCCGCTCGATGAACGACCCCATCGTCCACCCGGGCCGGCATCCGCACACGCGGTGCACGAAATTTGCGATGATCTCGCTGCCGCGCGGGGTGTGGACGACTTCCGGATGAAACTGGAGGCCAAAAATCTTCCGCTTCGTGTCGCCGATGACCGCCTGCGGGGAGTTCTCCGTGCGGCCGAGCGCGCGGAATCCGGCGGGGAGCTTCGTAATTTTGTCACCGTGGCTGTTCCAGACATCGAGTTCGGCGGGCAGCCCGTGGAAGAGTTCGCAGCGCGGGTTTCCCTTGAGCTTGCCGGGTCCGTATTCCCGCTCTGCCGAGCACTCGACCCGCCCGCCAAGCCCGTGCGCGATGAGTTGCATCCCGTAGCAGATCCCGAGCACCGGCACCCCGAGCGCGTAAATTTTTTTGTCAACCTGCGGCGCGTCCTCCGCATAGACGCTGGCCGGGCCACCGGAGAGGATGATTCCCGACGGCTTGAGCGCGCGGATTGTCGACGCCTTCGTGCGAAACGGGACGATCTCGGAATACACGCTGCACTCGCGAACCCGCCTTGCAATGACCTGCGTGTATTGGGATCCAAAATCCAGAATCAGAATCTTCTCGCCGGGAGGCTGGTGGTCGCTCATGGGAAATAGAAAAATTCGGTGGCTTGGCGACCGTGAAGAAAACCTGTCGTTCAATCGCCGCCGCTCAGCGGTATTCCGGACCGAACGAATCCTGCGTCGGGTTGTTCGGGACGATGCTGCCCCGGCCCTGGATGCCGTTCTGAAACTGCTGGCCGACTGCGGAGGCGTCCTGCTCGGCCACCGAACAGGATGCCAGAAGAAAAACCGCCACCGCCCCGAAAATTAGGATCACGCCTTTCATGCGCGGGAGAATAATGATTTGTTGCGGTATGGCAAACACGATTCCGCCGGACGCCCTGCTGGAATTTTATCGCGAGGGGATTTTTCCGATGGCGACCGACGACGGGATCCGCCTGTATTCGCCTGACCCGCGCGCGATCATCCCGCTCGACAGGTTCCACATCCCGCACGGCACGCGCCGCGCGCTCCGCGACCCGCGCTGGGAGGTCAGGCTTGACTCGGCATTCGAGGAGGTCGTGCGCGCGTGCGCAAACCGCCGGAAGACGTGGATTGACACCACAATTTTCCACAGCTACGCCGCGCTCCACCGCAGCGGCCAGGCGCATTCGCTCGAGGTCTGGCGCGACGGGCTCCTTGCCGGCGGGCTCTACGGGGTGCGGATTGGTGCCGCATTTTTTGGGGAATCCATGTTCCACCGGGTCACCGACGCCTCAAAGGTCGCGCTCTGTCACCTCGTCGCCCTGCTGAAAAATTGCGGGTTCCGCCTCCTCGACACCCAGTGGATTACTCCGCACCTCTCCGGGTTCGGCGCAGTCGAGATCCCGCGCGCGGAATACCTCGACCGGCTCGCGGATGCCGTCGCCACCCCGGCCGCATGGCCGACGGCTGACGAAAAAATCCTTCCCTCTGGTACCTGCGTCGCTTGGCATCCATCGCCTCCGGTGGCATAGTCGCCCGATGTCCGCGACGCTCGCCTCATTGCGAATCAGAAACCTTGCGCTGGTCGAAGACCTTCTCTGGGAGCCCGGAGGCGGGTTCATCGCGATCACGGGAGAAACCGGTGCCGGAAAATCCGTCGTCATGGGTGCCGTGAAGCTGCTGCTCGGCGAGCGGGCCGACCGGACGCTGATCCGGACCGGTGCCGACGCCTGCGCGGTCGAGGGGGTTTTCCTGCTGCCCGACGACTCGCCGGTGCATGGGATCCTGGAGTCCGGCGGGGTCGAGGCTTGCGAGGACGGACGCCTGATTGTGCGGCGGGTGATCGGCGCGACCGGCGCCGGGAAGCAGTTTGCGAACGGCTCGCCCTGCACGCTTGCGCTCCTTCGGGAGGCGGGCGACCTCCTGCTCGACCTGCATGGCCCGCACGACCATCAGAGCCTTTTCTCGCGCGAGCGCCAGCTCGGGATGCTCGACGGATTCGGTGGTGCCGATCCCCGCAAATTTTGTGAGGCCCGGCGCGAGTGGCTTCGACTGAGCGACGAACTCCGCCGCCTCAGCGACGACGCGGCGTCTATCGCGCGCGAGACTGACCTCCTCGCCCACCAGTCCCAGGAAATCGCGGCGGCCGCGCTCCTGCCCGGCGAAGAGGAACCGCTGCTGGCCCGCCGGAAAACCGCCGCCAACGGACACAGGCTCGCGGAACTCTGCGGCGACCTCGCGACGCGCCTCGGCGACTCGGACGACTCGATTCCCGCGCGCCTCACCGGGGTCGTGCGGATTGCCAAGGAAATCGCCCGCCTCGACCCGCTGGGGGAGGGGATCTCGGCGGCGGCGGACGAGATCTTCGACGGACTTCAGGAACTCGCCCGCGACCTCGACCACTATGCTGGCTCGCTCGAATCCGATCCCGCACGCCTTGCCGAAATCGAGGCCCGGCTCGATGTCATCCAATCGCTCAAACGAAAATACGGGACGTCGGTGGACGAGGTGATCGCGTTTGGTGCGCGGGCCGCCGCGCGGCTCGACGAACTCCGCGGCCGCGAGGAACGTGGGGCCGACCTCGACAAGGAAATCGCCCGCGCGGCCGCCGCAATGCACGCGGTCGGCACCGCCCTCACCAAGGCCCGCCGCGCCGCCGCTCCGAAGCTCCAGGCACTCGTCAAGGGGCACCTCGCCGACCTCGGGTTTGCGAAATCCGGGTTCGTAATCTCGCTCGAACCGCTCGCCGATCCCGGCCCGCATGGATGCGAACTCGCCGAGTTCCTGTTTTCTCCGAACCCCGGCGAGCCGGACCGCCCGCTGCGCGCGATCGCGTCAAGCGGCGAGATCTCCCGCGTTATGCTCGCTCTGAAAACCGCGCTGGCTGGACAGGATGCCGTGCCGGTGCTGATCTTTGACGAGATTGACGCCAATGTCGGCGGCGAGATCGGAGCCAAGGTGGGCGCAAAGCTCAAAGAACTGTCGTCCTCGCACCAGGTGTTCTGCATTACCCACCTCCCGCAGGTCGCAGCCCTCGCCAACTCGCACTTCATCGTCACGAAGGATACCGCCGGCGCGCGCACGACGACCGCCCTCGTCGCGGCGTGCGGTCCGGACCGCGAGGTCGAGATCGCCCGCATGCTCGGCGGCAAAGCCTCCTCCGCCCACGCCCACGCCCGCGCGCTTCTCTCCGCTGCGCCGTAGCCGATACCGCACCATTCATGCCATGACGGTAATCCGCTCAGAAACTTCACGCGTGCTCTGGAGCCCTGAGCTTGGTTGACACAGGACGTAATCCTCCCGCCGCTCCAGTTTACTCGTTCGGAACTTCCCTCGTCGCTGGGCGCATGCCTGAACGTTGCAAGTTTCCGGGAGCGTGGGCATCTTGCCCGCTTTCAGAAGAAGCGGGCGGGACGCCCGCGCTCCCGGGTGCCGCCTTGTCTGCAACTTTCGCAGATGCGCGAGCGCATTCCGAAACTTGGCTTTGACGGAATGGGAAAAATCCGTTTGTTTACGAGAAATGGACGGCACACATGCGCTTGTTGACTGGGAACAGTTGGACATGGTGGCGTTTGGCTACACGCCGGATTTTGTGGAGATCTACAATGAGTTTCTCGCCCAAACTCCGGTTCTGCTCGATGCGATCGAGGTGGCGCGGTTGAGGGACGACGTGAGCGCGGTGGCGGATCTCTCGCACAAGCTCAAGGGGAGCGCCCTCAATTTCGGATTTTCCGGCGTCAGCGCGCCGATGGCACTCCTCGAACGCTCGACAAAAGACACCAAGACGCTCGACGGAGCGGAAGAAAAAATCGCGCTCGCGATCAGAAATTTTGCGTCCGCCCGCAGCGAGGTCTCCGCCGCGCGGCACATTTGAGCGCGCGCGCACCCAGTATCCGTCCGGAAATAACATATAACTGAGTCTTCAACTGGCACGAATCCCATGGTGACCTATTTTTAGCTTTCGCCTCCGGGCATTCTATTGCAGATTCGGACCTCAGACCTTCTGCGCGCGTCCGCAATTTCGTCGTGTGTATTTCGGAACTGCCCGAAATATCCTGTTCCCACCCGATTCCCTTGAAAAAATCGCCGCCCACGCCCACTACCATTTCCTTCTCCCTACTCCCCGCGCTCATCGCATGCCTTCTCGCCGCCGGGCTCGCCGGATGCGTGAACCCGGTCAACCCGCTCGGTCGGTTCGACCCGGCCCCGAAAATCTTCGGAGCGATCCCGGCTCCGAAGCCGTCGGAAAATTTCGCGTGGGGGATCTCGACTTCGAGCTACCAATACGAGAACCCGGCGGTCAAGCCGGGGACGCCCGCGTATTTTTCGACCGACTGGGACGTGCTGGTCGCGCAAAAAAAAGCCCCCCCGCGCGGGAACGCGCTCTACAGTTGGACCGATTTCGACAAGGACCTCGAGGCACTGAAGAAGATCCGTCCGACCCACTACCGGTTCAGCATCGAGTGGGCGCGGGTCGAGCCGCGGCCGGGGGTTTACAACGAGGAGGCAATCCGGGGGTATGTCGAGATGGTCCGGAAGCTCAAGGCACTCGGGATCGAGCCGGTCGTCTGCCTCTGGCATTTCACCTTCCCCGACTGGCTCTACGATAAAAAACAGCCCGGCAAATCAAACTGGCTGCACCCGCAGGCGCGCGAACGCTGGAATGCGTATGTCGAAAAAATCGTGCGCGCGACCGCGCCGTTCACAAATTTTTACGCGCCGCAAAACGAGCCGAACGGTCAGATCACGACCGCCTACCTTGTCGCCCAGTGGCCGCCGACAATGGCACTCGCGTTCGGGCACTACTGGAAGGCGATCGATGCGAGCGCGGGGATGTTCCGCGATGCAGCCGCTCGCATCAAGGCGATCAAGCCGTCTGCCAAGGTTGTGAGCGTCGAGGCTCTCCCGTGGTGGGAGCGCGCCCCGCTCGATCCCGGCGGGCTGATCTACAACACGATGATCCACGGGAATACCGACCACCTTGACCGGATCTACGACGTCTGCGACATCCTCGGCATCAACTACTACTACTCGCAACGCCCCGGCCCGATCTCGCTCCTCACCGGCCCCTACCGGCGCGGGACGAACTTCACCATGATG
Source organism: Chthoniobacter flavus (assembly GCA_020718585.1). Classification (GTDB taxonomy): domain Bacteria; phylum Verrucomicrobiota; class Verrucomicrobiia; order Chthoniobacterales; family Terrimicrobiaceae; genus QYQL01. The sequence continues at coordinate 8,931 of DYRS01000068.1, forward strand.
GGATGGCGGATCAACCCCGAGGGGCTGCGCAAGGAAATCGGCCGCGTCGCGAAGCGCTACGGGAAACCGATGATGATCACCGAAAATGGGATCGCCACCCCAAACGACGCGAAACGCGAATGGTATATGCGCAACCACCTCGCCGCGATCGGGCGCGCAATCACCGACGGCTGCGACGTCCGCGGGTATTTCGCATGGTCGCTCGCCGACAACTACGAATGGCACTACGGGTTCTCCGCAACCTTCGGACTCGCAAAAATGAACCCGACAACGAAATCCCGCGACCTCAAACCCTCGGCCGCGAAATTCTCCGCGATCATGCGCGCCCACCCGACCGTCGGCTCGGTCGCCCGCATCGCCCCGCAGGCCGCCTTCGCACCGCTGCCGCCCGCCCGCTGAAATCATCCCTCCCCGGATGAAGCTGCCGCCGGATACCCCGCTCGAATCGCTCGACTGGGTCGCGCGCCCGAAGCTTGCCGCGCTCCGGCGGCTCGGGATCGCAACCCCCGGCGACCTCGTGAGGCACTTCCCGCGCCGCCATGAGGACCGCACAAAATTCGACCGGTTCCCGGATGGCGAATCCGACCGCGCGATCTGCCTGTGCGGGGTCGTCCGCAAGACCGTCGCCAGGAGGTTCGGGCCGCGCAGGATCTTCGAGGCGCGGGTCGAGGACGAATCGGCCGGCGTGCTCGGCTCTCCGCTCCTCTGCCGGTGGTTCAACAGCCCGTGGATTTCCCGCATGATCGTCGGCGACGACCGGATCGTCCTCTTCGGAAAACCCCGGATGCGCGGAACACAGGTCGTCATGGAACACCCGGAATTCGAAATCATCGAAGACGAGGCCGGCAGCTCGATCCACTTCGACCGGATCACCCCGGTTCACCCCGCTGGCGACGGGATCTCCCCGACCGCACTTCGCGAACTCGTCCACCGCGCGCTCGCCGAAACCGACCTCTCCGCGCTCCCGCTCCTCTGGCCGGATGCCGAGGCGGATCCCCGCGTCTGGTCGGATGTCCATTTTCCAGAAAATCTCGCCGCGCTCGAAGCCGCTCTCGCACGGCTTGTCCAGGAGGAATTTTTTGCGATCCAGCTCGTCGTCCGCGCCCGCCGCGCATCGGTCCGGCGGGCCGGCGGAATCCCCCGACCCGGCACCGGCGTACTCTGGAGCGCGGTGCGCGACTCGCTGGGCTTCGCGCTCACGCCGTCCCAGCTCGAGGCCATGTCCGAAATCTCGACCGACCTCGCCGCCCCGCGCCGGATGAACCGCCTCCTCCAGGGCGACGTCGGATCTGGAAAAACCCTCGTCGCACTCCGCGCAATGCTCCAGGCCGCCGAGTCCGGCTGGCAGGCAGCGCTCATGGCACCCACCCAAATCCTCGCCGAGCAGCACTACCGGAATTTCCGCAACCTTCTCGACCCTCTGGGAATCCGCGTCGCACTCCGCACATCCTCGCTCTGCGAGTCCTCGTCCGGCCCCCCCGACTCCGCTCCGATCATCGTCGGCACGCACGCGCTTCTTTACGATGGGGCGGAGTTTCAAAACCCCGGACTCATCGTCATTGACGAACAGCACAAATTCGGCGTCCTCCAGCGCTCGCGCCTGATCGCTCGAGCCGATGCCCCCGACGTCCTCGTGATGACCGCCACCCCGATCCCCCGCACAATCGCCCAGACGCTCTACGGCGACCTCGACGTCTCGCTCATCCGCCACCGCCCGCCCGGCCGCGGCCGCGTCGTCACCGCCGTCCGCGACCCCGCAAAACTCCCCGATATCATCGCGTTCCTCCGCAAGAAAATCGCCGACGGACGCCAAGCATACATCGTCTATCCGCTGGTGGACGAATCGGAAAAACTCGAGATCAAGTCGGCTCGCGCGGAGTTCGACCGCTGGCGGGAACTCCTCGCCCCGGCCGCAGTCGGGCTCGTCCACGGTCGCCTACCCGCCGACGAGAAGGCGGAGGTCATGTGCCGGTTCCGCGACGGCCGGATCTCCGCCCTCGTCGCCACCACGGTCATTGAGGTCGGTGTCGATGTCCCGAACGCCTGCATCATGCTCATCGAGGAAGCCGCCCGCTTCGGGCTTTCCCAGATCCACCAGCTCCGCGGCCGCATCGGTCGGGGCGCCGAAAAATCTTACTGCATCCTCCTCCAGGAATCCCCCGAGGCGCACGAAAAACTCTCCGTCCTAGAGGCGACCTCCGACGGCTTTGAGATCGCCGAGGCCGACCTGAGAATCCGCGGGCCGGGCGACATCCTCGGCACCAACCAATCCGGCCTCCCCCCGCTCGCCCTCGGCGACCTCGTACGCGATGCGGAAATCATGTCCGAGGCCCGACGTCGAGCCGACGCCCTCCTTGAAACCGACCCCGGCCTCGCGCGTCCCGCGCACGCGCCGCACCGGGCGCTGGTGGACGCCTCGACCAGCCTCCAAGCAGGCAACTGAGGCGGGCACATTTTCAAGACACATCCTGTCTTCGTCTGGAAAAACCAAAGTGCGCGCTGCCGCGCGGAGCCTCCCGGTAGGGCGGTTTCGCCGAAACCGC
>DYRS01000242.1 GCA_020718585.1 Chthoniobacter flavus
CTGCTTGCCCGCAGCACCCGTTTGGCAGCCTGGGCAGAGATCGTAATGATTGGGGCGTTCGCGTGCGGCGCGACAACGAAAGTTGCAAATTTCGGCGGGGACGGCACACTGCAGGCGTGAGCCTCAAAACTGAAATCGAAAGTTTCTGTCGGCATCCGCAGGGATATTACTATTTGCAGGACACCAACGGGACGTATGTGACGCCGGCGCATTTCCTTGTGTCGCTGTCCTCAGAGATTCTCAACGCCCGCTATGGATTTCGGACCGTCGGAGGGCAGCGGGAATACTGGGTTTACCAGCATGGGTTCTCGAGCGCGAAGGAGGAGTTTATTTTCCGGACCTACATTCCGGAGGGTCGGCTCGGGTGGGCGACGGATTTTGACACGAAGCCGAAATCCGAAACCCACTACTACGCGTCGCGCAACAAGGCCGGGCAGCTCGTGCCGCTCTGCGGAAAGAGCAGGCGCCCAGACGACGACACGGCACTTTTTATCCTCCATCCGCCGCCGGGGAAAATGTGTAAAAACTGCCTGAAGGAGCTCAATAAATCGGTCGGGAAAGAGTGATCGCAGCGATCTGGCGGATTGTCTGGTGATGCGCTACCGGCAGGTTTTTTTTGAGTTCGGCGGCTCGGTCATTCGGAAAATCTTCCCTCCGTCCACGCCGCCCACGCCGCCGGCGCCGCCGACCAGTGCGGTCGCGGCCGCCCCCGGGAGCGCGGGCGTCCCGCCGGCATCTCAGGAAAGCGGGCAGGATGCCCACGCTCCCGGTGACCCGCACTCGCGAGAGATGCGCCCTGCGTCGGTCGCGCAGAAGCAGGCCAGTTTGCGTCGGGATCCGCAACTCGAGGGGGTTGCTTCCGATTTGCTTGCCTCTGCAGGGTGCGCGGGCCTTCGGGTATCGGTCTTCTGGAACCATGCGCTGCGCACGACCGCCGGGCTTGCGAACTGGCGTCTGCTGCGGATCACGCTGAACCCGCGGCTGGTCGGAGTTTCGGCGGGCGAGGTCCGGCGGACGCTCGTCCATGAACTCGCGCACCTGCTCGCCCAGCACCGGGCGGGGAGGAGGAAGATCTCCGCGCACGGACCTGAGTGGAAGCTCGCGTGCGCGGACCTCGGGATCCCGGGCGAACCGCGCTGCCACTCGCTGCCGTTCGAGCGTCGGCAGTTGAAGAAACAATTTTTTTACGAGTGTCCGGTCTGTGCGACCGTGATGGCGCGGGTCCGCCGCCAGCGGCGAAAAGTCGCGTGCCTGCGGTGCTGTCGGCAGTTCAATGCTGGCGCCTACAGCGAAAAGTTTCGTTTCCGCGAGATCCCTCCGCCCGACGCGCAGCGGGCAGCCGGCGGATGAGGCGTCGCGCGCGCCGGACGGACGCCGCCGCCTTGATTGATGCGGATGCAACGTCCGGGATGATTTGTTTTTCAGAATTCACGGCAAATTGCCCTCCTTCCCGGACCCGGCAATTTTTGATACGGTGATTTTTCCATGAGCATGAACGAAGCAGAAACCCGCTACGAGTTGATCGATCCCGTTCTCCGGGAGAAAGGGTATCGCAAGCCGTATGTGAAGCTGGAGACGAAGGCTCCGGTCGAGCCGGTTGGGCCGAAGGGTCGTCGCCGTCCGGGTCCCGGCCGCACGGATTATCTGGTTCTTGGCGCGACCCGCACCGGTCTCGCTCCCGCGCGCGAGCGTCCCGGCAAGCATGCCGAGCGCTACAAGCCCGTGACGGCCGGCACGGTTTTCTACAATCCGATGCGTTCCTGATCGGCTCGATTGCGTTTGTGGACGACGACGATGAGCCAGGCATTACCAGCCCGGACTACGTGGTTTTGAAAGGGCGGCCGGGGGTGGTGGATTCGCGGTGGTTTTACTACTGGCTGCGTTCGCCGCCGGGCGAGCGGTGCATCCAGTCGCTCGCACGGGGAGCCGTGCGGGAGCGCATGTTGTTCAACCGGCTTGCCGAGGGCGAGATCGAGCTTCCCGACTACGAGACCCAGTTGAAAGCCTCCAAGGCACTCGCGCAGATCAAGCCGATGCGGACCGCGATCCGCAAACAAATCGCCGAGCTGGAATTGCTGCCGCAAAAGCTCCTTGCCCAAGTCTTCGAATCCTAGCCCCAATGCTGTTCACTTTGCAGATCCTTGTGGCATGGGCATCCTGCCCATGGACCGAAAACCAACGCATCGGCAGGATGCCGATGCCACTCTCATGTGAACAGCATTGATCGCAGCCCATGAACGACGACCCCACCAACTCCCAGCTCCTGATTTACCAAACCGAAGACGGTCGGATCAAACTGGACGTGCGGTTTGAGGGCGAGACGGTTTGGCTGACACAGCCCATGATCGCGGACCTTTTTGAG
>DYRS01000069.1 GCA_020718585.1 Chthoniobacter flavus
GCGCCTTGGCTTTGTGTTTTTTGTTGCCTGCGGCTTTCTCCGCCAATCGTCTGCGGTGGGGTTCGAGGAACTCAACCGCGCGTTGGGAATCCCGATTTGGTCGGACGACAACCTGTGGGACGACGACGCTGCGGCGACGGCGAAGCGGCTCGGCTGGCCGGAGGAATCGCAGACGGCGACCGACTCGAGCTTCCGCCATTACCCGCAGGCGGATGCGCTGGTGCTGGGCGCGCGACCGTATTCGCTGGCCCTTTACGGCGAACGGGGGCTGGTCGCCGGGATCTCGATGATGTTTGCAAATAAGGGGGACTCGGTGGAAACTTCCGAAGGCCGGGTCAGCGCGAAGGAGGCGAGGCAGCGCACGAAAGCGATCCGGGAATTTCAGGACGCGATCATCCGGGACAAGAATACGATCGAAGCCGCGCTGACTGCGGTGCTCGGCCAGCCGGCTGCCGACAAGTTCGGCCAGGGCAGCCAGACGCGCGAGTCGGTGAAGCGGTGGGATTGGGGCGGCTGCGCAATCCTCCTTGCAGCGCCGCGCGACGAATACGCGGCGGTCAGGATCCTTCCGACCGCCGTGGCCGACCTCCAGGGGAAGTCGAGGATCCCGGACGCCGAGCTCCGCGAGCGGCTGTCCGGCCGCATCGAAAAACGGCCCAACGGCGACGTTGTCCTCCGCGACATCCCGATGGTGGATCAGGGCCCGAAAGGATACTGCGTTCCCGCGACATGGGAGCGCGTGATGCGCTACATGGGGATCCCCGCCGACATGTATATCCTCGCGATGGCCGGGGACACAGGCGCGGGCGGCGGCACGAACATCCGCGCAATCGCCGACGGTGCCCGGCAGGCGATCACCCGGGGCGGACGCCAGCTCGTGTTTGAGCAGGGAAAAATCAACACGCTCAATATCAAGAAGTGCGTGAGCCGCGGGATCCCGATGATGTGGGCGGTCTTCGTGGACCGAGAGCTGGACAGCAGCCTGACCGCGCGCACCGCCGAGCGCGCGACGATGACCGACCCGGCGGCATGGAGCAAGCGGATCGCCGAGGCGCGGAAGGCCGCGAAAAAGATTGTGAACGACCCGCAGGGCAGCCATGTGCGGATGATCATCGGCTACAACGAGGCGACCGAAGAGATCGCATTTTCCGATTCGTGGGGTCCGTGGGCGACCGAGCGGTGGATGACCCAGGAGGAGGCGCAGGCGATCAGCCAGGGCGGGTATCAGTTCATCAATTTCTGAGCTGCCGCAGGTTTATCGCGCGTTGTCCCAGGCGGACAAAAAGAGTGGCTCGACGACGGCGAGGGCGGGGAGGTAGAGCGGATGGCGTCCGCCGCGGGCGAGCTCGGCGAGAAGGATGTCGGTGAGGCGCTCGCGGCCGGCGCCGATGGTCATCGAGGAATCCGGAATCCCGGGCGCGTGGAGGCGGGCGTGGAAAAATTCCGAACCCGTCGGGCGGTCGAGCCGGAATGAAAACCCGTTGCCTGAGAGCTCGACAGAGGCGATGCATTCGTGGTCGGCCGGTCCGGCCGCGAGCGAGATCGTCCGTCCGTCGCGCCCGACGAACCCGATCCCGTCGGGCGACCATCCGAGCCGCTCGGCAAGCCATCCGGCGAGCAGGAGTGCGGTCGTTTCGGAGCCGGTGCCGCGCGCGATGCGGACGGAAGAAATTTTCGCGAGGCAGGCGAGAGCGGCCGAGTGGTCGAAGAGGTTGGCGAGCGCGAACCGCCACGGGTGGAGGCGGGTCCAGTTGAGGTCGGAGAGCACGAAGTCGGGGCCGGCGAGTGCGGCGATCCGGCGCATGGTCGCGAACTGTTCCGTCGGCCTCGACCATGTGCGGCTGTCGAAGATCAGGCGGTCTATCCACGACCAGAGCTGTTCGTCGAGCGGCTCGCGGAATTCCGCCTGCGACCAGAAGCAGAGCGGAAGGTCGGAGTCGAGGTGGGAGAAAACGATATTCGGGAGGGCTGCGGCGGTATCCCCGTTGAGCTGGAACGTGATCTGCTCCGAGCAGATCTGGCCTTTGCCGGCGAGGTGGCAGTGGGCACTGATCCATGCGCGGGCCTGGTTCTCGGGGGCCTCCGGGTTGGCGAAGATGAGGATTGCGCGGAATGCGTGACGGCTTGCGATGTCGGCGAGGAGCCTGGTGTTTGCCTCGAGCGAGTTGGGAGCTTCGGTGTAGATCACGAGGTTGATCAGCGAGGCGCGGGTCTTCGCGTCGCCGCTCGACTCCCAGAGCTTTCCGAGCTCCCTGCCGATCCGGACGATTTCGACCGGCAGTCCCGGCTCGTTCACAGCCGCCTCCATGTCGCGCCGTGGCGCTTGGCGAGATCCTCGGCCTCGGTCGGACCCCAGCTTCCGGCCGAGTAAAATGCGAGGTCGTCGGACCGGGTCGCCCAAGCCGCGCGGATCGCGTCCACAAATCTCCATGCCTCCTCGACCTCGTCGCGGCGTGCGAAGAGCGTCGGGTCGCCGCTCATCGCATCGAGCAGCAGCCGCTCGTAGGCCTCGGGTGTCGCCTTCCCGAAGCTCGTCCCGTAATGGAAATCCATCTTCACCGGCTCGATCCGCAGGCTCGCACCCGGCATCTTCGCGCTCATCCGCAGCGAAATCCCCTCGTCCGGCTGGATCCTGATCACGAGCACGTTGTCGTCCACCGCCTCGCCAGTCGCCTTAAAAAGCACCGGTGGCACGCTCTTAAAATGGATCGCAATCTCGGTCCCGGATTTTGGAAGCCGTTTCCCCATGCGCACAAAAAATGGGACGCCCGCCCACCGCCAGTTGTCCACATTGACCTCGAGCGCGACATAGGTTTCTGTCCCGGACTCGGGATCCACGTTTGCCTCGTCACGGTAGGCGGCGACCCGCTTCCCGTTGATCGAGCCCGCGCCGTATTGGCCGCGGACGACATGGCGGAACACGTCGTCGCCCGCGAGCGGGCGGAGCGAGCGGAGGACCTTGACTTTTTCGTCGCGGATCGCGTCGGCGTCGAGCCCGGTTGGCGGCTCCATGGCGACGAGGCAGAGGAGCTGGAGGAGGTGGTTTTGCACCATGTCGCGCAGCGCGCCCGACTTGTCGTAGTAGCCGGCGCGGCCCTCGACTCCGAGCGGCTCGCAGGCGGTGATCTGGACGTGGTCGATGTAGCGCGCGTTCCACATCGCCTCGAAAAGCGCGTTTGCGAACCGCAGGACCATGATGTTTTGGGCGGTCTCCTTGCCAAGGTAGTGGTCGATCCGGTAGGTATCGGCCTCGGGGAACGCGCCCTCGACGAGGTCGTTGAGCTGGCGCGCGCTCGGCAGGTCCACTCCGAATGGTTTCTCGACAATCACCCGCGCCCACCCGCCATTCGAGCCTTTGTTCAAGCCGCTCCGGCCGAGGTTTTCCAAAATCACCTGGAACTGGTCGGGGGCGGCCGCGAGGTAGAACAGCCGGTTTCCGCGGGTTCCGCGCGAGGCGTCGAGCTTGTCGAGAACCGCCGCGAGCGAGCGGTAGCCGTCCGGGTCGTCGAACGCGCTCCGGTGGTAGGAGACCGACGAGGCAAATGATTCCCAGAGCCCGTCGTTGAGTGGCTGCCGGGAAAACTTCCGGGCTGCGGCCTCGAGCTCCGCGCGGAACGATTCGTCGGATTTGTCCCGGCGCGCGAACCCGACGACGCCGAGCGCGGGCGGAAGCATCCCGTCGGCCGCGAGGTTGTAGAGTGCGGGGACGAGCTTCCGGTGGGTGAGGTCGCCGGTCGCTCCGAAGATCACGAGCGTGCAGGGTTCGGGGAGCGCGCGGTTCGTCAGCCCCTCGCGGAGCGGGTTCGTCGGGGGATTCGCCATGAGGGCGGAAATTATCGGTTTGCATCGCGCAATTCAACCGGGAAAGCTCGCTGGCATGGGCTGGATGAGCTGGAAAGGGATTTCCCAAATTGCGGAGGAAGTCGTCGCGGCAACGCTTGCCGAGCTGCCGCCGCCGGTCCGCGAGCGGCTGGGCGACGTCCCGGTGCTCATCGAAAAATCCCCCTCGCCCGACGACGTGGCCTCCGGGATCGAACCCGACACGCTCGGGTATTTCGATGCGGACGACTCCGGGCTTGTGCGGATCCGGCTCTGGCTCGAGAACATCGCCGATTACTCGGACGGCGACCCCGACATTTTTCGCGACGAGGTCCGGCTCACGCTGCTGCACGAGATCGGTCATGTCCTTGGCTGGGACGAGGACGACGTCGAGGACCGCGGGCTCGGGTGAGCTCAGCTACATCCGGTCCGGGCAGGCGATGCCGAGGAGCGAGAGCCCGTGGGCGAGCGTGCGTGCGGTCAGGTCGCAGAGGAGGAGGCGGGACGCGCGGGTTGCGGGCTCGGCCTTGAGGACCGGGCACGCCTCGTAGAACGAGTGGAACGTGTTCGCGAGCTCGTAAAGGTAGTTGGCCAGCAGGTTCGGCCGGAAATCTTCGACGACACCCGGGACGGTCTCGGCGTATTGGACGAGCTTGATTGCGAGCGCGCGCTCGGCCGGCTCGGCGACGGTGACCGGTGCGAGCGGGTCGGCCTCCGCGCCCGCCTTCCGGAAAATCGAGCGGATCCTGACATAGGCATTCATCAGGTAGGGTGCGGTGTTCCCCTCCATCGCGAGCAGCTTGTCCCATGAAAATACGTAGTCGGTGAGCCGGTTCTGCGAGAGCTCAGCATACTTCACCGCGCCGAGCCCGATCACGCGCGCGGTCGCCCCGGCCTCGTCGGGAGGCAGCCCGCGGTCGACGAGCAGCCGGCCGGCGCGCGCGACCGCCTCGTCGAGAACCTCCGCAAGCCCGACGTTCTCGCCCGACCGGGTCTTCATGATTTTCCGGTCCTCGCCGAGGATACTTCCGAACGCGATGTGCGCGAGGTTCGCGGAGATCCCGATCCGGCTTGCGGCCGCAAAAATCTGGCGAAAATGCAATGCCTGCGGGGCGCCGACGACATACCAGATGGCGTCCGGGTTCCAGCGTGCCACGCGGTAGTCGATCGTGGCGAGGTCGGTCGTCGCGTAGAGGAACCCGCCGTCGCTCTTGCGAACGATGAGCGGCCTTTCGGCGAGATCAGGGATTTCCGGAAAAAACACGCAGAGCGCGCCCTCGCTGGTCCCGGCGATCCCCCGGCGCGCCAGGTCGTCGCAGAGCGGCGCGAGCGCGTCGTTGTAGGCGCTCTCGCCGAGCCGCTCGTCGAAGCGCACGTCGAGCATCGCGTAGAGCTTCTCGAACGCGCTCCACGAAAGCTCGACGGCTTTTTTCCAGATCGCGAGATTTTCCGGATCCCTGGCCTGAAGTTTGACGAGTTCCTCGCGGGCCGCGCGTTTCACCGATTCGTCCGACTCCTCGATCCGGTTGACCTCGCGGTAGAGGCGGACGAGTTCGCTGATCGGGTCGCGAGCGAGCGCGGGCTCGTCGCGGAAATGCTTCCACCCGTAGATGACCTTTCCAAACTGCGTCCCCCAGTCGCCGATGTGGTTGTCGGTGACGACGACGTGTCCGAGGAACCGTGCGACGCGGGCGAGGCAGTCGCCGAGGATCGTGCTGCGAATGTGGCCGACGTGCATCGGCTTCGCGACGTTCGGCGAGCTGAAGTCAATCACGATCCGGAGTGGGCGCACGGCCGTCGCGATCCCGAGCCTCGGGTCGGCAGACAGCTCCGCGAGCCGCGCGGCAAGGAACTCCGGATCGAGCCGGAAATTGAGAAATCCGGCACCGGCGATCTCCGGCGGCGCGGAGATCCCGTCCACATCAAGCTGCGGGAGGATTTCGGCCGCGAGCTGCCGGGGGTTCGATTTTCGTTCTTTTGCGAGAACCATCGCGGCGTTCGACTGGTAGTCGCCGAACCGGGTGTCGGCGGCGACCGAGATATCCGCCCGCGCCGGGTCGAGCCCGGCGGCTTCGAGGGCGGCGCGCATCCGCCCGCGCAGTATCTCTCGCACAGTCATCAGCGGGTCGAGCGGCTCTCGAAAATCCGGAGGATCGCCGACGCGTCGGGCGCGGAAGCAAGGTCCCCGCGCACCGCCCGGTCGTTGAGGAATTTTGCGATCGCCGCGAGCGTTCGCAGGTGGGTCTGAAACTGGTCTTTCGGCACGACGAAGAGGACGATGAAAAACACCGGCTCGCCATCGAGCGACTCAAATTGTACCCCGCCAGACGAGCGCCCGAATGCGGCGACCACCTCGTCCACCTTGAACGACGACGCGTGCGGGATCGCGATCCCGAACCCGATCCCCGTGCTCATCGTCTCCTCGCGCTGGCGGATCGAGAGCAGCACGTCCTCGCGGTCGGCGGCAGAGATTTTCTCGGATTCCACCAGGCTGTCCACCAGCTCGGCGATCGCCGACCAGCGTTCCTTCGACGCGAGTTCGGGCACGATCTGCGACTCCGAAAGCAGGTTCGCGAGCGTCATCGGTCCACCTCGCCAAAAACCGGATCCATCGAGCCGAGGATCCCGACCACGTCGCTGATCATGTGCCCCGGGATGATTTTTTGCATGATGCTGAGGTTGACGAACGACGGCGAGCGGATCTTCATCCGGTAGGGGACCCCGCCGCCCTTGCTGTAAATATAGAACCCGAGCTCGCCCTTCGGATTTTCCGCTCCGAAATAGACCTCGCCCGGAGGGGCGTCCGCACCTTCGGTGGTCACGATGAAATGGTGGATGAGCTCCTCCATTTTCGTGAGGACCGCGACCTTGTCCGGGGGTGTGCTCTTGGCGTCGTGGACGTTGATCGGGCCGTCGGGAAGCTTTTTGAGGGCCTGTTCGAGGATCCGCACGCTCTGCCGACATTCCTCCATGCGCACGAGGTAGCGGTCGTAGCAGTCGCCGACCGTCCCGACCGGCACCTCGAACTCGTAGTTTTGATAATCGAGATAAGGATGTTTTTTGCGCAGGTCGTGGTCCACCCCCGAGCCCCGGAGGTTCGGGCCGGAGAGCGCGTAGGCGATCGCGTCTTCTTTCGTGATGATCCCGATGTCCTTCGTGCGGTCCACAAAGATCCGGTTGCGGGTGACCAGCCGGTCGGCCTCGTCGAACGCGGCGGGGAACGTGCGGAGGAACTCGTGGAGCGCCGCAAGGAACGCGGGCGAGACGTCGTGGGTCTGGCCACCGACCCGCGTGTAGCTCGTCGTGAACCGCGCGCCGGTGAGCAGCTCCATCAGGTTGTAAATTTTTTCGCGCTCGGTGAACGTGTAGAGGAAGAGCGACATCGCGCCGAGGTCCATCCCGAGGCAGCCGATCATCAGCAGGTGCGCCGAGATCCTTGCGAGTTCGCAGCCGATCACCCGGATCGCCTTCCCGCGCGGCGGGATGTCCCAGCCCATCAGCTTCTCGACCGCGAGCGCATAGGCGATGTTGTTTGCGACCGGCGCGAGGTAGTCGAGTCGGTCGGTATACGGGACGAACTGGTTGAACTGCATGTTCTCGGCGATTTTTTCGTCCCCCCGGTGGAGGTAGCCGATCTCCGGTGTCGCCTTCGTCACGACCTCGCCGTCGAGTTCGAGAATCAGCCGGAGCACCCCGTGCGTCGAGGGATGCGACGGACCCATATTCAGCGTCAGCTTCTCGCCGAGCAATTCCTCCGTGCCACCGAGCGCGGTCCGCCCGTGCGCGTCGTGATGTTCCAATGTCGTTGTCGCCATTCGGTTTCTTGGTTTTTCCCCGGCCCGCCGCCGATCAGCCAGAGAAAGGGAAGCATCGGCGGGAGGCGTCAAAATTGCAAGCACTGGCGCTTGCCCGAAAGCGATTCTCATTTTGAATTTCTGGGGAAGTGACAGCTTCATCTGCCATCTGGCAGCACAGCGGTTCCGCCGCGCAATGATGGGAAGCTGGCCCTCCGCCGTGTGGGCGCGAGCGACTGATTTTCAAAATCAGAAGTGCGGACGTTTGCACGGAGGACGGTCACGCAACTTTTCTGCGGCGGGCGACGAGCAGGCAGGACGCGGCGAACGTGGCCGCGCAGAACCCGGCGGTGACGGCCAGCGAAAGCCCGAGCGCGGGCATGTCGGCGGTTGGCTGGTCGCCGAGCGATTGGCGGATTGCGGCGACCCCGTAGGTCACCGGGTTGAGCGCGCCGAGCCAGCCGATCACCGAGTTGCCGACCGGCAGTGGGAACAGCGCGCCGGAAATCATCCAGAGCGGCATGAGGACGACGTTCATGATCGCGTGGAATCCCTGCGTCGAGTCCATCGGCCATGCTACGAGAAATCCAAGCCCGGTCATGCTGAACCCGACGAGAACAAATGCGGCGGCCAGCGCGGGGAGCAGGTGCAGCGGGAACGTGACCCCGGCGAACGGAGCCAGCACGCAGAACAGCGCGGCCTGCCCGACCGCCAGCGTCGTCCCGCCGAGAAATTTCCCGAGAACGATCGCGCCGGGCGCGACCGGCGCGACCAGCACGCCCTGCAGGAACCCTTCCCTCCGGTCCTCGATCACCGAGATCGTCGAAAAGATCGCGGTGAAAAGCATGATCAGGACCAGCGTGCCGGGAAAAAAATACGTCAGATACGAAACCTTCCCGCCGCCTTCGGGACGGAACGACGGGCTGAACCCTGCGCCGAGCAGGACCCAGAAGACGAGCGGGGTGACGAGCGCGCTGAAGATGCGGTTTCGCTGGCGCAGGAACCGCACGATGTCCCGATGCCACAGCGCGGCGGCCGGCCGCCAGTAGTAGGTGTCATTCATTGAGCCGCTTTCCGGTTTGGAAGAGAAAGACATCCTCGAGCGTGGGTTTTGAAACGGTGGTGGAGCCCACGGCGTCGGGCAGCGCGGCGGTCAGACGGACGCAGACCGCGTGCGCGCCCGACGCCGAGGCCCGGACCTCGCCCTCGAGCGCGTGCGGGGCAAGCCCGCATTGGGATTTCAGAAATTCCGAAACCCGCATTGCATCGACCGTTGCGACGCGAAGGATCTCGGGGCCTGCCTCCGCAAGCAGGGCGGCGGGCGTGTCCACCCGGACAAGGCGTCCGTCGCTCATAATCCCGACCCGGTCCGCGCGGGCGGATTCGTCCATGAGGTGGCTCGTGAAGATAACGGTCATCCCGTGGGTCGCCCGCAGGCTTGCGACGAGCGACCAGAGGTCCATGCGCGCGGCGGGATCGAGCCCGGTCGAGGGCTCGTCGAGCAGGAGGATCTCCGGACGCGCGAGCAGGCATTTGGCGATCTCTACCCGCCGCTGCTGCCCGCCGGAGAGCGTCTCGACAAGGCGGTCCATCTTGTCCTCCAGCCGGAGCGCGCCCGAGAGCTCGGCGATCCGGGCCGCGAGCGGGCTTCCGTGCATCCCGTAAAGCGCGCCGCCGTAAGCGAGGTTCTCCCGCACGGTCAGCTTTTTGTCGAGGCTCGGCGACTGGAAAACCACGCCGATCTTCGCGCGCACTGCAGCCGGATCGCCCACCGCGTCCTGCCCGCCGACGACTGCGGAACCTGCATCCGGCGCGATCAGCGTCGTGAGAATCCGAAAAAATGTCGTTTTCCCGCTCCCGTTCGGACCGAGCAGCGCAAAAAGTTCGCCGCGCGGGATCGCGAGATCCAACCCGTGCAGAACGGTCAGATCACCGAATTTTTTGACAATCCCACTGGCGGCGACGGCATCCATTTTTTCAAGGCGGCGGCAGGGTCGCAAATCCCCCCCGCGGATGCGAATGAAAAATTGTCTACCGCGATGCCGATGCTCCATTGAATGCCGGGCGCGGGGGTTTTATCGGGAGCCCGTTCTTGCTTTGGTGGCGATCCCGGAATATGGGAGCATCATGAAGCTTGCCCGGCTCGCGCTCGCTATGACCACCCTCCCGATTCTTTCCAATGCCCCCGCACAGGATCCTGCCGCCTCGGCGACCAACGACGGGGGCACAAAAATTTTCGCTGCGGCGCGGGCGGACGGCAACCTCTGCATCTCTCCGTTTTCGATTGCTTCGGCACTGGCGATGACCTACGCGGGGGCGGCCGGGGCAACGCGCGAGCAGATGGCCGGGGCGCTCGCGTTTTCCGACGATGCCGCCGCGCTGGCCGCATCGTTCGGCACTCTCAACGCCGCGCTGGAGGAATCTGCGACGCGGGCAGGAAAGGACACATCGCTGCACGTCGCAAACCGGCTTTTCGGGGCGAAGGGATTCGCATTCCGCGACGCGTTTCTCGCGTTGTGCAAAGACCGGTTCGGAGCCCCGCTTGAGGTGCTCGACTTCGAGGCCGACCCCGCCGCCGCCGCCGCCCGGATCAACGCGTGGGTGGAGCAGCGCACGGAGGACCGGATCCGCAACCTCATCCCGGCCGACGCCCTTACAAAGGACACCACACTCGTCCTCACAAACGCACTCTACCTCAAGGCTCCCTGGGCGGAGGAATTTTCCAAGGCCCCCGGCCTCGCATTCCGGGTCGATGGGAAAAATAGTGCCGAGGTCCCGGCGATCGCGCGCACGGATTCGTTCGGCTACCGGAAGGCCGGCGGATTCACTGCGGTCGGAGTTCCGTTTCGTGGCGGCCAGTTCCAGTTTTTGATCCTTCTTCCGGACGCGGCGGGCCCGATGCCGCCGGTCGCTCCAGAGATATTGAGCGGCGCGGCGCGGATGCCGCGTGCCGACGTCGCGCTCACCCTTCCGAAATTCCGCCTCGAGCCGCCGACCCTTGCGCTGGCAAAAATCCTGCAGTCGCTCGGGATGAAAGCCGCCTTCGACATCCCGCGCCGCAGTGCCGACTTCGACGGCATCGCCCCGCGCAAACCCGACGACTACCTCTATATTTCAGACGTCTTCCACAAGACGTTTTTTGCGCTCGATGAAAAGGGCATCGAGGCGGCGGCGGCCACGGCGGTCGTGATGATGCGCGCGACCTCGATGCCGGTGCAGCGCGAGCCGGTCGAAGTCCGGGTGGACCGCCCGTTCTATTTCGCGGTCCAGCATACGCCGACCGGCGCATGTCTCTTCCTCGGCCGGATCACTGACCCGCGGTGACCCGTCCAGGAAAGTGCGCGCCGCCCGCGCGGGGCACCCGGTAGGGCGGTTTCGCCGAAGCCGCTCGCTTGTGGCCCCGGACTGCTGCTGCGAGCCGTCCCTAGTGCGCTCGCAAGCGCACAACGTTAGCAATATGACACGCATCTTGCTACAATGACTTCCGCAATGATCAAACTCAACCTTATGGATACCCAGCGAGATGAGATCGCCGAGGCGATTGATGACCCGGCGACCTCCGAACGCGCAAAAATCAAGCTCCTGGCCATTCGCCTTCACTGCCTCGATATGCCTCACGGACAGATCGCTGCCGCACTTAACATCTCCAACGACACCGTGACAATCTACCTCAAAGCCTTCCGTAAAGGTGGGGTTGCCGAGTTGATCGAAAATCGCAACTTTCGGCCCACCAGCAGCGTCGAAGCTTTCTTGGATGACATCACCCGTTCGCTGGCGGATATGGACGATGTTAAGCTGAAGACCCCCCGCTTTGAGATACGCAGCGATGCGGAAG
>DYRS01000243.1 GCA_020718585.1 Chthoniobacter flavus
CGGGGGATAGCGATGTCAGCGCCGGATAGCCGATGGGATTGACGGTCAGCTCTTCCGAAACGGTGAAGGTGTGTCCGTCGAGGTCCTCGACAATGAAGGTGTAGCGGCCGGCTTCGGGCGCAACGTCCGGTGCGCCGGTGTAAACGCCCTTGATCGCGGTGTTGTCGCAGTTGCCGATATCGTAATAGAGCTGCTCCTGATGACCGCTCGGGAAGATCGCCCGGACGGAACGGATATTTCCGGGAACACCCTGTGCGTCATGGACAATGATGGAGAAATACAGCCTGGTCGGATTGACGCCGCCCATGCTGGTATAGGTCGATACGCCGTTTCCCGGCGAGATGAAGGGGCCGTCCGTCCGGGCGCCCGTGGTGAAGGTGACCGCCGCAGCGGGGGAGGCCGGGGTCACGGAGACATTGTCGATATCGTAAGGCCATCGGGCGTCGCGGGCATAGACCCGGTAGCGGTAAGCCGTGCCGGGGGCAAGAACGCCGGGCGGCACGGTACAGGAGGGAACGCCGACCGTCCCCGTCCAGATTTTCGTCGAGCCGTCCGCGCTGTAGATGCGGAGGCGGTACTCCTGAGCGCCGGCGACCGCATCCCATGTGACGGTCGGCGTCGTGTCGGCGAGGACGGAATCGGCGGCCAGTGAAAAAGATGTTGCGTCCGGGAGGGGCAGGATATTGACGACAACCTTGTCCACCATCGTCACTGTGTTGCCTTCCGGGTCCGTCACGGTAAAGGTAAAGTCGCCGGATTCGGGCGAGCCGCCGTTCAGATTGACGAACCCGGTGTAGATGGCCGCGGTTGAGCTGGTCGAATAGCTGTAGTAAAGCGGATACTCCGTTCCCGACGGTGTTTTCATCGTGACGGTATGCGACGACCCGCCGGAGGCGATGCCGTCGAGATCGACGATGCTAACGCTGACGTCGTAATTGGCGCCGTATGCGCTATTGTATATGACGATGCCGTACCCGTTGTCGATGAACGCGGGAGGCGAGACGTTCCGATCTATCGTGAAACGGTACGCAGTCATGGGCATCGGACTGTCTTCGGCGTTGACATAACTGAAGGTAAACATCGGGTCGATGGCCGTGGTCGTCAGCACCGTCCAGAAGTAGGTTCCGCCCGGCTCCAGAATGCCCGCAGGAACGGTCGCCGTGGTGTTTTTGGACCAGCCGCTCTTCCAGATCGGGATTCGAAGCATCGGCTCCGAAATTTTAACGCGATAATAGGCATTCGGAACGGAGATCGGGCTCCAGGAAAAGGTCGGCTGCGTCGTTTTGAAATAGTAGTTCGCGCCGGGCGCAAGCGTCGTCAAATCCACCGCCGGGACGCCGGTGTAGGTGAACGGGATATTGTTCACGACGAGGGTTTTTATCAGCCCGGAACGGGTGTAGTCCATCTCGAGGGTATAGGGCCCCGAAGCGGGCTGGTTCGCCTGCATGGAAAAAGCCTCGAAAAAGGAGTCCAGGAAATGGACGAAAAAGAGAGAACTGGTTTTTTGCAGGACAATATTTTCACTGGCGTCTTTCAACCGGATCGCACGGACGTCCCAGGGCGCCAGGCCCGGAACCTTCGCATCGACCCAGAACGAATACCCCGTACTGGCCCCCGAGGGCGGCCTTGCCCCGATGGAGGTCCACGCGGGTGTCGGCTCTTCCACCCGCGCACCGGTATAAAGATATCCGTAGTTGCTTTCCATGCAGTTCATCGGATGACCGGCGTCATCCAGAAGCCGCACATACCAGACGTACCCGGTGTCGGGCAGCAGAACGCCCGCCGGCACGGTTGCCGAAACGGTGGTATTCTGCTCCGATATGTACCAGGCGGCAGAGCCTCTCCAATCGATGATTACGACCTGGTAAGAGTACGGACCGCCCGTTGGGGGAGGCGTCCAGGTCAGCGTGGGCGTCGTTCCGGTGTACGCGTAATTGGCTTCGGCTGGAATGACGGGCGAGGATAGATCGTAGCGGTTCTGAAAATGGTAAATTGTCTCCGCCTTGCGCCCCCGGGAATCGACGGCCGTGAAGGTGTAATCGCCGTCCATAAGCCAGGAAACCGTCGCCTTGTAGTCAAGACCCGTGCCGCGCACGAAGGCGCTCGGCGCCAACGTAAATTCCCCGCCGGGGCCTTTCGCCGTGATGGTTACGTCTTCCGGGCTGGGGCCGGTGATGACGGCATCGAAGTCGATCTGCCAGACGCCGGTGGGCGTTTTTCTTTTTAAGACGCGGGCAAGTTTGAACGCGGGAGGTGAATAGACCGGATGATCGTCGTCCGCAGCCATCGTCAGATTCTGCGTATTGTCTCCGCTGACCATCGTGAAGGGCTGGTAGAAATTGGTGTAAT